>CAXTBQ010000119.1:0-9178 GCA_964242065.1 uncultured Terriglobus sp. | reverse complement strand
GACTACGGCCAAGCAGTTCGGCAGCGGTTGGGGGTGGCTGATCTACAAAGGCGGCAAGCTGGCCATCATCACTACACCCAATCAGGACAACCCCATCTCGCAGGGCAGCTACCCCATCCTGGGCAACGACGTATGGGAGCATGCCTATTACCTGAAGTACCAGAACAAGCGCCCGGAGTACCTGGCCAACTGGTGGAACACGGTGAACTGGGAAGAAGTCAACAAGCGCTTCGAGACGGCGAAAAGTTACTAGAAAAAAACGCTGTCTGTGCAGCACAAAGGCCGCTCAATCGAGCGGCCTTTTGACTTGTAGGCTTAGCTGCAGCTGACGTAAACCTTCGCCCGATACGACTTCAACTTACCTGTATCGCGAGCGTTCCTTCGTGTCGGATTCGACTGTCGCGCAATACGTCGCCACAAGGCTTAGGTGCACACCTAACAACGCCCCTGCAAGGCTTCGCAAATTGTTGGAGGCACGCGACAGAGATGGGGATTGCCCGTGAATGCGTCACTCAGCGATGGACGATCCTCGAATCCATCAGATCATCCGCTCTAGGCACTTCGCGTTTGTACCAGCGTTCATCCCGGTCTTGTCTCCGCCGAGAAGCAGCACGGCATTTCGAAACGGATCGAAGGCGTAAAGTACCGAATCGGCCGGCCATGGTGCTGTATCCGAAGCTCTCCCATGCCGCTGTGGCGCGAGCTTCGGATTCCAGAGGAGTAAGGGAGGGCAATGCTGTTCCTGACTCCTCCAGCATGCCAACCAACCGTGCAGTGCTCCGTTGTTCCTCCGCGCTCAACACCTCTTCATACCAGACGCGGAAATCGTCTGTGGTTACGACCCCACAAGGCATGCTTCACCGAACCACCGGTTCTTCACGCATCGCGGAAAACACCTCTTTGGCAGCGTTCGCGGTCGACTCAATCTCCCTTTCCCCATGCACCGAAGACACGAACGCCGCCTCAAACTGCGATGGCGGCAGCCACACGCCGCGTTCCAGCATGCCGCGGTGAAAGCGGCCAAAGCGTGCGGTATCGCTGCGGGCCGCATCCTCGAAATTGTGCACCGGGCCGTCTTGGAAGAACCAGGTGAACATGCTACCCTCGCGTGCCGTATGCAGCGGAATGCCTGCTTCCTGCGCGGCACCGGCCACGCCTTCTGCAATGCGCCGCGTCGTCTCGCCCAGCGCGGCGTAAAAGCTGTCGCCACCCTCGATGAGCAGCGACAATGCAGCGATGCCTGCGGCCATGGCCAACGGGTTGCCGCTCAGCGTACCCGCCTGGTAGACCGGCCCGAGCGGCGCGAGCAGGTTCATGATCTCCGCGCGGCCGCCGAACGCACCCACCGGCAGGCCGCCGCCGATGATCTTGCCCAGCGTGGTCATGTCCGGCACGATGCCGTAGAGCGCCTGCGCACCGCCCAGCGCCACGCGGAAGCCGGTCATCACCTCATCAAAGATCAGCAGCGCACCCTCGCGCGTGCAAATGTCGCGCAGCGCCTGCAGATAACCGGGCTGCGCCAGGATGGTGCCCGCGTTGCCCACCACCGGCTCTAGGATGATGCAGGCAATTTCGCCAGGATGCCGCGCAAACACCTGCTCCACTTCGTCCACGTCGTTGTAGCGGATGGCCGTGGTGAACTGCGTCGTCTCCAGCGGGATGCCAGCCGAGCCAGGGATACCCAGCGTGGCCACGCCGCTACCTGCCTTCACCAGCAGAGCGTCGGAATGACCGTGATAGCAGCCCTCAAACTTCAGGATGCGGTTGCGCCCTGTAAACGCGCGCGCCACGCGGATGGCGCTCATCACCGCCTCCGTACCCGACGACACAAAGCGCAGCTTCTCCATCGACGGCACGGCATGCACAATCAACGCAGCCAGTTCCGCCTCTGCCGCCGTGGACGCGCCAAAGCTGGTGCCCTTACCTGCAGCTGTACGCACAGCCTCCACCACCGCGGGCGCGGCATGGCCCAGGATCATGGGGCCCCATGAACCAAAGAAGTCGGCGTAGCGATTGCCATCGGCGTCGTAGAGATACGCACCCTCAGCACGCTCTACAAAGGGCGGGTCGCCGCCCACGGAACGAAACGCACGCACCGGCGAATCCACACCGCCAGGAATGAAGTGTTCCGCGCGACGCTGCAGTTCGCGCGACCGGTCCAGCAACAGGCTCATGCGTCCAGTATAGGTTTGTGACGCAAAGGCACATCGTGCCTGCTAGCGCTCCGGCTCCAACTTATAAGGCACTGCGTAGCGTCCGATCTGGATGATGGAGTGCTCTGCGGGCGGCCAGATGTGAAAGCTTTCGACGCGGCGAGAGCCGGTAATTGGCAATGCGAGAACGGTGGCCCGCTCGTTGCCTGAAAGAGCATCAAAGATGTGAACCGACAAGCCGTTCTCCAGACGAGACCACCCAACGACGTACGCTCCGGAAGGCAGCAAGTGATCCGCCAACATGATGGGCGTCTGCACCAGGAGGTAGTGTGAGTACTTGCCGTCTGCGGCATACCCGGCAGTGATCAGCACCACAGCACCGATGATGTGTCCACGGCCGTCCACAATACCGGAGGCGGTACGCATCTCCGTTTCGATACGTTCTTTGCCGACCAGGGCGCGGTTCGGCAAAGCGGCTTCCAGTTCGGTCGGCGTGGCTGCTCGCCAAGCGGCTTTCGACTGCGCGGAAGCACCGGCCACGAGTAGCAAACAGCAGATCAGGGGCACAGCCCGAAGCCTGCTCCAGCGTTGTTCAGGAAGTGTTCTCATGGCAGATGGACAATGCCCCTTTTCAGCGCAACAACGGCGGCGTTTGTGCGATCGTCAACACCAAGTTTTCCGAGCAGGCTATTCACATGCGATTTCACCGTCGCTTCGGAGATGTTGAGATCCCCGGCGATTTCCTTGTTCGCCCGTCCCGCCACGATGCGCTGAAGCACTGCAAATTCGCGCGTCGTCAATTCCTGTGAACTCACGCGCTGTGCGAGCTTCTCCGCAATGGCCGGCGGCACGCTCGCGCGTCCGGCGTGGACGGTCTTGATGGCACTCAGGAGATCTTCCACATCCATGCCCTTCAGCAGGTAGGCTTTCGCACCCACCTGCATGGCCCGAAAAATGTCCTCGTCGCCATCAAAGGTGGTCAGCACAATGAAGCGCGCTGCCGGAAAGTCCTGCCGTGCGCTTCGAATCAGCTCCACGCCGCCCATGCGCGGCATCTGCAGGTCCACCAGTGTCACGTCCGGCAGCAGCTTGCGGAACGCGGCAAGACCCTCCACACCGTCCGCTGCCGAACCCACGATCTCCACCTCTGGAGCGCTGGAAAGCAGGGCGGTCAACCCCTGCCGAACCACGGCATGATCCTCAACGAGAAGTACGCGAATCCCACTCACGCGATGCGGTGCTCCTTGTCGCCGAGCGGAACGGAAAGACGAACCGTTGTACCCTCGCCCACGTTCGTGTTGACCGTGAGTCTTGCGCGGAGAGCATCTGCGCGCTCGTGCATGCCAAGCAGGCCGTAATGGCCCTGCTGCCTGTTTGTCTCTTCCATGGAAAAGCCTCGGCCATTATCTTGAATCATTAACGTCAATGCGTCAGTTTCGTACTGGAGCGAGACTGAGACCTGAGTCGCTTCGGCATGCCTCGAACTATTCAACAGGGCCTCCTGCGCAATGCCAAGTACTTCACCTTCCACGCGTGGCGCAAGCCTGCGGAACGCACCTCCAATCCTGAGATAGGGTGCGCGCCCGTTTGTTGCGTAGTGCCGCACCAACTGGGTCAGGCGCGTGGGAAGGCTGTCCACCGATGTATCGGCGCGCAAATTCCAGATGCTTTGTCGCACCGCCTCCAGCCCGGCCGTGACCGTTTTTCTGCTTGCATCCAGTTGTGAGCTTGCCTGCTCCAGGCTGTTTGTCTGTAGAAAGCGTTTGACCAGATTGAGCTGCAGCGAAACACCCACAAGATCCTGGGCAAGGGTGTCATGAACATCGCGCGCGATCCGGGTGCGTTCGGCCAGTACCAGAGCGAATCGCCTTTGCACAAAGTGCGCTTGAAGACGCATGGCGGAAAGTACAAGCATCGTTAGCAGCAGCAGAACCAGGCACAGGAACCACCAGGTTCTATAAAACGGAGGAAGGATGCGGAACCGCAGTTCAGCGGCTGTTTCGCTCCAAACACCATCGTTGTTCTGCGCTTGCACCCGAAAACGATAAAGGCCGGCAGGAAGGCTGGTATACGAGGCGAGACGCTGCGTTCCGCCGTCGACCCAAAGATTGTCAAAGCCCTCGAGTTGGTAACGGTAGCGGTTCCTGGCAGGAAGGGTATAGCTCAGGGCCGCGAAGCCGAACGTGTACCGATGGTGGCCGCTGCCAATCGTGATGCGTCCCCGATCGGTTGTAAGTTCCGTCTCGTCCACCACAAACTGCTGAATCACAACCGGCGGCGGAACCCGATTGAACGGCAGGTTCTTGGGATCGACTACGCCGATGCCTTTCCGCGTGGGAAACCAGAGCCTGCCGTCCTCGCTGTGCCATACAGAAGCCACTCCCTGCGATGCAACCGTGTCGCTTGGCAATCCATCCGCAGTGCCATACTTCTCAGGGAAGAAGCTGCACTGCTCAGCCTGTTTGGCGCAGGCACGTAGCGTCGCGCTCGCCACGCGGTAGAGCCCGTGTGGATCCCGCAGCCACAGATAGCCGGATGCATCGACGACCAGAGATATGACTTCAGCCGGCAGAGCGGCGTTAGGAACAGGGAGAAAGCGGCCTTCCGCAAACATGAACAGACCGCGGCCGTGCAGGCCAACCCACAACGTTCCATCCTCTTCCTGCGCAATAGCAGTCACCACGCTGCTTCCCGGGTCAGCACCCGCGGAGAAGTTCTGCACCGTACCCCGATGCAGATGCGACAGGCCGGCGGCTGTGCCGATCCACAGGTCAGAGTCCACGCTCGGTTTGCCGGCTGCCGCTTGCGGCGCATTGCTCTCCACAAGCGGGCCGACCGAGTCGCTACTGAGGCCATCCATCCGGGTGTAAGTACGAAAGTGGCTGCCTCTCCTTTCAACCAGGCCGCGACGCGTGCTGGCCCACACCGTACCGTGTGCATCCACCAGGACAGAGCGCACATAGTCGTCTGGCAGGCCTGTGGCAGAAGTAAACTTCTCAACACGCGTTCCCTGAATTCGATTCAGCCCGTCCGGCGTGCCCAGCCACACATCACCGCCGGTACCATGCGCCATGGTAAGCACCACCGGACTGGTCAGCGATGCTGTCGGCACAGGCTGCTCAGCGACTCCATGCCGCACGCGGCGCACACCGTCGTCCTCCGTTCCGAACCACAGGGTTCCGTCCGGTGTGACCGTACCCGCACTGACGGCTTCTCCCGCAGCGGCCGGCTCCGCCTGAAACTTTCGGGGGCGCAACGCGTGAACGCCGGAGGTTTCTGTCCCGATCCACAAATTGCCTTCGCGATCCTGAAAGATGGAGAGCACGGAATCAGAACGGAGGGCCTCGATGGGATGCCATTCTGAAGCCGGCCCCGCTTTGTAGAAGAAGAGACCGTGGTTTGTACCGATCCAACCCGTTCCCTGCCGATCGACCAAGAGTGCGGTGACACGTCCGCGTGGAAGCTCACGGCCACTCTCAAGCGTTCGCTGAAACGCGGGTGTTCTCACCGAGACGGAGCGCAGGGTGCGCGTCCACACAGCCTGACCGGGACCGCTCAGCAAGCCTTGGACGCCCGCCTTGAAAGCAGGCTGGGCAGCGGCGTCCAGGCGCCGAAGAGAGCCGCCGCTGTAGCTCCAGATGCTCGTGTCTGAGAGCAGCAGTACCGACCCGTCCTGCACGCTTTGCAGCGCGACGATGGTGTCTCCAGCCGTGGAGAGTGCCTGGAAACGAGCGCCATCGAAACGGTCCACCCCCCTTGCCGTGAGCACAAGCAATGACCCGTCGGCAGCTGCGGAGAGAGAAAGAACGGCGGGCGAAGATAAAGCCTCGTTCTCTGCAAGAAGGCTCCATTCCGAATGCGTGTAACGCATCACTCCGCTTGCTGTTCCACAGAAGAGTCCGTGGGGGGTCTCTGCAATCGCACTGACATCGTCGCTTTGAAAAGCGGCTTCGGTCCCATGAGCAAAGGTCTTGAATGCAATTCCATCAAAGCGCGCAATACCGGCTTCCGTGGCCAGCCACACGTAACCATCCTTTGATTGGAAGATGGAATGCACGCTGGCCTGTGGCAGCCCTTCTTCGACGGACCAGCCCTGGTGACTCCAGGCGGCCTGCGCGCGCAGTGCACCACATGAGTACAGCCAAGACGTACAGACAGAAAGAAGCCATGCAAAGCGCAAGCATGAACGGAGCAGGTGCGGATGGGTGCCGTTGTACAAGGCTGCTAGGGTGAACCAGTACTGTTCTACCAGAAGGATCCCGCAGCTACCCAGCGTATCCAAGGGCGCACACTGCTGCCCACCAAATAAGCTGACTTCAGGATCGTTCTTTCTGGCTAGCCGCAGAATCACTGTATGTACTAGGGCTATGTCGATGGCCGGGCCGCTCGGCAATCCGTAGATGTACACCGCCGTAGGCAAGAGGCTGGCCAGCACCGGTACGCCAGTGGTGCTGCGCCAACTCTTTCTTCTTTTGGAAGATGAATGGCAATGGGGCCGGCGAAAGCAGCCTTTTGGGCACCATAGAACAGGAACTGGCGGAGGGAGAGGGATTCGAACCCCCGTTGGACTTTCGCCCAAAGCGGTTTTCAAGACCGCCTGTTTCAACCACTCACACATCCCTCCGCGGGCTGTGGGCTGCTGTTCATCGTAGCAGGCACAGACGTGCGCCGAGCCGGACTCCGGAGTAGCATGGGGCTATGCCGGTGACTGCGCCCAACCGAAGCAGCTTTGAAAGCACCCTGCATTCGGCGAAAACCACCATGGTTTTCTCTGAGACGCTACGGCTCGCGGTCGACAGCTTTCGCGCCAGCAAAGTTCGCTTTCTGCTCACGATGCTGGGCATGATCATTGGTTCTGCATCCATCGTGCTGGTGGTCACGGTGGGGCTTACCGGGCGTGAGTACGCACTGAATACGCTCAGCAGCATCGGTCCCAACATGGTGGAGATGCAGTACAACGGCGGAGCCACCAGCGGACCGGACAACACGTCTACCCCGGACTACATGACAAAGGAAGATGAAGTCGCTGTTACGGGCCAGATTCCCGGCATTGCTTACAGCTCGCCCATGCTGGAATTCCATGCTCCCGTCAGCATCGGCAACGGTCGAACCAAGGACGTGCAGTTGCTCGGCGTCTCACCGCGATACAAAGACGTACGCAACCTGGCTGTGATTAGCGGCCGTTTTTTTGACGATCAGGATGCCCTGGCTCACGAAAAGGTCGGCATGATCGTGCTTGCGCTTGCCAAAGAGCTTTTCGGCTCGGCGGAGGCGGCGGTGGGCAAGACCATCAGCCTGAACGGTATTCCCGTTGAGATCATCGGCACGTTCAATCTCCGCGTGGATCTGTTCGGCCAGTCGGAAATCAGCGATCAAACGATCCTGTTGCCGTATCCCGTCGCACGGTACTTCACCGGCACAGACACGGTGAAAGAAATTTTTTTCACCATGAAAAATCCGGACGATGTGCCGCGCGCAGCAACAAAAATCCTAGATCTCATCCGCAAGCGCCACCGTACGACCAGCAGTTACACCGCGTTCACCATGGTCGCCATTCTGGACACGATGAACAAAGTCGCAATCGAACTCACCTATGTGCTGATTGCGGCAGCTCTGATTACGCTTGTTGTGTCGGGCGTGGGCATTATGAACAGCATGCTGGCCAACGTGACGGCACGCATCCGGGAGATCGGCATCCGCAAGGCGCTGGGCGCCACCCGGAGAGAAATCCGTCTGCAGTTCCTCACGGAAGCCGTGTTCCTGTCGCTGTCTGGCGGCATCGTGGGCACGCTGCTCGGTTTGGCGGTGCCCGTCAGTGTCAACGTGCTAACAGACATCCACATTCCAATGTCGTGGGTGTCTGCCGTTGTCGCTCTCCTGACCAGCGTGCTTGTCGGTGTGATTTTTGGAACGTTGCCCGCAAACCGGGCGGCTCAGCTCGATCCGGTGGAAACCCTCAAGTACGAGTAAGGGCGAAGCTTACATGACCAGCGCAACCTGCTCGAGCGCCGCGTGCATCCCGGCCAGGTTGGAGTGAAACGAGTCCATGTGCGTGACCACGCCGCGAGCGGCCTCGCTGGAGACTCCATAGCCGCGTGCCGCCAGAAAGCTCGACACCAACTCCGCCGCCTGCCAACTGTCTAACCCAGACTGCAACAATTCCGACCGGAGGGCGGCAACATCTTCCGCGGTAAACTTTCCGTCGTTTTGCGTGGCTTCCATGTGTTCCCTCCCGGCGCTTGTTGCTCGATTAGACGGCATCGACGCCAGCGAGTTGGTAGCTCGGTTCGATTAGCGGCACCAAATTGAGCCAATGTGATCGCCTCGTGGGCTAAAAGCCGCCAGACCGGCACCTGTATCCTGAAAATGCATGAGTGCACGCGTTCTGGATGGGCAGTCCATTGCGGCTGGGATCAAGGCAGATGTGAAGACCGAGCTTGACCGTTGGAAGCGGTCCGGTATTGTGGCGGGGCTTGCGGTCGTTCTCATCGGCGAGGACCCCGCCTCAGCAATTTACGTGCGGAACAAGGTGAAAACCTGCGAAGAACTGGGTATTCAGAGCACGCTGCTGCGGCCGGACCCGAGCCTGAGCACGGAAGATCTGCTCCGGATCGTCTGCGAGTTGAACGCCCGGGACGACATCGACGGAATCCTTGTGCAACTGCCGTTGCCCCGACAGATTGATACTCGAGAGGTCTTGGAAGCGATCTCTCCTGACAAGGACGTAGACGGTTTTCATCCGATGAATGTCGGGCGCTTGTATACCGGTCAGGAGTGCCTGACCCCATGCACGCCAAGCGGCATCCTCGAGATACTCGACCGGAGTGGCGTTCCGCTGGACGGAGCCGAGGCTGTGGTCGTGGGTCGCAGCAACATTGTGGGCAAGCCCTCTGCCGGGATGCTGCTCCGCACCAACGCGACGGTGACCACCTGCCACATCCACACCAAGGCCCTGGCCACGCACACCCGGCAGGCCGACAGTCTGGTGGTGGCCGTGGGCAAGCGGGGGCTCATCACACGTGACC
>CAXTBQ010000118.1:0-9336 GCA_964242065.1 uncultured Terriglobus sp. | reverse complement strand
GTCGAAAAAGCGGTCCAGCCCGTTGTTGGTGTAGATCTTCCATGGCATCCAGCAGTAAAGGAATGCCATCATGGGGCCGATAAAGATCAAAGGATGGAAGGCATCGCGGCTGCCGTCGAGCGCAATGACTGCAGCAGCGACAGCGATAAAGGCGGCCAGAAGCAAGAGCAGAGGGAAGATCACCGGCTGCCGCCTTTCACGTCGCGGCGAAAGCCGGGAATCTTGCTTGCTGCGTCGCGCAACATGCGCGCCGGCTTTTCCAGCGCAACCAGCCACCGTTCCCGGCGGCCCAGCAGGTACATCCCCACCAGGGACGCGGCGAACACAAGAAGCATGGCAGTGGTCCAGAACAGCGCGCGCTCCGGCTGCGCGGAACGCACGGCCGACAGAGCGGCCAGCAACGCCATACCGACTACGCTCAACCCGGTGAGCGCTGCCACGCCTCGCGGCAGGTGGTTGTGTGCCCGCAGCACCAGCAGCACTACCGTACTCAGAACCACGTGGCCCGCGAAGAAGACCACCATGGCCTCGGTTGCAGAGCCGCCGTGCCACATCCAAAGGCTGCCCAGCGCCGCTACAAACACGGCCCATGATGTATTTCCCGCAGCCACCCAGCGGACCGAAACGATGCTCATGCGGGCCGATGCGGGTGAGTTCCCCATCTGCACGACCGCCACCGCCATGCCTACCCCCACCGCCACCGCCGCGTTTGTATAACGCGTGCCGTACAGGAGGTGCAGCAGCCACGGTGCGACGAGCATGCCCAGCCCGGCAAGAGCGTACGCAATGCTTACAGACGCAAACGTGCACAACGCCATCACGCGATCCGGCAGGCCCCCCGGACCCTCTTCGTCGCCCGCCATAACCGCGTAGCTGCTCTCAGTAAGCAGCGCCGGCACAATGCCGGTCAGGTTGCGCAACTGGCTGCTAATGGCGAAGAAGCCCATCTGCACCAGCGTCGTATCGCCGCGAGCCACCAGCGCGGTCAGCCACCAGCCCGCCAGGTTCGCGCTCAGCAGACCCATCAGCTGGATTAGGCCAAAACCCCACACCTCGCGCAGCATGGGCCCGAAGGGAAACGCCCTGCCCGCGCCGCCGGTATTCAACAGGCGCAGCGGCCCGGCCAGCGCGATGCAAAGCAGCACCGCGCCCACGGTGATGGCGCCCTGCACCGTGATCATGGCCGTGGCACGGTGCATCATTGCCATGGCGGGGAGCAGAAGCACCATGCCCGCGCCCACCAGAACGGAAAGCGCGCCCAGTGCGGCCAACCTGCGCTGCCCGACGAAAAATCCGCGTGCGCTCTCCAGCAGGATCATGCCCGCGGCGGAAAGGGCCGCCCAGCGTAAGAGGCCGGTCAACTCCGGCTTATGAAGCAGCGTGGCAATGGGACCCGCACCCGCCCACAACGCAATCGAAGCAACCGCCGCGGACACCAGCGCCACCACAGCAAGCACCTGCGCAAAGGTGCCGTAGCCACCGATCTCCGCGTTGTACTTGCCAGAGAAGCGCGTTGCCGTGGCACCGATGCCGCCGGCCGCGTAAACAGAGATGTTGTTTGCCGTGCTGATGCCCAGCGCATACGCACCGAATACGGGCGCTCCCGCAAAGCGCGCCGCCAGAATATTCGCCAGGAAGCCGGTACCACGCTCCACCATTACCGCAGCGCCAAGCACCGCGGTTCCGCTCAGGAGCTTTCGGCTGACACCGGCCCTCGACTGAGGAGTCTCTCCTAAATCTTCCGGCGGGATCTCGCCCGGGAGCACGGCGTCCGAGATGAGTGTGGGAGAACTCATCCGTTTGCCGACTCCCGCTCGTCTGCTCCGCGCTGGTAGGCGTAGTAGCTGCGGTAGTAGCCGTACTTGCCTACGCGTGATGGATGGAAGTCGTTGAGAATGCTGCCGACCAGCGGCACGTCGTCGCGAAGCAGCAATGCTTGCGCATCTCGTGCCTGGTCGCGCGTCGTCAGGCCGGCGCGAAACACTAGGATGGCAGCGTCTGCACCGTGCGCCAGAACGCGAGCATCCGTGATGTGCAGCATGGGCGGCGTGTCAATCAGCACGATGTCGTACGTACCCGCAAACGTCTTCAGCAGGTCAGGCATTCGTTCGGAATGCAGTGTTTCGCTCACACGGCGACGATTACTTCCCGACGTCAACACATCGAGATTGGCGTAGCCGCTGGCTTGCACCGCCTTTCCAGTCAGGGACGAGACCTCGGTATCGCTGCCACGCAGCACGTCAGAGAGGCCCAGGCCATTTTCCAGTTCGAAGGCCTTGTGCAACCTGGGCTTCCGCAGGTCCGCATCAATCAGCAAGACTCGGCGGCCGCGCGAGCTGAGCGCCACGCCAAGGTTCGACACCACAGTCGTCTTGCCTTCTTCTGCATTCGGCGAGGTGACGATGTACACACGCGATTCCGTCTTGCGGCCCGCCAGCAGGATGGAATGCGTAATGCCTTGGTAAGCTTCCGAAATTAGTGAGAGGTTTTCGTCCGCGCTGTCGCCGTACAGATCCTTCAATGTGGGCGGAGCTTTGGGCGCGGTCAGGCGCAGCGGGTTGCGCATGGCCAGACCGCCCGCCGGTACCAGAGCCCGCGGAGACGGTACCACGCCCAGTTCCTCCACTTGCAGCAGCTTGACGCTCTCACCAGGCGAACGCAGCAGGTTGCTGCGGCGATCCACAAAGAACGCCAGGAGCACGCCCAGCAGTCCGCCCAGCAGCAAACCAATGGCGGCAGAGGTCAAACGGCGCGGGTATACCGGCAGTAGCGGCTTGCGCGCCGCGTCCACCGTGCGGATGGTGTTGGCCTGCATGGCCGAGGCAAAGCCCGCTTCCTTGGCCCGCTGCAAGAGAGTCTGATAGAGCTGCTGTTCCGACTGCACTTCACGCCGCAACAGATCCACGGTGGAAGCCTTCTGCAAGTCTGACGACACAGCGCCCAACCGGGCTTCGTAAGACATTCGCAGCAACGACTCGCGGTGTTTTGCGGCTTCATATTCGTTCAGCAGGCGACCCTGGTTGTTGCTGGTCTCCTGGTCAAGGCTGCGCTGCGTTTCTTTGATCTGCGCACGAAGATGGATGACGCGCGGGTTTTCCTCGGTCAGCGGTGGAACCAGCGCTGCCACCTGCTGCTGCAGATCGAGCAGCTTGCTTTTCTGCGCCCCGTAGGACGAGCTCTGCACCGAACGCGGCATCATGTCGCCGCTGGAAACCTCCGCACTGGCGATTTCCGCCTGCTTCTCCATACGGTCGGCCTGAGCCTTGACCAGTTCGCTCTGCAATGCACGCAATGCGTCCGTTCCCACGCTGTTGCTTTGTTCGCTCAGGATCAGGCCGTTACCGCCAGTGGCAGCAATCAGCTTATTCTGCGATTCTTCGGCCTTCGCACGCACGTCTGCCGCCTGGTGCATAAGCCAGTCACTGGTCTTGCGCGCTTCGCTGCCGCGGTTCTCCAGGTCTTCCTCCTGAAACTCGTTCGTCAGTGTGTTGCAATACTTTGCAGCAAACGCAGGGTCCCAACTGTCGCAGGTAATCTCAAGCATCTGAGTGATGCCGAGCGGCTTCACCTTGACGTTCTTCGCCGTTTCGTCCAGCATCTGTCGGAACGGGATGGCAGCAGGCTGTCCCAGGTGGAGCCCACCCTCAAGCGACGAGAGCAGGTCTCGCTGCGGTATGGACGCATCGTGCGGCTCGCTTTCCAGCCGGGCGCGTACCCGCTCCGCAAGCGAATCGCTCTCCAGAAGCCGGATTTCTGTCTGCACGGCGATGTCGGTGGGCGTACCCGCGGTCGGGTCCACCGAACTCATGTTCATAAAGTCCTTGTTCAGCGACTGAATGCTGAGGGAGGTGCGGGTGCGATACATGGGCGCGGTGGTCAATGTAAGGCCCAGGCTCAGCAGAACGCCGCCCAGCGCAAAGCCGGCAATCAGCAGTTTGTGCCGTAGCAGCGCGTGGAAGTACTCCTCCAGGAGGTTGCGGCTTTCTTCCTCCGGCTCCGGCTCCACCGCGTAGGCACGGGCGTACGGCACCTGCTCTTCTCGCGCGGGGCGGTCCTCGTATGCGGATCTGCGTCGTAGCTCAGCCACTGTGTTTCCTCTCACGCTCTAGTACCGGTAAATCGCAATGCCGGTTGCCACCTGCAGCATCACTTCCGCTGCACGCTTTGCGCCGGTCTTTGACGCACTCTTCGGGATAAACAGCACGTCATTTGCAAACAGCGCCTGGTCCGGTGCTTTGCCGGCCAGAATCGCTTCCACGTTGATGGGCACCTCGGCAGGCATGTTTGTGCCTGCGACGGGCCGCAGAATCTTGGCGGACTTCAACGAGGCGTTAGTGTTGGAGCCTTCCGCCAGCGACATGGCCTGCAGAATGGAGACACTCTCGCGAGACGCCATGGGGAAACCGCCTGCGCGATGAACGTCGCCCACCACGTAGATGAGTTGCTCCTTGGGTATGGAGACCACGTCCCCGGGCAGGATTGCAATGTTGCTTTCAGGGGATGTGGCAGCCAGGAGGTCGTTGAGCGGCAGGGTCAGGCGCTGAGCGGAGTCGCCGGCATTCCGCTGTGTCCCCGGAACCGGAGGCAAAGCGCCGTTGCCGGCGGCACGCGTCACAATCACGCGCGGCCCCGCATCCGCCTTGACTCCGCCAGCAGCAGAGATGACCTCCACCAGGTTGCGCGGGCCGTCCAGCGGGTGCATGCCCGGCGAGTTCACCTCTCCCACCACGGACACGAACCGGCTCACATTGGTGACCACGTTGATGGTCACCAAGGGGTTATTGACGTATTTGCTCACGCGCGCCGACAATGCCGCACGCAGCTGCGGCACGCTCAAACCAGAGGCCTGCATGGACCCAACCATGGGCAGATCGAGGAGGCCGTCCGCGCCGATGCGCACGGCTTTGGTTGAAACCTCCGGCATGTCGCCGACTTCGAGGGAAAGCGTGTCGCCCACACCCAGCACATATCCGCTGGAACTCTGCGCCTTTGCGCCCGCCATCCCAGCCGTCACCATCAGGACGAACAGGAGAACCCATGTTTTCAAGCCAGTCACCTGTTCCTCTCGCAAACTGCATCTCTGCCAAACAGCTGTGCAGCCGCTCGCGCGTTTCTTGTTGTTCATCTGCTCTCCACACAAGGCGTGCGCGCTACACGTCAGACAGAAGTTCCGAGATGCTGACGCCCAGACCCAATGCGATCACTTCAAGCGTAACCAGCGAGATGCTCTTGCGCCCGCGCTCCACGTCACTGATAAAGCTCCGGTCGATGCCGAAACGGCGGGCCATATCCTGCTGCGTCATGTTGCGGGCCGACCGCAGGGATCGCAGCCGGGTACCGAAGCGCTGGCTCACATCCGCCGAAATCGGCAGTTCCTGAGCAGCATGCACAACACCGTGATGCGAGCTTGAAGAGCTACCTGTGCGCCGCATATTTCCGGCATCAGGCGCCCAAAAGGCGGGAATAGGACGTGCCGATGGAACAGCACCGGCCCGGGAATCTGGGGTGAACCGTATCACAGTCTGGGGAACCTCATGTTCAAACGAACAAAGGAGGAGTCGAAGTCCGTAATAGGTCCCGCTCTTTGTCGGGTTTACGTGGTACTCAGCCGCCCCACACCCGTCGTGCTCTCTTCACACCTGAGGGATAACATCGCGGGTCGAAGGCAGCAAAGCTTCGGCTTCTCGTTCAATAACTATAACGGAGTCACCCGCAATATCAGATGGAGCAAATGTGTTGCTTTTAGACGACATCAACAATCAATTTCCAAGGAATAAAAGCGAATCTTGAAAATAGGTGAATCCCCGTGACGCATTTCACAGAGATTTAGAAATCACCCGTTTGCAACTAGGGAAATCCCTTGAGAAGTAACTAAGTACGACATCATGGTCCCTGCAAGTGGCTCCAAACGTTTTACAAAGAGCCTGAGCCAACTTTGGTAATCTGACCTAGCGACAGCATGCGCCATCCCCATCCACTTGTTCTGGTCCACGGCGGCGCACGCGACGGCTACCAGGTAGCACGCGCGCTCTCTGAGGCCGACCTGCTCGAGCGTCTCGTCACGGACTTCGCCTGGCTGCCCCATCGCACGTGGATGAAGTGGGCGGAACCGCTGCTACCTGCGCCGATTCTGAGCCAACTCCGCCGGCGCAGCCTGAACGATGTTCCTGCTCTCCGGGTGGAAAATCATGCTGGCGCCGCGCTCCGGTCCATCCTGCTGGACCGCGTTCGGCACTTACCGTTCTCATGGCGTCAGCAATCCATCCGTTCCGCGGACCGCATCCTGGGGCTGGCCGCCGCGCGGCGAGCGAACCGTTCCGGCTGCGGCCTGCTCAGTTATAGCTATTACGCTTACGACGCTTTCCGCGCTTTCCGTGGAAGCGGCATCCTGTTCCAGGTTCACCCGCACCCCAGTTCCGTTCGGCGCATCCTGCGGGAAGAACTCGCGGCGCACCCGGACTGCCGCGGTTCGCTGGAACAGGAGTGGGAGCTTTCCCTGCCCCCGGATGACTTCCAGCGGCTCGCCGCGGAGCCTGGACTTGCCCGACGCTTTCTCTGCGCATCTTCATTCACGCGCCATACGCTGGTTGAGAACGGGGCTGATGCCGCCGGGATTCGCGTGGTGCCGTACGGCGTTGACCTAGAGCAGTTCGCACCACCAACGTCTGCTCCGGCGACGAGCGGCCCATTGCAGCTCCTGTTCGTAGGCCGCATCAACCAGCGCAAGGGCATCAAGTACCTGCTGCAGGCTCTGGACCTGCTCCGCTCCCAGGACGTGCACCTCACGGTGTGCGGCCGGGTCATTGACGGCCTCTCCCTGTTTCAGCAGTACGCGGACCGTGTCACCATTCGACCGTCCGTGAGCGCGGAGGAGCTTCGTGCCGCCTACCAGGCTGCCGATCTGTTCGTTTTCCCATCGGTAGCGGAAGGCTTCGCACAAGTGTTGTTAGAGTCGCTGGCTAGCGGCCTGCCTATCCTGTCCACCACGCACACAGCGGCACCGGACCTAATCACCGACGGAGTGGAAGGTTTTATCGTGGAACCGCGGCGGCCCGATCTGCTGGCGAGCAAGATCGAATGGGCACTCACCCATCGCGAAGATCTGCTGCGGATGCGCTCCGCCGCACGCAGAGCCGCGGAACGATTCACCTGGGACCGGTTCCGCGCAGGTATCGTGAGCGCCGTCACGGACTTTGCGTCCGAGGTGCAGGCACCATGAACATCCTGAGCTACGTTCACCTGCGGAACATCTATCGCTCCACCGGCGTCGGACGCGTCGCGCGCGAATTGACTGAGCACCTGGCTGCGATGCCGGATGTGCAAGTACAAATCCTGGCCGACCGCGCCGACCACGCCCGCATTCTGCCAAACATGGGCGCGCCCTGGCCGGACCTCCGCTATCACCTGTTCGACCGCGACACTTCAAAGCAGCAGATGCACTGGTTCCTTTGGAACCGCCCGGGCGCTGAAGACTTCTGGCCTGAGACGGACATTGTGCACTGCAGTGCGGAGTCCTATGTGCCTGTCCGCAAAGCCCGGCTGGTGGTAACGTGCCACGACGCGCAGCACTTTGAACCGGGTGCGCACCGGCTGACGCCCTGGCTGCTGAAACAGCGTTTCAAGTGGAAGCTGCTGTTCGAGCGGCTGGCGAGCTCCGCGTCCATGTTCCATATGATCAGCCACTTTGCGGCGGAGCGTACTGCGCACTTCTTCCCAAAGATTGCGGATCGGCTTCGCGTGATCCCCAATGCCGCTTCCGAGAGCTTCTTCCAGCCGCCCACGGAACACGGCCTTGACGTCCTGCGCAAACTGGGTGTGGACGGACGCCCGTACCTCCTGGTGCCGGGCGGCCTGCAGCACCGGAAGAACGCCAACCTGATTCTGGAGGCCTGGCCGCACCTTCGCCAGATGCACCCGGATGTGAAGCTGGTGGTCATCAACCACTCAGACCCGGTATACCTGGAGCGCGCGAAGACGTTCGGCGACTCGCTGGTACTGGGCGGCTTCCAGGATGAGCCGCAGCTTGTGGCACTGTACAGTACGGCCCAGCTCGTATGGTTCCCGACGCTCTATGACGGGTTCGGCATGCCGGTCGTGGAGGCCATGGCGGCAGGCACACCTGTAGTCAGCAGCAACACAACAGGCATCCCCGAGGTGGCCGGTAACGCAGCCCGGCTGCTCTCACCGCAGCAGCCTGCAGACCATGTCGCTGCGATCGACGACCTGCTGAAAAGCGCGAGTACACGTGAGGACCTCATACGGCTTGGCCGTGAGCGAGCGGCCAACTTTCGCTGGCAGCATTCCGCCAATAAACTGAAGGCCGCGTTTGATTCCCTGATGTGATGCGGGTCGATTGCAAGCGGACCCATTTCATCAACTTTGACCACTGACCTCCATCAACTCGTCGCGCGTAGGGAGCGCGCCCAGTGCGCCGGCCGCACGCGTGGACATGGATCCGCAGGCGCAAGCATGCCTCAACATCTGCTGCGGCGCAGCACCATCGAGCAACGCGTCAAGGAAGCCCGCGTTGAATACGTCGCCCGCACCGGTTGTGTCCACCACGCTGACCCTGGGCGATGCCGCGCGATACTCCACGCCGTCGCGCAGCATGGCTGCACCATGCCGTCCGAGCTTGACCAGCGCGTTCGGCAGGCCGAGGCCGCGGCATCGCATCATGTATTGCTCCGGACTGCCACTTATCAGCGTGGCTTCTGTTTCATTGGGCATGTTGTAGTCCACCGCGCGTAGCACGTCCGCGCCTGAGTCGTCTCGCAGCCAGCCCACGTGGTAACCCACGTCCAGCGACAGCGTGGCGGGTGCGTCGCGCAGCAGCGGGATGACGCCATGCGCCAGCTCCGTCGATAGCGGCAGCGCCAGGTGTACGTGGCGCGCCTGCGCGGCCCGTCGCAGCAGGGTGACATTCTCCAGCAGCCGCGCTTCCAACTCCGTGTTCGCTCCGCGATACGTAAAGAAGGAGCGGTCGTGCACGGTCGAAATGCTCACCGTAACGCCAGTGCGCACCGCACTCGGCACAATACCGTCTGCCGCGACACCGAAGTGGGCGAGCCTTTCCGCGATGCGCGGCATGTCCATCTCACCAGCCATGCCGATGAGTTGTACCCGGCGGCCCAGGCGGCCCAGAGCGCAGGCTGTAATCACGGCACCGCCGCCCAGCTCCCATTGGTAGCTGTCGGTGAAGATCTCCTCGCCGGGACCGGGCCACTCCGCGAAGCCGCTGAACACGTGGTCCTGGTAGATGTCGCCGATCACTGCTACGTCATACGTCATGCTGTCGCGAACGGCTACTCCTGTTGTTGTGCGTACACGGAACAAACA
>CAXTBQ010000117.1:0-9339 GCA_964242065.1 uncultured Terriglobus sp. | reverse complement strand
AGCATGCGTTGCAGGTCGCGCCATTTGGGGGCGTTCGCCTCGCGCTGTAAGAGGTCGCGGAACAGCACGCCGTAGCGCAGCAGCAGCATGCGGGCGGCGGCCTCCAGGGACACTTCCTCCTCGCGTGCGCGCTCCGGCGCGGAGAGTTCGCCGTGCTCGTTTTCGGTGAACAGGGACCAGCGACCGGCGGTAGAACGCGTGGCGCGCTTGGCCGCGCGAGCGCCAAAGCTGCTGGTGCTTGCAACGGGTTCAGCGGCCAGTGGTTTGCGCTTCGGGTCCATCATGATGCGCAGCTGATCGAAGCCATCGGCACTGGCCAGGCCGGCGGTGGCCAGCTCCCACAGTGCGGTCTGCACCTGCTGCTTGCTCAGCGTGCAGATGCGCTGCAGGTCGCTGGCGAAGCACGCTCCACGGTCGCGCAGCGTCGCGCGGATGAACAGCGCCTCGGGCGACAGCGCCAGCCGCAGCTTGTCCTCGTCTACGCACTTGGCGCGCAGCGCGGCGGGCAGCCAGTCCGCACTTTCGCGCAGAAAGAACGTGATGGGTGCCATGTTCGTGGGGATCACACGGCGCGGCGCGGCACCGTCGCCACACTCCCATGCCGGGTGCGGCGAGATGCGCCCCCAGCCCACCGCGCCAGACAGGCACAGCGCATCCAGGAAGCGGCCATCGTAATCCTTTACACGCTGCGGCAGCAGGGTGCGCTCCCACTCGCACGCGGGCGCCTCAAAACCCTCCAACTGCACCAGCGCTTCCAGCACGCCTTCTTCGCCGGTCATCCGCGTCTCCGGTTGCAGGTGCTGCCAGCGCACCAGCCAGCGCATGAAGACCGCAGGCGTCACTGCCTCGATGCCCTTGCGCAGCGCACCCAGCGTCAGCCGGTGGATGCGCTGCAGGATGCGGCGTTCGCACCACTCCACATCGGCATCGTCGGCTGCCGGACCTGCGCCTTCAAAGATGCCACGCAAGGCCAGGCCCTGGACTTCGATGGCGGCGAGTTGCTGGAAGATGGCGCGCGGATGTACGTCGACCCAGCTTGCAATCTCACGCGCCGTTGTTGGGCCGAGTATTTGAAGGTAGCCCTGGGTCAGCAGGCGGAGTGCGTCTGCACTTGTGACTTGGTTGCTCGTTTGCGCTGCTGCAGTCTCGGAAAGCTCGAAAGAGTTGCTGATGCCGCTGGCGTCCCCGGGATCCTTCGCTTCGCTCAGGATGACGGCTACATCTGAGAGCGCACCCTCTCCACTTGTCATCCCGACCGGAGCGCAGCGGAGTGGAGGGACCTGCTGTTCTCCTGAAGCAGCACCGCAGCCCGAAAGAAAAGCAGGTCCTTCGGCCGCGCCCTGCGGGCTACGCTCAGGATGACAGAGTAGAGAAGCGGTAGAACGCTTTACGGGTGTCTGGGAAATTGACAGCAGCGCCCGTGCGTGCTCCAGGCGCTCGGTTGCGACCCAGCATGCCTGCTCGCCAAAGTGGAGCAATCGTGCGCGCCCGCGTGCCTGCAAGCGACTGAAGAAGAGCGGCCAGTGGCGGCTGGCGTGGACGCGGTGGGCGTGAACCTTTCCGTCCGCACACGATCCAGAACCCACATCTGCTGCGCAGATATGGGGCACCCGTTCGTCTTTCGTGAAGAGTGCAACCGGCAGCGCCACTGCGCTGAACAGCAGGTCGTGCAACTCATTCTCATCCCGCAGATCGGGCCAGACTTCGCAGCGCGCCTGGCGGATGGCTGCAGCATCCAGCCGACCGGCTTCGCCCAGCACAGAGTCAGGAATGGTGCCGCGCAGCGACACGGCGCGCGCACGGCGTTCTTCCAGCCCTGCTTCGTCGAGAAAGCTGTTCTGGTTGGCGTTCAGCAATTCGTGGCTAAAGACGGACGGCACGGGCGTGTCCACCGCTATGCATTCAATGCGACCATCGTGCATGGCGCGCAGCACCTCGCGCAGGCCTTCGAGGTCCATGGCCTCCTGCAGCACGTCCTGCATCACCTCGTTCACCAGCGGGTGGTCAGGAATCTGGATGTCGCCAACGATGGTTTCGAAGCACGCCGCGGCCTGCGGAAACACGCTGGCCAGCAGGTCTTCTCCGCGTGTGCGCTGCACCTGCGGCGGAATCTTTTTGCCCTTGTTGAAGCGCAGCAGTTGCAGCGACCGGTTGGCCGCCCAGCGCCAGCGCGTCTTGAAGATGGGCGACGCGATGGCGGCTTGCTCCAGCAACTCTTTCGCAGTGTGCTCGGTCAGGAAGTGGAAGACGTCGGCCAGCGGAAAGCTGTGCTGCTCTGCCAGGCAAATGTTGATGCCGTTGTCCGTCGCTGCGGCCTGCAACTCGTAGTTGAAGCCGCGGCAAAAGCGCTTGCGCAGCGCCAGGCCCCATGCGCGATTAATGCGTCCGCCGAACGGCACATGCAGGATCAGCTGCATCCCGCCGCCCTCATCGAAGAAGCGCTCGGCAACGATGGTTTGCTTAGTCGGCACAGTGCCCAGCACGGCGCGCCCGGTCACGATGTACTGCACCAGCTGCAGCGCCGCGCCCTCGCAGATGCCGCACTCGTCCATCAGCCACGCAACAGTATCAGCCACGCGCGGATCGTGCAGTTCGACAAACTCGTGGTGTACACCTGCCGTGCGCTTTGCAATGCACTCGCGTAAGGAAGTTAACTGGTCGCTCAGCACGTCGGTGCGCTGCGGCGCTTCGCCAAACCAGAAGGGCACGCTGGGCGGCGCGCCGTGCGCGTCTTCCACCAGCACTCGGCCTTCCTTCTCGACCGTCAGCACACGCCAGCTTGCATTGCCCAACTGGATGACGTCACCCGGTCCGCTGTCCACGGCGTAGTGCTCGTCCAACGACGCGATGGTCACGCCCTCCGGCTGCAGCACCACGGCGTACTGCGCATTGTCGGGTATGGCGCCGCCGTTGCCGATGGCCGTCATGCGCGCGCCGCGGCGCGGGTGCAGCACGCCCGCCACGCCGTCGCGCAAGAGGTACGCGCCGTAGCGGCCACGGCTGTTTTCGATGCCGGTGTGCAGCAGCGTGACCAGCTCGTCGAACTGCTCGCGGGAGAGGTCGCGATACGGGTAGGCGCGTGTGACGAGCGCGTACAGCGCGTCCTCCTCCCACGGCTCGGCGGCGCAGATGGCGACCATCTGCTGCATCAGCACGTCAACGGGCTGCGGCGGAATTTCCAGGCGGTCCAGCTCGCCTGCGCGCATGGCGCGGACTAGTGCGGCTTGCTCCAGGAGGTCGTCGCGCGTGGTGGCAAACAAGCGACCCTTGGGGATGGCACCGCGCCAGTGGCCCGCGCGACCCACGCGCTGCATGGCCACGGCGACGGCGCGGGTGCTGTTCATCTGGACCACGAGGTCGACCGCGCCGATGTCGATGCCGAGTTCCAGCGACGCCGTTGCGACAAGCGCCTGGATTTCGCCAGCCTTCAAGCGTTGCTCCGCATCCAGCCGCAGCGCGCGTGAGAGCGAGCCATGGTGCGCCGCCACGTTCTCCGGTCCCAGCCGCTCGGCCAGCGCGCCGCACAGCCGCTCCACCATGCGCCGCGTGTTGACGAACACGAGCGTGGAGCGGTGCTCACGGCACAGCTGCGCGACCCGGTCGAAGACCTCCGTCCACATGCGGCTGTCGCAAACGGAACTGAGTTCGGAGGAGGGGATCTCGATGGCGATGTCGAGCGCGCGGCGCTGGCCGACTTGGATGACCGTGGCACGGCGAGTCGGTCTTTCACCATCCGTCATCCCGACCGGAGCGAAGCGGAGTGGAGGGACCTGCTGTTCGCGCGCGGAGCGCGCCTGAGCGCCTGCGGCGCTTGGAAAAGCAGGTCCTTCGACTACGCGCTCTGCGCTTCGCTCAGGATGACGAACGTCGTGGGCTGCACCGGTCAGAAAGTCCGCGACCAATTCAATCGGGTTCTGCGTTGCGGAAAGGCCGATACGCTGCGGCGCGCGGCTCAGGCCTGTCAGCATCGAGCCGGGTGCGAGGCGGTTCTCGCCGGTCACCAATGCGTCCAGCCGCTCCAGCGTCAGGGAGAGGTGCGCACCGCGTTTGTCGTCGGCCACCGCGTGGATTTCATCGACGATGACCGTGTGCACGCAGCGCAAGTTCTCCCGCGCCTTGGCCGAGGTCAGCAGCATGTACAGCGACTCCGGCGTCGTTACCAGGATGTGCGGCGGCTGCTTCAGCATCGCCACCCGTTCCTTGGGCAGCGTGTCGCCGGTGCGCACACCGGTGCGGATAGTCCCGCATAGGTAGCCCTGCTCGAGCGCCAGCGTCAGGATCTCGCGCAGGGGCTCTTCCAGGTTCTTCTGCACGTCGTTGCTCAGCGCCTTGAGCGGCGAAACGTACACCACCTGCGTCATGGCAGGCAGCGTGCCCGCGATGCTTTCGCACACCAGCCGGTTGATGGCGACCAGGAACGCGGCCAGTGTTTTGCCGCTGCCGGTGGGCGCGGAAATCAGCGTTGGCTCACCGCGCACGATGGCGGGCCAGCCTTCGATCTGCGGCTCCGTGGGCGAGCCGAACTTTGCCAGGAACCACTGCCGCACGACCGGATGCGCCCACGCGAGGTGGTCCGCAGCGCTGGCGTACAGGTCGGCTTCGGCGAGCAAGGGAGCGGCGGCCATGCTGCATTCTACCGTTGTTCGCTACCTGTTCGCCCAGGGTGACTAGACAAAGCCCGTCATCCTGACCGAGCGCAGCGACCGAAGGATCCCTGCACAGTTAGGTATGGCGCAGCAGTTGGGACTTTCCTGCAACAAAGCCCGGGTAGGTGCCTGCCAGCGCGAATGGCCGCTGGGATCCTTCGCTGCGCTCAGGATGACGCGTTAGGTGGAGGAGAACGAGAAGCGTGCATCCAATCAGACATGTCGCAGGCCACGCTCGCCGAAGTGTCGGAGCCGTTTGAGCCGGAGCTGATCCGTGAAGCCGCCGTGCACCCTGCGCTGCTGGAGCGCGAACACCTGCAACCCGGCAGGGTGTGGCGGCCACGGCAGGTGATGATCACGCCGGATGCGTGCGCGATGCCGTACGGCCGCGCCATGCTGGACCGCGCGGAGGCACTCGGTGCGGCGGTCACAAAGCTCAAAGCGAACCGGCTTGACCCCATTCGCGCAGATACGGCGGGCAAGGCGTACGCACTAGCCAAGTCCACGCTGGCCATCGTCGTCTCGCCGCCAGGCGCGCGCAAGCTGCAGCCCATCCCGCCCTCGGCGGATTGGCAGTTCCACCTGGCGCAGGGCTGCCCGGCGCATTGTCAGTACTGCTACCTTGCTGGGTCGCTCAGCGGCCCGCCGGTCACGCGGGCGTACGCCAACGTGCCGCAGATCCTCGAGAACCTGCGCGGCTATGTGGGCAGTGGGCGGGTCACATCGCGCTCCGTAGCGCGGGTGCATGAAGGCACAACCTTTGAAGCGTCGTGCTACACCGACCCGCTCGGCATCGAGCACATCACGGGCGCGCTGGCGGACAGCATTCGCTTCTTCGGCGGGTGGGACGCGCCCGTGCAGCTGCGCTTCACCACCAAATTCGACGCGGTCGAGACGCTGGCAAAGCTGCCGCATAACGGCCGCACCCGTGTGCGCTTCTCTGTCAACGCCGCCAGCGTCTCGCGCGACTTCGAAGGCGGCACAGCTACCGTTGCACGTCGCCTGCAGGCCATGCAAACGCTGGCGCAGGCGGGCTACCCGGTTGGCCTGACGATCGCGCCCATCATGCCGGTGGAGCAGTGGCGCGAGGAGTACCGCGCGCTGTTTGAAGCAGTTGCGCAGGCGTTGGCGAGTATCGAGGATGTGGATTTATCGGCCGAACTCATCACGCACCGCTTTACACCGGGGTCAAAGGAAGTGCTGCTGGGCTGGTATCCGAAAACCAAGCTCGACCTGCGCGAAGAGGTACGGGCAGAGAAGCGCACCAAGTTCGGCGGCTTCAAGTATGTCTATCCGAAAGACTCGATGGGCGAGATGAAGGCCTGGTTTCAGCAGACGTTGGCAGAGGTGCTGCCAACTGCGCGCATCCTGTACTGGACATGAGTCTCCCAGCGGCAGGGCCACTAAAAGCTGCTGTTGCCGACGGCGTGGGCCAAAAATACGGCAGGCACGAACTGGTGAATGATCCAGAAGTCGAGCAGGGGACTGCGCGGCGTAAAGACATGGTCTGCCGGACAGAACACGATGCTGCAGGATTCCTTCGCAATCTCCCGACCGTTCTCCGGGCCATCGACCGGTTCTCCTCCAGAGGCGGCGGAAAGCGTTGCAAACCAGCCTGCATCTTGCGTATACACACGCAGAATTTTGCCGTCCTTGCCGTTGTCCCACCACGTAAGCACTGCCTTCTGCAGGCCGCGGGTGTCCGCCTCTCCCGTTACCTTGTCCGGCGTGGCCAGCACGGGATCCAGCAAATAGACCTCGCGCAGGTAGTTGTCGAGTGTGCCGCTACCGTCAGCCCGGAAGACGGCGCGTAGAAAGTAAGTGCCGCCGCTGAAGGACGAAAGTGCCAGGCGTCCTACAGGCTGTAGAGGGTAGGGAACGCCGTCCATGCGTTGGATCCAATAGTTGACCTCACGAAGCAGACGCAGCGCAGCCTTCTGCGAATTGAGCTTACCCATCTGAGCCGTGGGCGAGCCGATTGGAAAAATGAAGATGACGTTCTTACCTGCTTCGGTGGCTTCGTGCTGGTGGATCATCTGCTTCCAATACGGATTGTTGTTGCCCTCCGCGTCAGAAAACGGTGCAAGCATGTATCGCCAGACCAGATCGATCGAAGGTTGATCGAAGGGATAGTCCTTGCCTGAATTACCGACAATGAATGGATGGAAGAAGATATGGTACTTCAGCGGAACCGTAGGGGCACTCTCCGGGTCAGGATGCGTGGCGATCCCGGAAGGCCGGTAGATGGCATACAGCCTGGGCACGGCCATGTGCTCCGCAAAAAAGAGCATGCCTTCCGGCTCAGCTTCCTTTGTCGTGCGATTGAAGCTGGGACCCTCGCCTTGCGGGTTCATGAGCTTGAGCGTGAAGGTGTCGACGAGCTGCTTTTTCAGCCCGAGGTCGATCTTCTTCTCCTTCGCCAGCGCCGCTACTCGTTCGGTCGCGTCGCGTAGCTGCCCCGGCATCACACGAATTTCCACGTTGTAATCGTTGCCGCGTGTATACGAGTTCACGTTGAGCACGTTGACGGCCTGCTCGCCATCGAACGATAGCGTTGGCTGCGGCTCCGTGTTCAGCAGCAGCTTCTGATCGATGGGCCAGAAGCTCTTTGCTTCCACGTGGACCACGAACTTATGGGTGTTCGCGGGCAGCAGCACCTCATACAGGCCGGACTCTTTCAGCGGCGTCGCCTTCAGCCAGGTGCCGCCTTCTTCGCCAGCCTGCACCAATGCTCCCCCCACGGGGGCGCCGTTCACATCCATGGCACGCACTACCAGGTAAATATCCACGAGCAGCGGGTCTCCTTAGAGGATGTGCACGGGTTTGGTGCCGGGCGGTGGCGGTGCGGACGAAAGGCTCCCGTCCTGAACGGGTACGTCGCTGGTGGTCGCATCGTCGGCGTCCGCGGGATCGCCCGCCAGCGTGTCCGGTGGCGCTACGGAAGCCAGAACGTCCAGAGCATCGTCCGGATCGGCGACGCGGTACAACTCCGTCAGCCCAAACAGCGGCAGCCGCAAAGCGCCGGACTGAATCGCCGCCTGATAACTGACACCCGCCTCCACGTTGAAGAAGACGAACAGCTTTGAATCGGACGTGGGCCGGCCTGTGCCCACGGCGAACTCGTAGTGGGTGACGCCATCCTCGCTGGTGACCACCAGCAGCGAGTCGTCCGGCCAGGGCAGACCGGCGCGGGCGTCCAGCGTGTATTGAAACTGCCGCATAGTGCGGCTTTCGCACGGGCTGCTGCCCGCCATGCGCTGATAAAAGCGGCAGGCAAACGTGTTTCGCGTTTCATGGTATTTGCGATCCTTGCCGGAAAGGTGGGTGCCGCGACGGGCTTCGCCGTCGGCCCAGAAACGCTGCTTGCAACCAGCGATGCCGGAAGCAGCGCGGGGGCATGGCCAGGCTGCCGGGTCGATCACCGTGCCCTTGCGATAGAGCAAACCTAGCACGCGCCGGTTCACGGCATTCGCACTGTTACGATCGGCTGTTCTTCCTCTTGCCTTGTCCTCGTCGAACTTCTGCTCCCTTTCCTGCGAGAACAGGAGCACGGGATTGAACTCAGAGCAGCCCTGAAAATCGCCTCGCCGGTCCGCGTCGGTGCCGCGCGCCAGGAAGTCATGTTTCGTGAGCACCGGACCGGGAGCGGACAGCGCCTGCAGGTACGCACGCATAAGCGGGCTGCCGCTGAGCGTCTTCTCGCCCGTAAGACTGCGCATGCTATCGCGCTGGTTGGTGCCCCAGCCTTCCGCAGCGGCGATGCCTTGCCAGTACTTCACGGCCAGGTCCGGCTCGGATTGAAAGATGAGCACGGCATACACGGCTCGTGCGCGGCGCTCGCTCAGGGCCTTGTTGTAGGTGTCGTCGCCCACCGGGTCGGCATGCCCGAACAGCGAGAGCGGGCAGCCGGGATTGCTCGCCACCAGCGTCTTCAGCGCGAGCAGTTCGACGCGAATATCTTCCGGATCGCCGCTGCCGCCGGAACAGTCCGCGGCCACAAAGGACGAGTCAAACGCAAAGCGGATGTCGTCCACCGCCCAGCAGCCCACGGTGACCAGCGGCAGGCGCACCAGGTTGAACTGCGCTTCGGTGGAGGGTGCAGCAAATATCCTCGGCAGCACGGCCGCGCTGTGCGCGCTGACGATGCCTCCTGTAGAAGAGGTGCGCGGGCTCTGTGTGGTTCCGTCGGGCATGTCGGGTGGAATGCACCAACAGCATAGCGCCAACGTACGCCTTGCTGTCAGCCGTCTGCGACACTGGAAGCATGTTGCCAGAGCTTTGGGACAAAGAACTGCGCGCACGCGCGGCAAAGATTAAGGTCATCGTGTTTGACGTAGACGGCGTGCTGACCGATGGCGGGCTGTACTTCATCCCCGGCGACAAGCGCGACGACGGCTTTATCCCCGCCGTGGAAGTGAAGGGCTTTTCCGCGCACGACGGTCTTGGCATAGGCATTGGGCGCGTGGGCGGCCTGCGCTTCGGCGTCATCACCAAGCGAACCAGCGATACGGTCGCGGTGCGCATGCGCGATCTGCGGGTCGACTTCATCCATCAGGGTTCTCAGCAGAAGATGGAGGCCATCCACTCAATTATGGCGGAGGCGGGTGTTGCGCTGGACGAGATTGCCTATGTGGGCGATGACATCATCGACCTGCCGCCCATGCGGGCCGTCGGCCTCGCCGTCGCCACGTGG
>CAXTBQ010000116.1:0-9413 GCA_964242065.1 uncultured Terriglobus sp. | reverse complement strand
CGCAGCGGAGGGATCTGCATTTCAACCTGCTCACTCATGTCGTTGTTGTTGGGCAACTCGGCCAGGTGTTCGCGCTGCGCGCGAATGGACCAGCAAGCGGTTACCGGTCAGCATCAATGGCAGGCAGGCACACATGCAGATCCCTCCGCTGCGCTGCGGGATGACAAGGTTGGAAGCTGCGGGATGACAAGGTTGGAAGCTGCGGGATGACAAGGTGGAAGGCTGCGGGGTGACAAAATCAGAACGAAGCGCTAAGCGGGAGAGACCATGAAGAAGCGCAAGCCAGACCGGTTCTCGATCGTAAAGGCGGTCAAAGCGAACGCGCGGGAGCGTGTGGGTACGCCTCGCCCGGAAACTGTGCTGCCGGATGACAAGACCCGTTCGGAGCGCCGCACGTCCAAGCACAAGGTAACGCTGCAGAAGCTGTTGCAGCCGGAGGACGAACGGTGAAGGCTCTGATCACTGCTGCATTCGCGGCCACGTTGCTTTTAGAGGGTGTGGCTTGCGCCCAGGTGGCGCAGACCCTCGGCATTAGCAAGGAAAACCGCACGATTACGGTAACGGCGACGGACAACGCCTTTGCCATGGCAGACCAGGCCGTGGTGCACATCGGCTACCAGGCCTATGGCGAAGACGAGGGCAGCGCCTACGCCGAAGGTTCGCGCCGTTCCAACGCGATCGCCGATGCGCTCCATGCCGCAGGCGTGCCGGCCGACTCCATCGAAAGCGAAGACCAGAATCTGCAGCCGCTGAACGAGTACGAGCTCAAGAACCTGCCGGCCAACCTGAAGAACGTACGCTTCCGTATCACGCAGAGCTGGACTGTTCGCACCACGCCAGAGGCCGCCGCAAAGACGCTCGACACAGCAGTTAAGGCCGGAGCCAACCAGAGCGGCAGTATCGCATGGGAGATGAAGGACGGCAGCATGCTGGAGGCGGCTGCCTCCGCTAAGGCTCTGGCCCACGCTCAAGCCATTGCTGCGCGCATGGCTGAGGGGCTGCACATCAAGGTAGGGCCGCTGCTGTACGCCAGCAATCAGGCACAGGAAACGGTCGCGCGGCCTGTGCCGATGATGGCAATGGCAATGAAAGCCAGGTCCGCAGACACAAAGCCTCTCAGCATCTCATCGCGCCGGGTAGAGCGCTCCGCCACCGTGTTTGCCATCTTCGCCATCGAGTAGCGCGGCGTGGTGCGCTTGGCATAGAGTTGCAGGGCAGGTACGGAGGAGCACTCCCATGGCAACAGCGACGGCAGACGCACCCGCGGTGACCCACCACCACCATCACACGCCGGAGATCCCCAAGCCGCTGCCGGAAGCGGAGGCCGTGTACCGCCGCTGGCTGGCGCACCTCCACGCGGAGTTCACGCGCAACACCACGTGCACGCGTCGCAGCGAAATCGTGCGAGACGAGCTGCACATGATCATCCTGGGGCGGCCACACGGCGGTCGCATGAATGCGTCTTTGGTGAGCGAATTGCCCCTCGCCGTGCTGGCGGAGAGCTTTGACCCGCGCAATGTGGTGCTGCCCGCAGAGATGGAGCCGGACCTGGACGGCAACCGCTTCGCTCCCATCAAGCCGCTCCTGTGGTTCTGGCGCGGGTTTGATCGCTCGGTGCTTGGCGCGAACCTGTGGCTGGGGCTGCGCTTTCGCGCCATGCTGGGCGCGCACATCTTCAGCCATCTGGGTAAAAACGTGTGTTTTTATCGCGACGTGGTGTTCGAGCACGGCTATACGCTCACCTTTGCAGACGACACCGTCGTTCGCCCCGGCGTAAAGCTGGACGACCGGGAAGCGCGAACGATCAGCGGCACCCTGAGCTGATTGCCTTCTCATTGGACCTGTGATCCTCTCGCTTCGAGCTTTCTGTTTCGCAGCGAAGAGGGGTCTACATGTGTACCCAAGTCACCCTGAGTACGCCTGCTGTATCAGCGTCACCACTCCGCGTCCTCTGCGTGCTTTTCCTCTCCGCACTCTGCGTTCCGCTTTCTTTGCGCTCTTGGCGTGATCTTGCTCCGCGCACTGTGCGTTCTGCTTTTATACCCGGCAGTCACAACTCAAAGAACTTGTTCTCGCCCTGAGATAAGCGCAAACACATCCGCTTCCATGCTCCAAATCCGGTGTGTAGCTGGACAGATAAGCACATCTCTTCGCTACGCTATGGGATGACTAACGTCGTGACAGGTGCCCGGGCAGGCGCTTGCTACACTCCCTATGAGCATGAGCCACGAAACCGCACTGATCCTTTTTGAGTTTGTGGCGCTGATCTTTGCGCTGTCGTTCCATGAGTGCGCCCACGCCTGGACCGCCTCCTACTTTGGCGACCAGACGGCGCGCATGCTGGGCCGCGTGACGCTCAACCCAGTCAAGCAACTGGACCCGCTGGGTTCGGTCATCCTGCCGCTGGTGTCGGCGTTTCTGCACTTTCCGCTCATCGGCTGGGCCAAGCCCACGCCGGTTACCACGCGCAACCTCCGCAATGTTAAGCGTCACGACATCCTGGTCACGCTGGCCGGTCCGGCATCGAACCTGCTGCTTGCGGTTCTATCGCTCGTGCTATTGCTGGTCATCAAGCACGCGTTTGCCAGCGGGACGGACGCCGTGTTCACCGCAGCGGACCTGTGGCGGCGCAGTCCGGACGCCACGCTGGAGGGCCGTTCGGCCATCTACCCCATCTCGCTGTTGCTCTATAGCTCGGTGGCGATCAACGTGGTGCTGGCAGTCTTCAACCTGATCCCGGTACCGCCGCTGGACGGCTCGCGCGTTCTGCGCCACTACCTGCCCTACCGCGCGCTGCAGGCGTATGACAACATCGGCGGTTTCGCCAACCTGATCATCCTCTACGCGCTCATGCGGACAGGCGTGCTGAACCTGTTCTACGCACCTACATTTGCCCTGTTCAACCGGCTGCTACTTACTTCGTAAACGCGTCGCGCGCCAGCCCAGAGGCCTGTTTCGAGTAGCATCAGGAGAACATGGAACAGGCTTCAACCAAGCGCCGCGTCTTGAGCGGCATGCGTCCCACGGGGCGGCTGCACCTGGGCAACTACATGGGTGCGCTGTACAACTGGGTGCGCCTTCAGGACGAGTACGACTGCTTCTTTTTCATCGCCGACTGGCATGCCCTGACCACGGATTACGCCGATCCTGGCGATGTCTGCGGCAAGTCACATGACGTGGCTCTCGACTTTCTGGCAGCGGGCCTAGACCCTGCAAAATCGGTCATATTCAAGCAGAGCGACGTGCCGGAACACACCACGCTGTATGCACTGTTCGGCATGTTTACACCCGTGCCTTGGCTGGAACGTGTGCCCACGTATAAGGATCAGCAGGAGCAACTGCGCGAGAAGGATCTGGCAACGTTTGGCTTTCTAGGCTACCCGCTGCTGCAGTCTGCGGACATCCTGCTCTACAAGCCGAAGTATGTGCCGGTAGGGCAGGACCAGGTGGCCCACATCGAGCTTACGCGCGAGGTAGCGCGCCGCTTCAACCAGCTCTATCGCTCGAAGGTTACGCCGCAGGTAGCCGCCGCACACTCGGACAAGGATCGGATCAAGGCCGAGATCAGCGAGAACCGCATCAAGGCCGCCGTATTTCCAGAGCCCGAGGCGCTGCTCACACCCTCGCCCAAGCTGCCCGGTCTCGACGGCCGCAAGATGAGCAAGAGCTACGGCAACACGATCGGCCTGACCGAGGAGCCGGAGAGCATCCGCAAGAAGCTGAAGACCATGGTGACCGACCCGGCTCGGGTGCGCCGCACAGACCCGGGCGATCCGGACGTCTGCCCGGTGGGCGACCTGCACAAGCTGTTCTCGCCGCCGGAGACTATGACCAAGGTCTATGACGGCTGCCGGTCTGCAGGCATCGGCTGCATCGAGTGCAAGGGGTGGGCGGCGGATGGGATCATTGCGCATCTTGCGCCCATCACGTCGCGTCGCGCGGACTTCGAAGCGCAGCCGCAACTGGTGCAAGACCTTCTGCAGGATGGCGCGCGCCGCGCCTCTAAGGTGGCATCCGCGTCCATGCACGAAGCGATGGTCGCCATCGGGCTGCGCCGCGCGTAGCTGGCGTTCAGCCGCAATGAACCTGGACAGCGGGGGTGCCTCACGTCTCGCTTCTGAGACGTGGGATCTGAGCCACTAAATTCCAATCCCATGTCTCTCCGACACATGGGGCATCCACGTTTCGTTGCGTACGCGTATCTTCTCAACCGGCATCCAACCACGCATGACCATGCAGAGCGACAAAAAGCCCGTGCCCAACGAGGACCGGCCGGCCCCGGCCATGGATGCAGACCGCACCCGTCACCACAATCTTGCCCCGCAGGGCGACATAAACCTGGAAGAGAACGATGACAGCAAGTACACCCCGGAAGGCGATCACGAGCAGGTGCCAAACATTCCACCCTCGGCCACCGACCCGGACTGAGCGGGTTTCGGACGCGCTTTCCTCAGCCCCGATGGCGGGCCGTTGCGTGATACTTGACGTGTGGCCCAAGCCGTAGCCAATCCAGAAGCTGCTGAAGCGCTCGCCGAACCGCTCGTGCTGGAAGCGAAGCCTCCCGTGCCGGAGAAGCAGCCGCGCAAGCTCGCGCCTGCTCCCTCTAAAGAGGAGGCGTCGCAGTCGCCCTTCCTGCTCACGGTGGGCCAGGTATATGACGGTCCGCTCGATCTATTGCTGGACCTCATTCGGCGGCAGAGCATCGACATTTACGACATCCCGATCGCGCAGATCACGCGGCAGTTCCTGGCCTACACGGAGACCCTGAAGCAGACAGACGTGGACTCCGCCGGTGACTTTGTTTACACGGCGTCGCTGCTCATCCACATCAAGAGCAAGATGCTGTTGCCGCGCGAGGTAAGTGGCATGGCAGCCGGCGAAGCGGACGACCCGCGCCGCGAACTCGTCGAGCGCCTCTTGGAGCACGAGCGATTCAAGGCCGCCGCGCAAATGCTGCTGCAGAAGCAGCAGATTGAAGACGCCACCTGGACCATGCCGGGCATCCGCGAGTTCAAGGAGCAGGCTACAGCCGATCGCGAAATCGCCGCGGACACAAGCGACCTGGTCCGCGTGTTCAGCGAGATTCTGGACCGCCTGCGTAAGCGCCCTGTGCTCAACGTGGATGAGGACACGGTCACCGTGGCGCAAATGATTGAGTACACCAAGCGCCGCCTCATGCTTGAGGACCGGCCCACCAGCCTGCGCCGCCTGCTGCAAACCACGCGGTCTCAGCAGTCGGTCATCTGCATGTTTCTTGCGCTGCTGGAGCTGGTACGCCTGCAGGCGGTGCTGCTCCGCCAGACCGACGGCCTCGGCGATATCCTCATCAAGAAGACCGCCCAGTTCGACGACGTGCTGGCCCACGCCGAACGCATGCGCGATGACTGGCGCTAAGCTGCGACAGCAGTCGCTTGCGGACCGTTTTCCCGCATCCACTTTTTCGTCCCGTAGATTCCCTGGAACAGACCCGGTAGATAAATATCATCGTCGAGTAGCGGAAAGTACAGGCCGTAACCGGAAGGTGAAATCTCGATCGTCTCCAGCACAGAGGAAGGCTTGCCCTTCAGCGCCTGCACATGGTTCGGATTGATCGCGATTTCCAGGTGATTAACCAGCAGCACAAGCACGCGGTGCAAGCCAGGTTCATACCGGGCAGCCACAGCAAAGGGAATCTCCCGTCGCAGCGCATCCATGCGATCGCCTGCGGCCGCAAACTCACGGTTCTCCGTCAAGTCGAGCCTCCCGTGCTTCCTTGAGCGTACCTAGATTCTCTGCCAGTGTTCGAGCGATCTTCCGTTGCTCCGCGTATGTTCCTGCACGCCTTCTGCGCAGGCTTAGCGGGTCCGTCCGGCAGGTTGAGAACGAACACATACTCGGCTCCATGACCTATGACATGCACGTGGGCCGGCTCGTGGTCTTCGGAGTACATGACCACGCGGTACCCACGAAATCGGAAGATTGTAGGCACTTACGCATCGTACAAGCCTATTCTGCATTGTGAAATTGAAGTGTCTCGCGCATTGGGCAGTGCACCTGTGCTGCTAGAGTAGTCCGCACATGGAAACTCTCGGCTTGTCCAGTGCCAAAAGCCAGGAAGATGGCCTGTTCCGTAGACTCGTCTGGCCCACCATCACCAATCAATATGACGTGGACCTGATCGGACGCCGCGGGTTTTGGCTGGCTCTAGCTGTCGGTATCGTGTCTTGCATTGGAGTCTCAGTGCAGGGCAACTGGCTCATCGGCCTGCTCGTTCTTGTTGTCTTCGTGCTGGGTGCCGCAGGCATTCGGGAGCGCAGTGTAGCGGCCAGCGCTCTTATTCTGGCCATCTACGCGCTCGGTATTGTGGGTAGCTGGGGCATGGCGCTGCTGGGCTACGGCAACACGGGCAATCCGTTCGTGGGCATCGTGCTTCTGATGCTGCTCTGCGCCAACCTGCGCGCGACCATTCTTTCGCAACGCTGGCTCGCGCTCGGCGTGGATAGCGAGTTCCCGGAGCGTGAGGACGGAGCCGCAATGAATGCCGTGGTCAACCGCTTTCCGCGGACTTGCTGGCCCTGGGGACGGTACATCTTCTTTGTGCTGGCTCCCATTTATATCCTGCTCACTCTGGTTGGCTTTGCTGCCATCTCGCTGAAAGCGAAAATTGTGCCGGTCCCGCAATCCAGACCGGTACACGTGCAGGTGGTTCCCGGCTCATAGGAACAAATCTCGGTAGATTCGCAGCGTCTCGCGGCTGAAGCAGCAGAAGATGACCTGCTCCACACCGGAGCTGGGCAGCGCCTCCTGGATCGTTTGTACCGCGATGGCTGCGGCGCGATCCACTGGAAAGCGATACACACCCGTGCTGATGGCCGGGAAGGCGATGGACCGGCACTCATGCTCACGTGCCAGTTCCATGCAGCGGCGGTAGCAGCTCGCCAGCAGCGCGTCGGCTTTCTGCATGGCCGCGTCGCCGCCGCGGCTTACGCTCCACACCGGGCCCACGGCATGGAAGATCCACTTCGCAGGCAGGAGAAAGCCGGGCGTGGCTTTTGCGTCGCCGGTAGCGCAGCCGCCCAGCGGGGCAGTGGCCGCCAACAGATCGGCCTTGCCTGCTGCGCGGTGGATCGCTCCATCCACACCGCCGCCACCTTTCAGCTTGGTGTTGGCTGCGTTCACAATCGCGTCCACATGCAGCGTGGTGATGTCTGCCTGCACCGCCTCCAGCTTTGCCATGCCGTTCTCCGCCAAGTGTGATGCGGTTAGCAGGTACACTTTACAAAGTCCATTTAGCACGTCCCCTAACAAGAACGAATGAGTCTTCAATCCAAGATCGAAGCCGTCATCTACGCTTCGGAAGAACCCGTCACATTGCAGCAACTGGTCGGGCTGCTAGCCGTTGAGGCTGGGGCGGAACTTGATCGCATCGCAAGTGAACAGCCTTTGCTGCCGCTGGAGAGTCAGGCTGCCGGCGAGCCTGAACCGGGGAAAACAGCAGGTCCCTCGACTGCGCTTCGCTCCGGTCGGGATGACAAGTCAGTAGATGCAGCTCCAGCCACCAACAATGGAGCCGAAGTTGATGTTGAAACGCAGGCTAGGGAATCGGATGTGTCCGAGACAACGGAGGCCGACGCGCGCCGCACCCGTGAGCGCGAACGGGCCGTGCGCGACCACGTCCGGCGCACCGTGGACGGCCTGATCCGCGACTACGCGCAGAGCGATCGAGGCATCGAAATTCGCGAAGTAGCCAGCGGTTTTCGCATGGGCACCAAGCCGGAGTACCACGATGCCGTGCGGGGCTTTGTAAAGAGCCTCAAGCCCGCGCTCAAGCTCACGCTGCAGGCGCTGGAAACACTGGCTGTGGTGGCCTATAAGCAGCCGGTCACGGCGGCGGAAATCTCTGACATTCGCGGGGTCGATTCCGCAGGCGTGCTGGGCGGCCTGATGGCGCGCAAACTCATCGCTACCGCGGGCCGCAAGCAGGTGATTGGCAGGCCCATGCTGTACAAAACCACGCGCGATTTCCTCCTGCGCTTCGGCCTGAAAGACGTGAGCGAACTGCCCTCCATGGACGAGTTCGAGCGCATGGCCGGAGAGCTGGCCGAGCAGGAAGACCTGCCCATGGAAAACACCGCGCACATCATCGAGCAGGCCAACGTGCGCGGCGACGCGGAGCACATCCGCGAAGCCAACGACGATGGCGACCTTGACGAGTCCAACGATGCAGAGCAGGCCGAAATTGCCCTGCTCGCAGACGAAACATCCACACAGCAGCAGGCCACTGCGGAGAGCGCAGCGGGAGGAAAGCATGACGAATCCAGCACAACCCAGGCAGCGGCGGTCGACGCCACCCAAACCAGTTACGACACCACTAGCACCCGCACCGAAGGCGAACGGATCGGCGACGCCGAAGCCGTCGAACGTCGTGGAGTTTTCGCCCACGCGTGTCCGCCTGCAGAAGGTGCTGGCTGACGCGGGCATCGCCTCGCGCCGCCGCTCGGAAGAGCTGATTCAGCAGGGCCGCGTACAGGTGAACGGCGCCGTCGTCACCGAGCTTGGGACGCGCGCCGATCCGCGCACCGATCACATCCGCGTCGATGGCAAGCTGCTGCAGGGACCGCAGGAGCACCGCTACTTCATGGTGAACAAACCGCGCGGCTACGTGACCACCATGGACGACCCCGAGCACCGCGACACCGTCGTGGACCTGCTCAAGGAGACGGCGCGCCTCAGCGGCCGTCGGCTCGACGTGCGGCTCTATCCGGTGGGCCGGCTCGACTACAACTCCGAAGGTCTGCTGCTGATGACCAACGACGGCGCGCTCGCCAACAGCCTGTCCAAGGCAGCGAACTCCGTCGAGAAAACGTATCTCGTCAAGGTCGCGGGCCGTCCCGCGGAAGAGGCGCTCGACCAGATTCGCTCCGGCATCATGATCGACCGGGGCCGTCTGGCGGAAACACGCGGCACCCGGCGTGACCGCGTCCTCACCGCTCCCGCAAAGGTGGAGCTGGTGCGCGGCGGCGACAACCCCTGGTACGAAGTCACGCTCACGGAAGGCCGCAACCGCCAACTCCGTAAGATGTTTGAGGAGATCGGCCATCACGTGGAGAAGATCCGCCGCATCGGGTACGGCGCGCTCACGCTTGACGTGCCCACCGGCGAGTTCCGCGAACTGACTCCAGGCGAGGTGCAGGCATTGAGTCGTGCCGCCGCAGGCAAGAAAGTCGAGCGCAAACACAAGCTGCCAGAAGCAGCCAAGCTCAAGCAAACCGGGCAGAAGACAGGCTCGCGCGGCTCACGGCCCCGGTTCTAGCCTGCTCACGCTTGCAACATGATGCTGCGCTGTAAGCGCGACACATAAAAGCCCAGGCCGAAGGCCTAGGTTGGCTGGCAGGCATAGAAAAGAGGGGGGGGGGGGCGCGCGCAAGCCCGGG
>CAXTBQ010000115.1:0-9430 GCA_964242065.1 uncultured Terriglobus sp. | reverse complement strand
TGTGTGCGCGCATAGACAATCGCGTTGGATTTCACGTGTTTACAGACAGACCAGGCAAAACGAAGTGCGATCGTCTCCGCCTCAGACGGTTGTCTTTGTGTCACGACCTTCCAATCCGTTGTCGCAAGCGAGCCACGGTCTGCATCCTGCAGGAGCATGCCGCCGGAAATCTGCTTCAGGACGCGCTGCGCGGGGGACGGCAGTACCTGCAACAGCCTCAGGTTCTTCTTCGCAGCGAACCGTTCCAGCGCTTCCGCGGTGAAGGAGGGCGCAACGATCGCCTCGACGAACAGCTTGGCAATCTCCTCGGCAGCAGACGCATCCACTTCGCGGTTGATGCCGATCACACCGCCAAACGCTGACACGGGATCGGCCGCCAGCGCATTGCGATAGGCGGCAAGCACTGTGTCGCCGGTGGCCACGCCGCAGGGATTGGTGTGCTTGATGATGGCAACCGCGGTCGAATCGAACTCGCTGGTCAGTTCCCAGCAGGCATCCAGGTCCACCAGGTTGTTGAACGAAAGTTCCTTGCCCTGCCACTGCCGAGCATTTGCGATGCCGGTAGCGGAGCCGTCCGTGTAGACCGCTGCCTGCTGGTGCGGGTTTTCGCCGTAGCGCAGCGTGCCTTTGAGAGAGAGGTTCAGACGCAGCGCACCCGGCATGTCTGCACTGGTGAAAGCCGCCGCCTGCGATTCAGACCCATCTGGTTCCGCGAGGCGATCCAGCGTGTTGGCGATCGCCGTGTCATACGCCGCAGTGGTGGCGAATGCCGCCTTGGCCAGACGCCAACGCGTCGACAAAGAGAGCGCGCCGCCGTTCGCTTCCATTTCTGCAGCGATGACTTCATAGTCCGAGACGTTCGTCACAATGGCCACGTCCGCGAAGTTTTTCGCGGCAGAGCGCACCATGCTGGGACCGCCGATGTCGATGTTCTCGATGATCTCGCCAAAGGAAGCGCCGGGCTTTCCTGCCGTCTTCTCGAAGGCGTAGAGGTTGACCACCACCATGTCAATGGGCTGGATCTCATGCTCGGTAACCGCCGCCACATGTTCCGCATTGCCCCGGATGTGCAGGATGCCGCCATGCACCTTGGGGTGCAGCGTCTTTACGCGACCGTCCAGCATTTCAGGAAAGCCAGTCAGATCGCTGATGTCGCGCACCGGCAGGCCACCATCGCGCAGCGCCTTTGCGGTACCGCCGGTGGAGACAAGCTCCACACCCAGGGCATGAAGCCGCTGCGCAAAGGGCAGCAGGCCGGTCTTGTCGGTGACGCTCAGAAGCGCACGGGTAATGCTGCCCGGTTTACTCATTTCGTCTGGCCTTCAGGACTCCATCGTTTCCGCTGGTCGGCAACTTGAAGCGTCAGCAATGGGAGATTGCGTATGAGAATGTCCCAGATCATCTCTGGAGAAACTTTGTAGTAGTGGTGCGTCAAGAGATGCCGGAGTGCGATGATCTTCTGTGTTTCAGTGATCTTCCAGGTCAGTGATGGGTCCTGCTGCAAAGCCTGCGAAAGTGCTTCGCCGATGATCTGGAGATTACGCTCTGCGCCGTCTTGAGCCTTCCTCGACTCCAGAAAAGTGTCGCGACGCTCATCCAGCACGGTCTGGTGCAAACGTTTGATGCGCTCTTCCATATCCTGGAAGAGAAGGTCGAGACTACGCAGCATGTTGCAGCGCTGACGGAACGAGCCGGAAACTCATACAGAACGAATCCTTTTCAAACATATGGCGTTCCCACATGTCTACGGGATGCGCAAAAATTCGCTGCAGTCCGAACATGGTCTCGAAGTAGCGATCTGCGTAAGCCTCCTGGCGCGCGGTATCAAGATCGACCACAAAGACAGGTTCAGTGGGTCCGTTGCCAATGAGCGGCTCGTAAACCTCCAAGCTGAGGAGTCCGAGCTTCTCTTTCAACTCGTTCATCTGCTGCAGATGCATCCGGATTTGGTCGTACACTGACATACCCTGAGTCTATCGCAGTGCACCCTCACGAAAGTTTGAGGCCTCCTGTCAGTTCGCTCACTCTACCCACAACCCGCTTTGCGCACCACTTCGTGAGGCCTGTTGCAATCTTCTCTGCCGCGCGCGGATCGGCATAGTTGGCCGTGCCCACCTGCACCGCAGTGGCACCCGCCAGCAGAAACTCCACCGCATCTTCTGCCTTCATTACCCCACCCAGGCCGACAACCGGAATGCTGACCGCCTCCGCGACCTGCCACACCATGCGCACCGCGATGGGCTTGATGGCCGGACCGCTGAGGCCGCCGGTCACGTTGGCGATGCGCGGCTTGCGCGTTTCCACGTCGATGCTGAGCGACAGAAACGTGTTCACCAGCGAGACCGCATCAGCACCCGCGGCCTGCGCCACACGTGCCATGCCGGCGATATTCGTCACGTTGGGCGACAGCTTAACCATCAAAGGCCGCCTGGAAACGGCTTTGGTGCGGTACACGAGTTCGCCGAGCGATTCCGGATCTGTTCCGAACACCATCCCGCCATGCTTTGTATTCGGGCAGCTTGCATTCAGCTCGTACATGGCAATACCGTCTGCGCCGTTCAAGTGCTCGATGACGCCGATGCAATCTTCAATGGTGTAGCCGAATACATTGGCAATGCATACAGCTCCGCGCATGCGCCGGATGCCCGGCAGCTTGTCGCGTACAAACGCCTCCACGCCCACATTCTGCAGGCCGATGGCGTTAATCATGCCGCGGTGCGTTTCCACGATGCGCGGTGCCGGGTTGCCATCCATCGGCTTGAGTGAGAGGCCCTTAGTGATGAACGCACCAATGCGATCTACGGAGAGTATCTCCTCGAACTCCACGCCGTAGCCGAACGTGCCGCTGGCGGCGATCACGGGCGAGCGCAGTTCCACACCCGCGACGCTCACGCGCATGTCTGGTGTGGTACTCATGGCTGCCCTGACGAAGACGCGTCCGGCTTCAGTGCTTCGGTCAGCACGCGGCCCACCGCCGCCGACGGCAGGTTGATGCGGAGCATGCTGGCCAGTGTCGCTGCGATGTCAACTGGCGCAACCACTCCATGGTATGTGCCTGGCTGCACACCTGCACCGAACATATTGAGCGGCACGTGCCGATCGTAGGAATTGGCGGAGTAGTGCGTCGCGCCCGTGGCATAGCCCCCGTACTGGTACGCGCCCAGGTTGAAGTGCACTGCCCAACCCATGCGCGGCGTGTAGCTGTGCATCTCGCGCCGGCCATAATCCGTGTCTGGCAGTGCACCCGTGCGCATCTCCGTCAGCGTGCTGATGAACTGCGCTCGCACCGGATCGGGCTGGCGCTGACCGGTGGACGGTGCCGAGGCCTCTGCGCCAGCCATACCCAGCAGGTACTGCTGCATGGCGTCGCGCGTGGCATTTTCCGCGTCCGCTTCGCTGATGCCCTGCGCGATGAACGGCACGGGATCGATCTGGATCCAAGGCTGGTCGTAACCCAGTACATACTTCACCGTGCGGGTTGGCTTGAACCGCTGCTGCAGCGTCTTCTCCACGGCTCCCTGCAGGTCAGCACCATTCAGGCTGCGCGCGGGTAGGCCGTACGATTGTGCCGTCTGGATGGATGGTGCCACGCCGTGGTCACCGGTGAAGGTGACCAACACGTTCTTCAGTCCCACCGTGCTGTCCAGCCATGAAAAAAAGCTGTCAAGCTGCGTGTCCGCCGCGCCAATCATGGCGCGCTCTTCCGGCGAGTCCGGACCCATGGCGTGACCGAGGATGTCCGTTGAGGAAATGGAGAGCGTCAGCAGATCGGTCACACCAGCAGGATTCGCGCCCAGGTGTTCGTTCTGGATCAGCGCTTTCGCAAAGTCCAACTGATAGCTCACGGAGGCAGGCGTACGGCCTACCTTCTCGTAGAAGCTGCCCTCTGGGATGCCTGCCTCCTTGCGCGCCTGTGCCTGCCGTTTGCCGTCGTTGAACGCGCGCGCCCAGGCCGGCATGGTTTTCAGCCAGTAGGTCGAAGTCATCCACATGCCGGTGTCATGGTCGATCCAGAAGGCCGCCTTCTGCGTGTGGCCGCTGGTCAGGATGGCCGCACGGTCCTTGAACGACACGCCGTACACACGCGCCTGCCCCTGTGTGGCTGCCACAAGCTCGTCGCCCAGCGTGGAGGCCGTCTCGTTCTTGGGCGAGGCGCCCGGAGAGACCGGCACTCCCCTGGGCGCGCCCACGAGGGTGTACCGCGAGTCCTCCACAGACGAGACCTGATGCTGCTTGCCGTCAGCACCCGGCTCCCACCATTCGTTCAGGCCGATGCCGTGACCGTCCGTGTAGGCGCCCGTTCCGATCGTGGAGTGCCCCGCGGCTGTAATCAGGTTGGCATAGTCGTAGTAGCAGTCGGTAAAGTGAGCCCCTTGCTTCAGGAACAGGTTCCAGCCATTTTTTGCCTTGAAGTCGGCTCGATAGCGATCCAGGTAGTCCCCGCGAAACTGATCGAACACCAGCATGATAACGAGCTTCGGTGTACCGGTGTAAGCGTCGGCATGGACGGCCGGAGCGGACGCGGCAAACAGACTGATGCACAAAACGGCTGCCGCGATCCGACGGGAAATCTGCATAAGCACATGCTAAACGCCACAGATGCGTGCGACGGAACCGTCACAACGAGAACCCCGGGCAACAGGGACGCCCCGGTGGCCGGGCAAACCCGCTACCATAGAGCACATGCTCGACCTCGCATACGTCCGGAGCAACCTGCCGGATGTGGAAGCCGCACTGAAGCGCCGCAATGCCGACTCTGTCGCCCTGCTGGGCAGCTTTCCCGCCATCGACAGCCGGCGGCGCGAAGCGATCACCGAACTTGAGTCTTTAAAGGCCCGGCGCAACAGCCTGTCAGAAGACATCGGCAAGCGCAAACGCGCAGGCGAGGACGCCTCCGAACTCGCGGATGAGGTGCGTGCCCTTCGCGACCAGATGGAGGATCTGCAGGCCACCGCAGACGCGCTGGATGCAGACCTGCATTGCCTGATGGCTGCCCTGCCGAACTCGCCCGACCCCTCTGTTCCGGACGGCAAGGACGAACACGGCAATCACCTGGAGAAGACCTGGGGCGAGCCGCCAAAGTTTGACTTCACGCCCAAGCCACACTGGGAACTGGGGGAGCAACTCGGCATCCTGGACTTCAACCGCGCGGCAAAAATTGCCGGTTCGCGATTCGTGGTGCAAATCGGCGCGGGTGCCCAGTTGGAACGTGCGCTGGCCAACTTCATGATCGACCTGCACACCCGCGACCACGGCTACACCGAGGTGCTGCCGCCGTACATGGTGAATGCGGCATCGCTCTTCGGCACGGGTCAGTTGCCAAAGTTTGAACAGGACCTGTTCTACTGCGTGGACAAAACAGCTTTCAACAGCACCATTTCAGAAGATGAAAACGAAGCCGACGGCATAGCCGGCGAGGACAACCTGCGGGTACCGCGGGATAAGTTCCAGGGCTTCGACCAATACCTGATCCCCACGGCAGAGGTCCCGGTTACGAACCTCTACCGTGACGAAACACTCGACGAAAAGCAGTTGCCAGCCAGCCTTTGCGCGTACACGCCCTGCTTCCGCAGCGAAGCCGGCAGCTACGGGCGCGACGTGCGCGGCATGATCCGCCAGCACCAGTTCCAGAAGGTGGAGCTTGTGAAGTTCACCACGCCAGGCAAGAGCGACGAAGAGCATGAGCTGCTGACACGGCACGCGGAAACCGTGCTGGAGCGGCTCGGTTTGCCCTACCGCCGCATGCTGCTGTGTACCGGCGACATGGGCTTTGCGTCGCAGAAAACATTCGATCTGGAAGTCTGGCTGCCGGGGCAGAGTCTATACCGTGAGATTTCTTCCTGCTCCAACTTCGGCAGCTTCCAGGCGCGTCGCGCAAACATCCGCTACCGCCCGGCCGGCGCAAAAAAAGCCGAGTTCCTGCACACGCTGAACGGCTCCGGTCTGGCAGTGGGCCGCACCTACCTCGCCATCCTGGAGAACTACCAGCAGGCGGACGGTTCGGTCCGCATCCCAGAGGCGCTGCAGTCCTACATGGGCGGCGAAACGGTGATCACAAAACAGGCGGCACTCTGATGCTGAAAGTGCTGCGCAGCTACCTGTTCTGGACCTACGAGCGCGGCTCGTTCCACTACGACGTGATGGTGACGCTCATCCTGCTCTTCATCTTCGTCTCGCCGCACTTTATCAACTACCGTGACCGGCCGAACTACCAGTTGCCGTCGCAGATCATGGTGGAAAACGATGGGTCCGGCGAACTGGTCTATCAAGTACGCAAAGCGGACGTGCAGCAGAGCCTGACTCACGTCAAGGGAGCAACGGACGACCTGCGGACCCGCCGCGCACTACGCCGCCTGATCGAACCCATTGCGGGTGATGTACTCATTGAACGCTATGAATCCCTTCCCGCATCCGATGGCACCATTAGCAGCTATCGCGTGTGGGCGCACCGGTAAAGGAGCATCATGCATCGCCAATCCCTCTCGCTCGCCGCTGTGCTGATGACCGCCGTTGCCGCCCATGCCGCGTCCGATCCCGCCCTGGACAAGGCGCTCCGCCAGATGGACGCCGCTTCCGCGAAGTTCCAGTCCGCTGAAGCCGACCTGAAGTGGGAGTTCTTCGAGCGCGTCGTCCGCGACACCACCGTGCAGACGGGTTCCACCTACTTCCTGCGCACGAAGTCCGGCACAGAGATGGGTGCGGTGATCACCTCGCCGAGCTTGAAGTATCTGCACTTTGGCGGCGGCAAGGGCGCGCTCTACGACGCGGTCAGCAAGAAGCTGACGCCGTTCGACGCAGGCAAGGACCGCGGACGCGTGGAGAGCTTTCTGACGCTCGGCTTTGGCGGCAGCGGTGCGGACCTGGAGCGTGCCTGGACGGTGAAACTGCAGGGCAACGAGACGGTGGACAACACGCCTGTGGTGAAGCTGGACCTCCAGCCCAAAGACGCCGCCACTGCGCAGACGTTTACCCACGTGATCGTGTGGGTGGACACGGCGCACGCGATCTCGCTCAAGCAGCAGTTCTTTACGCCTGAGGGCGACACGCGCACCACGTACTACACGCAGATCCGTTACAACACACCGGTGAACGTAAAGAAGTACGCTCTGCCGAAGCACTAAGGGGCCTACTGCACGATTCCGATCGGCCGCATGCGCGTGAGTTCCAAAGCACACGCCACGGCCGTACGCGCCGCCAGCTTCAGGTTGTCCGCTGTCATCCACAGGGCAAAGCGCGTGGTCGCCTCACCGCAAGACGGCTGCATTTGGAGCAGGATTTGGCCCTGCCCGGCGGAACTCAGGTTACTCGGTGGATCGCCCTCCTCGCTTACCAGATCCAGGTGCTCGCCCCTGAGCGCAGCACTTAGCGTTTCCGGCGTGACCGCGTTCTCGAATTCCATGAACAACGAAATGGCAAAGCCGTGGAACACCGGTGCCTGCACCATCTGGAGCACCGGCGCGACGACCTTCTCTGAAGTCAGCGCGCGCAAGTCGCTCAGGATGCGCTTCTGTACCGCAGCCAGCGGCACCTTGGCTCCCTCGCCCACGGAGGGCAGCATGTTGAACGCCACCTGCGCGTCAAACTCGTCCTTGGGAACGGGCTGGAACGACAAGAGATTGATGGCTTGCTGCTGCAGTTCATCGACGCCTGCACGGCCCAATTCGCTGGCCGGCTGCAGTACCGTGGCAAACGCCGAGCGCACCGAAGACGCGCCCGCAGCCTGACCCAGAACCATCGCCAGCAGCGACGCCACAGGATGCGCTACCCGCACCAGCGTCGTTTCCAGATCAAGCGGACCGCTGCCGCCCACCAAAGGCGATCGGACCGGCACCCCGCTGTCTGGGGAACCGGTTGCGTCGACTACCGCGACACCCATGCCCCGCGCAGTGGTTGCAAGTTCCTGAAGGGCGGCGGCATCCGTAAAGATGGCCACATCGACGTTTTCCAGCGCGGCCGGTTCCAGCGCCTGGATGAACGCTGCTTCCTCGCCGATTGCTTCCAGAGTGCCGGCTTCCAGTTCATTGTCCAGCAGCAGGGTGGTCGCATCCGCCAGCGGGCTCTCTGCGATCTCGTCGCCTACTTCCTTGCCCAACAGAGAACCCGCGCCCACCACCGCAATGCGATACCGTGTTTTTGCCATAGACCATCAGATGCGCGGCATCCACACCTGGTTCAGTGCGGTCTGCGGACGCATGGCGCAGGTAGCTTGTCGCAAACACGAAGGGCACAGCTGTAGGCTGTGCCCTTCGTACAGACTCGCTCACTCGTATCGGCTAACTGAGACCGAAGCAGTAGAACATGCCGTCGTACGTGCCCAGGTACACCTTCCCATTCGCAACTGTAATGGACGAGAAGTGGTTGAACCCCTTGATGGTATCGCCGCTAGTCCAAAGCTGTTTGCCGGTCTCCGCGTCCAGCACGTAGATCACCGCTGGCTGGCCGTGCGACGCGCGGATGCTGGAGTCAAAGTTTAGGCCGATATCGTTCCATGACTGCTGCGAGTTCTCGCCGCTGCCGTAGGAGAACACCATGCCATTGGCGATGATGTTCGGCTCGCCGCGGTGCATGTCGCGTGACACCCACACCGCCTCAAGTTCCGGCTTGCCGTTCTTCTCCACCATCTTGAATGCAGCCTGGCCGCCTTCCTTGGTCTCCGGCGCGTTCTCGATGGGGAAATGCATCTGCGAGTGCTTGGGTCCCCAGAACGGCATCAGCACCCAGCGCGTGCCCTTGGCGTCTTCCCAGGAGGAAAGCGCGCCCCAGGAGCCGGCGTTCTGGAAGTCAACGATCTCGTTGCAGACCAGCGGCGTTTTGAAGAGCGGCGTGTCGTGGTTGGGTCCACCGGGGCTCTGCGGGTCCAGCAGGTAGATGCGGCACTCCTTGCCAGACGCGGCGATGTACTCCTTGCCGTGCCAGTTGAAGACCGTCGGCGTGTTGTTCGGATCCAGGTCGCGGCGGCGCAACCAGTCCCAGTTGGGCGGCGTGTACCAGTCTTTGACGATCCAGCTCTTGCCGTCTTCACTCTTTTTGAAGCCGACAACCGAGTTCCCGATGACCAGGTTGTTCGGATTCTTCAGGTTCACCAGGCCGTCGCCGGTGGTGGACCAGACAGTGCCATCGCTGGTGATGACCGGCCCGCGACGTCCCCACAGGCCGCCACCACCGCCGAAGCCAACCGTGCCGGTGGGCGACTTCTGCGATCCATCCGTCTTTGCCGACAGGAGCCCGGTCTTGCCCGCGTACACCGCGTAGATGATCTGGTCGTTGTAGAGCTGCAGCGCAAACTTGCTCACCGCGCCCATCTTGATGTCGGGGCGAATGCTCTCACCCGTCACGTCGCTGAGCGTGTGCAGCACGCCGCCGCCGTCCACCACGTAAATGGGCCGTACGCCGCCAGCTTCTTCCGGTCCAATTGCGGGCACGCCCGTGC
>CAXTBQ010000114.1:249-9598 GCA_964242065.1 uncultured Terriglobus sp. | reverse complement strand
GGCCGGAGGAGCGCATCCTCAGCTATCTGCTGCTGCGCTGGCTGAAGCAGGCGAAGTATTCCGCGGACAACGAGGGCCACTTCGCGCTGGCCGCTCCGGCGTACACGCACTTCACCTCGCCCATCCGCCGCTACCCGGATCTGGTGGTGCACCGCATTGTGAAGACGCTGCTGGCTGAGGGTGCAGAGCCGTTCGGCGGACCGGAGGAGACGGCCAGCGCCTCAGCACAAAGGTTCGCGGAAACCCACGTCTCAGAAGCGAGACGTGGGGCACCCAACGCGCGGGAAGCAGGTCCTTCGACTCCGCTGCGCTCAGGTCGGGATGACAAGTCAGGGAGCCGGCAGGCCATTTTCGACGAGCCGTACCCGCGCGAGGAACTTGCCGCCATCGCGCAGGAGTGCAGCGAGACGGAGCGCCGCGCCGCCGATGCCGGGCGCGAGCTGATCGAGTGGAAGAAGATCACCTTTATGCAGGACCGCGTGGGCGACCACTTCCCGGCGGTCGTGCTCTCCGTGACAAAGTACGGCCTCTTTGTGGAACTCGACGAACTGTACGTGGAGGGCCTGGTTCCCATCCATTCACTCGTCGACGACTACTACACCTACCGTGAAGGCGCGCGTGAGATCTGCGGAGCACGCAACGGCCAGTGCTACCGGCCCGGCATGCATGTGCAGGTTCTGCTGGACCGCATCGACCGCGCAAACCGGCGGCTGCAGTTCGCCATCCTTCCATCGGCAGAGGAGCAGACCGCCGCCACACCGGCAGGCACACGCCCGTTCGTATCGCGCACAGGTAAGACCGCGGAGCGACGTGCCAAACTCGCGGCCCGCGAAGCAGTCGCGCCGCCTACAAAGACGGCGGGCACCCGAGCCGCAAAGCGCGGTGGCAAGTGGCGCTCCGCACCGCTGCTGCCTTCCTCCTCGCCCTTCGCGAAATTCGGCGCAGACGGCAGCAAGCCGCGCAAGAAGAGCAACAAGGACCGCATTGCCGCGGCGCGTAAGCGCGACAAGAAGCGTTAGCACGGACCTATCCTGTCCGGGAGCGGTGCAGCGTCGTGTTGCCACGGCGCGCGTCTAATCTTGTAGATGGGCGGCAAGGACCTGACGCCGCCGAAAGAGAGTCTCTGACGATGTACGTCAATCGCACCAACGGCTATCCCACAGTCATCGACGTTCCCCGCGAGGGCACCGCGCCGCTCCTGGCGAAGGTGCTGGGCATCACTGCGCTGGGTTTCTTCATTACCGCAATCGGCGTTGCGACGGCTCCAGCGTGGAGCATGCTGCCCGGCCTGATCGCAGTGTTCATCCTGATCTTCGCCATCAACGGCGCGCGCCGCCGCAGTGAGGCTGCCGCGCTTGGCCTGTTTCTGGCGCTGGCGTACTTCATGGGCTGGGAAATCGCACCCATCATCAGCCGGTACATCCGCGGCTTTGGCGCGGGGCTGGTCTTCAACGCCGCCTTCACGACCGGCGCCGGCATGACCGCGATGGGCTGCGTTGCTTACCTGTTCAGCATCAACTACCGCCGCGTCGCTGGCATCGCGACCGCCGCGCTGCTGGCGCTGATCCTGGTCGGTATCGCGAGCATGTTCCTGCACTTTATGCCGCCCACACTGTACTCGTGGCTAGCTCTGGGCATCTTTACGCTGCTCACCGTGGCAGACTTCTCGCGCATCCGTGCAGGTGGTGATGGCCTGAGCGCCACGCAGCTTGCAGTGGGCATTTACCTGGACGCCATCAACATCTTCATGATCCTGCTACAACTGCTCAGCGGCCGCAGCCGCCGCGATTGATCGCTCACAGAGCAGGAAGGACCGCCGAAAGGCGGTCCTTCTTTTGTGTCGCCGGAAGCACACAGACATACTCAGGTGCGGGCGAAATGGTCTACGCTTTGCGGCCGGCGGACTCATAGATTCGGGCCATCGCCTGCATGTCTTTCAGACCCTCTTCGCCGCTGGGCTCGATGGCGGTGTTGTTCAGCACGGCCTGCGAAAAGTAGTCAGACTCCACGGTGAACTGCGCCGGGTCCTGTGAGTTGTCCGGCGTCACGGTGGGCGCTTCGCGCGGCTTCTGCACCTTCAGGCTGATGCCGCTGTAGCCAAAGCCGTTGATCTCGACCACGCCGCCGCTGCAGTGCAGCCGCAGGAAGCCATCCTGGTTTGCACCGTAGGTGGTGGTCATACTGGCTACCGCGCCGGAGGGAAACTTCATCGTCCAACTGACGTTTTCTTCAATGTCCTGGAAGCGATCGTCGTGATCAATCGTGGAGCTGTAGGCGCTAATGTCACTTGGCTCTTCCGCCAGCACGAAGCGCGCCGCGTTCAGGGCATAGATGCCGATGTCCATCAGCGGCCCGCCGCCGGCGTACTGCCGCTTCGTTCGCCACACTCCGTGCGAGATGTTGAAGCCGGCAGCACCCTCGATGGCCTCCACCTTGCCCATGGCACCGCTCTGGATCAGCCTGCGAGCCTCCACGTGCGACTGCTGCAGGTGGCAACGGTAGGCGATCATCAGCTTGCGGTTATTCTTCTTGCAGGCCGCGATCATTTGCTCGCATTCCTTCACGTTCATCGCCATGGGCTTTTCGCAGAACACGTGCTTGCCTGCTTCTGCCGCGCGGATGGTGTATTCGGCATGCATGTTGTTGGGCAGGCCGATGTAGACTGCGTCGATGTTTGCGTTGTCCTTGATCCTGTCGAAGTTCTTGTATTCGTACTGGTTTGCGGCCGGCACGTTGTACTCCGCCCCCAGCTTCTGCAGCTTGTCTGGGGTGCCGCTGACCAGGCCGGTGATCTCGCCGTACTGGCCAGCGCGCGTCCCCGGCATGAAGTGCTGCACGGAAATAAGGCCCAGGCCAACAGGCGCATAGCGCACCTTCCTGGCTGGTGCAGACGCCTGCGGGCGCAGAGTGGCGGGCAGCGCACTTACAGCGGCTGCGGCTGCGGAAAGGCGGGCGAAATCTCTACGGTTCAGCATGGCGGTGCTCCCTCAACAGCCTACGGTGTGTGCCCGAATTATAGGCACACTGGATACATGCCGCGCCAGCCTGGGTGACGAAAGTTTCTGCCAGATGCCCTTGGTGGAACACAACCTGTTTCTCGTGCGACCGCTCCGAATACCTACAGAACGGTTGTGAGCTGCAGGTATTGACCCGAAGGCCACGCCGGTACGCCCGCACGTCTGACGGCCGGCGCAAACGCACCAACAACCTTGGAGAACGGAAATATGTTCATCATCTGGTGGATCATCGTGGGCCTGATTGCAGGCTTTATCACAGGCAAGCTGATGAAGGGCAGCGGCTTTGGCACGCTGGGCGACATCGTGGTCGGCATCATCGGTGCAATCGTAGGCGGCTTCATCATGCGCGCGCTCGGTTTTGCCGGGCAGGGCGGCATCATCTATACCGTTTTTGTCGCTGTCATCGGCGCAGTGCTGTTGACACTTCTGTTGCGCCTGGTGACCGGCAACCGCAGCAAGAACCTGTAAGGAGGAACGAATGGGCATCATGGATATGGTGGAGCAAGCCGCTGGGATGGGCGGAGGCGACCACTCGCAGGTAGCCGGTGGCGTAATGGACGAGCTGCAGAACCGCCCCGGCGGCGTAGGCAGCATCTTTTCGTCGTTCCAGAACAACGGCCTGGGCGGCCTGGTACAGCAATGGGCTGGCGGCCAAACCGCACCCGCTTCGCCGGATCAAGTGGAGCAGGGTCTCGGCGGCACGGGCATGATCGATGGTGTGGCCAACCGGCTCGGGATTTCACCCACTATGGCGAAGATGGGCATGGCGGTGATTTTGCCAGTACTGATCCATCATTACGTGTCAAACGGCCACGTGACGCCGCAGGGCGAGCCCACCGGCGCGCCGATGCCAGAGCAGGGCAGTGTGCTGCAGTCGATTCTGGGGCGCATCCTGTAATGCCGCCGGAAGCGGTCAGCCGCTGTGCCCCCGCGGCAGAAGAACAGCAACTTCAACCGCAGGAGTAGAAGACATGTAGAAGTTCCAGGCGGCTTTAGCCGCTGAGATGCAAAGCAGCCGTTATCGCTGCGGGCTTCTGAATCATCTCAGCGGTTACGGCAGCAGCCTCGGCGTGGCTACGTGCGCCTTCGGCGGCTGACTCTGTTCTTGCTGAACTACTCGCCTGTGGGCGCTGGAGCAGGTGACGCGGCAGATGTGCCGGTGGCTGGACGAGCGGCAGGCGGAGCCACTACGCGCATGGCGACCCGCGGAAAGATAAAGCTACCGCCCGCGTCGTCAATTACATTGACTTGGCAGATATAACTACCCGGTTTGAGGGACTGCAGCGGAACGTCGAAGCGAAAGCTCACTGCGCCGCGCTCCGGCTGATTTTCCATGTCGGTCGAAACCAGCGGCGTTTCCAGCACTTTTGCGCCGTTCTGCAGGAACTCGATCGACGTCAGCACGTGGATGCCTCCCGCACCTCCACGCGCTTTGAGGCCACTTTGCTTGGCGGCGGTTTCAGTGGCACTCTGCGCGGCGGCTGCGGCGGCCTGCTTGGCTGGGTCATAGAGTTCGTAAAGTAGATATAGGTGCGCATCCTGCCGAAACACGTGCGGCACGTTGGGCACAAACTGCTGCCCATCCTGCAGCAGCGGATCGACCGCCTGCACCATTCCTGGCGCCATGGGCGCGCCGTGCTGCTGTGGGACGGCGGCCGTGCGCTGTGAACTGAGTACAACGCTCGACAGCTTCATCGGTGTCTTGCGCTGGTCCGGCACGACTAGGTCTGTCTCAAACGAGCCGAAGTTGCCAGTTTCGTTCTCTCTCGCGACAAACTTCACATGGTAGTGCCCGGGCGCGAGCTGGAAGCCGGTGCTGTACTGAATGTTGCGCCGCGCCGCGCCGACAGTGCCATCGACGGCAAGCTTGACCGTGTCGCGAATGTTGCCTACCGCAATGCCCTGCGCGTTTTTGACCTGGCCGATCAGGTCGAGCGTCGCCTTGTCCTGGTCCTTTGCGCGAGCAAACGGGATCTGCGATCCCGGCACGATGATCGACATGGGCACGTAGTAGCTGTTCGCGTTCTGCCGGAAGTAGAACGCTTCGAGATACATAGAAATGTCCACGGCGGGCAGATCGCTGCGCAACTGGTCGGTCAGCGCCAGCTCGCGATCCTCCGTCTTCTGGTGCTTGAAGTCCGCGGGTGCGTAGTAGCCGGGGCGATACTCCAGCTTGGCATCGCTGCGGTTCAGCTTCACGGTCAGGTGGCGAAAGGTGCCGTCGCGCAGCGTGTTGGTCGAGCGAAAGCCGAGGATGTAGTACGCCTCAGTGTCGTGCTGAATGGCCTGGAAGGCGGGAGCAAAGTCATTCGAGTCGGAGAAGAACTTGCCGCCCGTGTCGGATGCCAGCGTGGCCAGCGTCTCCTGCGAGGCAAAGTTGGAGTCAAGCCGCGCCTGCATGGCGGCACCGCGATAGGCACCCGTACCGCGCTGCGAGCCGGTGCTGGCATCGCCCAGTGGAGATAACGCCTCGAGCCCGCGCGTGTCCACGCTGTAGATCGCCATGTTGGCCTTTACGGCTTCGTTGGTGGCAGAGCGAATGCTCGACTGATTCTCGACGCCGTTGCGCGAGAGACCGCCGGAGAAGTACAGCATGCTCTTGCGCTGGTCCACGCGTTCGAGCGACTTGGCAATGGTTTGGATCGCGTAGAGTTCACGGTCGGTGTTGAGGCTGTTGTACTCGGTGTCGTCGGCGGTAAAGGTGCCTGCGTCGTCCGCCGTGCCGTCACTCGACCCCGTGGTGCCGTTGCTGAACGCACCCGCCTGGTTGGTGCCGTTGTATTTGCCTACCGTGGCCAGCAGCGCAGCTTTGTCGCCGGTAAAGTCGTGGTCCAGCGAAAGCGCCGTGCCGAGGCTCGCCACGGCGACCAGGTCGGCGGGTGCCATCTTCTTGTTGATGTAGTCCTGCGCAGACTGCACGGCGCGGTCAATGTCCTCGTCCTGCATGCTGGTGAGGTCAAAGAAGAAGACGATTAGCCGGTGGTCGCGCAACTGTGCCGCATCCGCGCCGATGCTGCGGTCCAGGATCTGCGCCACCGTGGGCGCGGTGCCGCTGATCGTTGCCTCGTTCAGCCGCGCTGCGGCGTCAACGGTCTGGAAGTCGAAGGATGAAATCTTCTGCGGCTTACCATTCTCGAGGATGGTGAAGTCGCTCGCCTTCAAATCGCGAATCACGTTACCTGTCTTCTTGTCGCGCGCCACCACGTTGGTTAGCACCAGTTGCGTGTCCACGCGCAGGGTAAAGCTCTGCGACTGCGCACCGCCCTCCTGCCGGATGGTGGTGCCGGTAGAGGCAGGCATTCCCGGTGCGGGCGCAGGTGCCTGCTGCTGCGGCGTATCCAGCCGCACGGGCGGCTGCGCCTGTGAAGAAGCCGTTTGCTGCTGCGCTGGCACCTGGGTCTGTTGAGCCGATGCCAAGCAAACGGTCATAAATGTCAGCGCGGTAACAAAGCGACGCATTCCGCAGAATACGGGCTGCAAGCCCGTCGCATAACAGCCTGGGCCGCAGGCCCAGGTACGCGACCGTTTCGAGATTTGAGGGCTGAAGGTCCGAAGCACCGGTAGAGGACGATGTTGCGGGCTTACAGCCCTGACCTCCATGGCATGGCTTGACCTAGGCCTTCGGCCTAGGCTGTTATGTTGCGGACCGTTGGCCCGCAACCCACTCTGCACGATTGCACCGATGGCTCGTAACCCACTCTGCACGATCGCACCGATGGCCCGCACGTTGCACTCGGAGGGGCAGGGCTTTAGCCCTGCCATCCACATTCGTCTCGGGTGAGGCTTTAGCCTCTGGGGCCAGAGCCGTGCAGTAGCCAGATAGCTGACCTCAGCGGCTAAAGCCGCCGCATCGGCAGGTCTTTTCGGCATGGCTAAAGCCATGCCCTTCCGAAAGCACCATTTCCTCAGCGGTCGCGCTGCAAACAGTACTGGCTGCGCTGCAGCAAAACGAACTAGCTTGGAGGTGATCGTCATCAGAACCTATACCTCGCCTGCAGGCTCAACTTTCTAGGTGCGGCTGCGCCCGTTACCTGGCCGAAGTTCGACGAGTTCAGCACCGTGTTCACGCCGCTGTACTGCACGGTGTTGAAGACGTTGCTTGCTGTGACGCGTGCCTCGAAGTTCTTCAGCTCTCCCATGTCGATGCTCTTCGAGAGCGACATGTCCACGCCCACCGTGCCCGGCAGCCGGATGCTGTTGCGCGAAGCGGTGCCGTAGCCGTTGGCGGGTGCAGCAAAGGCAGCCTTGTTGAACCAGTTGCGCAGGTTACCCGGTCCAGCGATGTCTTGCGAAAACACACGGTCCGGGCGCAGCGTGAAGTTGTTGCCCGCCGCCGCCTGTGCCGCGCTGTTCTGGTATTGCGGCGTGGCGTACCCGCCCGTTGCAAAGGTGAACTCGCCGGAGACGAAGATGTCGTCCAGCGCGCGCGACAGCTTGCCCGTCTTCAGGTACGCGCGACCGGGACCGAAGGGCAGTTCGGTAACAAAGTTCCCCGTTAGCCGATGCCGCACATCGAAGGTACTGTTGCCAAACTCCAGGTCCAGCCGCTGATCATTCTGCGGCACCGTGTTTCCTCCGCTGCCATTCACGCTGCTGGCATTGTCGATGCTGTGACCGTACTGATACGTCGCGCCCAGGCCGATGCCCTTCTGCAACCGCTTGCGTGCGTTGATGGTCAGCGCGTGGAAGCGCGATTCGCCAATCGAGTCCTCGTAGATGATGGCGTTGGTGTTGCCCGCCGTGCCCGCCAGCGTGCGGTTGGGCGAGCGCCGCATGTCCAGGTGACCGCCCAGCGCGTTGTTATAACCGACGTTCAGCACCACACCCCTTGGCAACTGCCGCTGAATGTCCACGTTCATCACCTGCACCGTGCCCAGGCGGTAGTCGCGGTTCACCGCAAAGGTGTTGGTCAGGATGCCGTTCTGCTCTTTGGGGCAGTTGAAGGCATTGCCTAGCGTGAAGCCGGTTTGGAGTGTGGGGCAGTACTGCAAGCCGCTTACATTGTTCTGCGTCACGGCGAAAGGCGACTGGTAGCTCAGCGAGTTGGCAAAGCTGCTGTACTGCCCGGTATTGAAGTTGATGCCGTAACCCGCGCGCACCACCGTGTTCTTCAGCTGTTTGGGCCGCCAAGCCACGCCCACGCGCGGCGACAGCAGCGTGCGGTCTGGGTTGATGAGTGAACGGTTGTACTGTATTCCGCTCAATGTACCCCGCGCATCCGGCAGCACCGGCTGGTAGGTCAGCAGATCGCTGCTGGGGTCCAGGTTCACCAGCCGGTTGAACTTCTCCGTCAACGGCGCGAAGTATTCATAGCGCAGCCCGGTGTTCAGCGTCAGGTTGGGCAGGAGCCGGAAGTCGTCCTGCGCGTAGCCGTCGAAGACCCATTGCCGCAGGTAGATCTTGTTGGTACCCGCCTGGATGGTGCTGGTCTGCGGCGCGCCCAGCAGGAAGTCCGCAAAGCTGTTGCCGGTATTCGACTGCGTGGTGCCCGTGCCGGTGCCGGGGCTCTGCGTGTTGATGCCGGTAAAGGTGAACTGGCCGATGCCGTTGGTGCCGGCGATCTGGTCGTTGTGCACGCGCCGACCGTCGAAGCCGAAGCGGAAGTTGTGCTTGCCATGCCGCCAACTGACCACGTCGCTCAGGCTTACGGTGGAGCCCAGCCGGTCTGATGGATTGGTCTCGCTGACACTGGCGAAGTTGGTGAACGAAAGGTATGGCACGCCGTTGTACAGGCCGGGCCGGGCGGAAGCGGGCCGCGGAATCGTGATGCCTGCGGCAGTTGCCGGATCGACTGCACCATAGGTAAAGGCGTTGGTCGTCATGGCGTGCGAGTAGTTCCAGCTCGCACTCAGGTTGTTACTCAACCGCCCGTAGCCCAGCGAGTAGGTCGCGCTCAGATTGCGACCGTCGCTGCTGGTCTTGCCGTCAAGGGAGGGCAGCAGGCCGCGGATGTCGCTGGCCGTGTGCGAGTAGGTAAAGTTGGCGCTGACGTTCTGGCGCAGCGTCTTGCTCTGCTGCTGGCGATTGCCGCCTCCCCCGCGTTGAGCGCCGCCACCACCTCCGAACCCGCCGCCGCGACCGCCAAACCCGCCCTGTCCGGCGCTTGCACCCAGCGAACGCTGATAGCGGAACGAGAGTTGCGTGTTGTTGCTGCCGATCGTGGTGATGCGCTGGTAGTTGTACTGGTTCTCCGTGCCCGTGCTGCCGGTGCTACCCACGTTGGGCAGCGGAATGTACGCCAGCAGCGCCTGCGCCTGTGCGCTGATCTGCGCGGTGGGGATCACGTTGCAGGTTGCGTTCGTGGGGTCGGAGCAGTCGCCGTAGGTCTGCCC
>CAXTBQ010000114.1:0-239 GCA_964242065.1 uncultured Terriglobus sp. | reverse complement strand
CCGGGGGACGGGTTGTAGAGCGTCACCGGCCTCGTCACACCGTTCACCGGCGCGGTCAGCCCGTTGAAGTTGCCCGCCCGCTGGGCAAGCGTGGGCACCGTGTATTGCTGATTCGAGGGGTTGATGTTGCGCCCGCCGGAGAGGTTCAGGAAGACGTTCTGCTTCGTGCTGGGCTTGATCAGGCCGGGGATGTAGGGCGAACCGGTAAGCGACAGGCCATAACGGTTGGTGCTGTAGTC
>CAXTBQ010000113.1:0-9829 GCA_964242065.1 uncultured Terriglobus sp. | reverse complement strand
CCCACCTTCTTACCCGGGCCTGCGTTCCAATGCTTCAGCGGCGAGTACAGCGTAATGCCGGCGCACAACAGTGGTGCCGCTGCATTCAGAGGCAGATTCTGCGGGATGCGTAGAACGTAGTTTTCATCGACCACGATGTGGTCGGAGTAGCCGCCATAGGTCGGCGAACCGTCCTTCTCGCGGCCGTTGTAAGTGGCGTTGATGCCGCGCAGGCAGTAGTTGTCTTCGCCTTCGGTGCATTCGATGCACTGGCGGCAGCTATCCACAAAGCAGCCCACGCCCACGTGGTCGCCCACCTTGTACCTGGTCACGCCGCTGCCGACCGCGGTGACCACGCCGGCAATCTCGTGCCCTGGAACCATGGGGAAAATGCCGCCGCCCCACTCGTCGCGTGCCTGGTGCACGTCACTGTGGCAGATGCCGCAAAACTTGATCTCGATCTTTATGTCTTTCTCTCTGAGATCGCGGCGCTCGAAAGAGAATGGGCCAAGGGGTGCCTTCGCCGCTTCTGCAGCGTATCCGTATGCCTGAGGCATGGTGTTGCTCCTTGTAGAGTCTTCTGAAGTGAATGGAAAGCCGGCGCGGGTCCTCAGCGGCTGCGGTCCTTGTAAGATGCGAGGCGGCAACGCAGGATGCACCCGAATAGTTGCCATAGCGTCGTTTGCGCCCTTTGCTTCGCCTTGAGCGCCTACCCTGCGCGCCCGCTCCACAGCCCCGCCACGCCGAACAGGTAGGGCTGCCAACGCACGTCTGCAAACCCGGCCTCGCGCATCATGCCGCAGAACGCGGCTGGAGCTGGAAAGCGCTCCACACTCGCGGGCAGGTAGCGGTATGATTCGCTGCTGCCGGAAATGAGTCCGCCCACCCGCGGCAGCACATGCCGGAAGTACAAACGGTAGGCGGAACCCAGCAGCCCGTGCGGCTCACTGAAATCCAGAATGGCGATGCTGCCCCCGGGCTTCAGAACGCGCCGAATTTCCCCCAGCCCGGCTGCATAATCGGCCAGGTTGCGGAAGCCGAAGGCGCTCACCACCAGATCGCGGCTCCCATCGGGAAGCGGCAGCGCCAGTGCATCCGCCTCCACAAACTCCACCGGCTTGCCTGCAAGTTTCCGGCGGCCGCGCTCGATCATCTCGTGCGAGAAATCCACGGCCAGCAACGGCTCTGCACCAGTGGTAGGCCTGTAACGCAGCAGTGCCGCCGTCATATCTGCCGTGCCGCAGCACAGGTCCAGCACGCGGGCCTCCGGACGCTTCAGCACCGCGTCGAACTGCCGCGCGGCGCGGTTCCACCACACGCGGTCCATGCCAAAGCTCAGGATGTGATTCAGCCGGTCATAGCGGGGCGCAATTTCGTCGAACATGCGCTGCACGGCAATAGAAGCTTCCGCGACGTTCGCCGTGCCGATGGGGCGCGAACCGCTCACCGGCTCCGTGGCAGACCCGCTCACGCGTGCACCGGAGCCGTTGTAGCCGCAAGTTCGTGCCGCGGCCTGCCGAGATGCATCTCCAACAGCATCGCGTTGACGGCAGCGGTCAGCTCCGGCTCCGTCACGTCCCGCACAATGTCGACTGAGCCGATGGCGGTGGGCAGCACGAAATTCAGCGTCCCGCCGCGCTTCTTCTTGTCTCCGCCGGTCAGGGCCATCAGCCCCTCTGCATCCGCTTGGAAGCTCGGCAGGTCGGCACACCGGTGCACCAGCGCGGTGATGCGCTCCGCTTCATCGTCCGTCAGCATGGCGCGGGCTTGCGCCAGCCGCGTAGCGGCCACCATGCCCCAGCCGATGGCTTCCCCGTGCAGCAAGCTTTTGTATTCCGTTGCCGCCTCAATGGCATGGCCCACGGTGTGGCCGAAGTTCAGGATCATGCGGAGGCCGTTCTCGCGCTCATCCTCACCCACAACGTCTGCTTTCATGCGTACGCTCGCCTCTACCACATGCTGCAGCGCCTCCGGCTGGCCGCGCAGGATGGTGTCCGCGTTAGCCTCCATGTAGTCGAACAGCGCCGCGTCGCGGATGACGCCCGCTTTGACGCTCTCCTGCAAGCCTGCACGCAGTTCACGCTCCGGCAGCGTGGCAAGCGCGTCAACGTCCGCGAACACTGCCAGGGGATGGTAGAAGCTGCCCACCAGGTTCTTGCCCGCGCGCAGGTTGACTCCCGTCTTGCCGCCGACCGACGAATCTACCTGCGCCAACAGCGTCGTGGGCACCTGCACAAACCGTATGCCGCGCATGTATACCGCGGCCAGAAAGCCGGTCAGGTCGCCGATCACGCCGCCACCCAGAGCAATCAGCAGGCTGTCACGGTCGGCTCGGTGCGCGGCCAGTTCCTCGCACAGCCGTTCCAGTGTGGCGAATCGCTTTTCGCCCTCCCCCGCAGGCACGTGCAGGGTCTCTACCTGCAGGCCCAGCTTGCCAAAGCCGTTGCGCACCGGCGCAGCCCAGATCCTGTCGATCTCCGGAGACGTGACAATGAACACACGCGACACCCCCCCGGCCAACTGCAGCGTTCGCGCAGCCAAGCTACCAAGCAAACCTCGGCCAATGTGCACCTGGTAGTCGGCGGATGCTGTCTTGACTGGAACGCACGTCATTTTCTGATTATCGCAGCCGCTCCTTCCGGCTGCTATCCTGCTGCGCTGCAGGGTGAAACCCTTGTGAAGGTCAGGCGAGCTTCGCAGCCTGACGGCGTTGCAAAAGCAGCGACACCAGCACCGTAAGCGCCAAGAGCCCAAAGATCACCAGCAAGGACTGCAAAGCCGTCACCTCAAACCACGGAGCCACCAGCATTTTGCATGCCGCAAAGGCCAGCACCGCCGCCAACCCATAGTGCAGGTAAGCCAGCTTGCCCAGCGCGTGCGTCAGCACAAAGAACAGCGAACGCAGACCCATCACCGCGAAGATGTTCGACGTATAGGCGATGAAGGTGCGGCGAGTAATGGAGAGCACCGCGGGAATGGAGTCCAGCGCAAAGACAAAGTCGGCGAAAGCGATGCCTACCAGCGCCAACACCAACACGGTTGGGATGCGTCGGCCGTTCTCCACGGCGGTGAAGCCATCCTGACTCATTGAGATGGGCTGACGCCTCTCGAGCCATGCCTGCCACTTCGGTTTCTTCGGATGTTCGTGGTCTTCCGGGATGACCAGGCGAACCGCTGCAATCAGCAGAACCACGGCGAAAAGGTAGGTAACCCACTCAAACTTGTCCAGCAGTTCGACACCGGCAAAGATGAATGCCGCCCGCATCACGACTGCGCCCAGAATGCCCCAGAACAATACACGCCGCCGTTTCGCTTCGGCAATCTTGAACGATTGGAACAGCAGGAGAAAGACGAACAGGTTGTCGATGGAAAGCGACTCTTCCAGCGCGTAACCGGCCAAGAATTCCTGTGCCAGTTGCCCGTGCAGCCGGATGTAGACCCAACCGGCGAACGCCAGCGCGCCCGCAATCCAGAGTCCTGTAGCAAAGTACGAGCGGCGTGTGGCCTGCTGCTGCGTTGTCTTGTGCAGCAGCGCGATCTCCACGCACAGCAGCACGAGCAGCAGCGCATGAAAGGCGATCCAATCGAGTGGCTGCGCGTGAGGCATTGCTTTTCGATGCCCGCTAGGTGGCAGGCGTCAGCTTTGCCTTGCGGCGCGCCGGATGCACTAGGAACGCTACGCCCACGCTCAGTGCGTACAGAACCAGCATGGGCGCGGCAAACAGGCACATCGCTGTTGGCTCAGGTGAGGGACAGATGATGGCGGCTATGACGAAGATGATCAGTATTGCGTAGCGGACGTGCCGAACTAAAAACTTCGCATCCACTAGACCGAAAAGCGCCAGAAAAAAGACCAGGATCGGTAGTTCGAAGGACACGCCCAAGCCCAAGATGATGGACATGAAGAAGCCGGTGTAATCCTCGATCGTCAGCATGGAGTTGAAGTCTTTACCCATGTCAATGACCAGAACCTTGATCGCGCTTACCAGAACATAGTGGTAGCCAAACCATGCACCGGCGATGAATAGCCCGATGGTCGCGAACATAAACGGCCACACGTATTTTTTCTCGTTAGCGTACATGCCTGGAGAGATAAACAGCCACACCTGATACAGAATGTATGGGCTTGCAATGATGGCACCGCCAACGAGCGCGGTCTTGATGTAAAGGTTGATTGGGTCGGTTGGATGCGTGAAGCTCAGCTTCAAATGCAAAGTTGTAAGGGGAGCCTGCACGAAACCGTAAAGCCGCTTCGAGAAGATATATGCCACAACAAAGCCCAGGAGCAGCGCGACCACCGACCGGATCAGCCGCGAACGCAGCTCGGTCAGGTGCTCCATTAGGCTCATGCCCGGCAGTTCGGCGCGTTCCGCGACCGCTTCGCGCACATTCTCAAGGACGTCAGGCATGGGTCTGCTCTTCCGTCCGTTCGGCCTCTGAAACAGGCTCTTCGCTGCTCATGCCCACGGCAGGGGCGTGGTTGCCATTGCTCTCCGCGTTTCCGTGCATGTCGTGAAACTCAAATCCATGGTTCTCCGCGGTGGCACCATAGGCGCTCTCGGGCGGCAGGCCGGTTGATGGCGGCATCATGCGCAGGCCGCCCGACTCTGCAATCGGCTCTGGCTGGATCGCCTCAGCGGAATCGCTTCCCGTGGGCACCGCGTCCGCTTCGCCGGTTGTCGATGGCAGATGAGGATGCTCCGGGTCGGGCAGCGTGGAAGGCGGCCCGGCGATTGCGTCCACCTTCTTCTGGTGCTCCTTTTGTTCCTCGATGCGGAGTTCGTCTTCCATCTGCATGCGGAATTCGTTTGAGGCACGGCGGAACTCAGCCATCAACTTGCCCAGTTGCCGGGCAAGCTGCGGCAGCTTCTTCGGCCCGAAGAGCATCAGCGCCAGGATGAAGATGACTGCAGAATCGGCAAAGCTCGGCATCGCCCTTCATCATAGCGGACAAGCAACGACACCGGCAGCGCGAAGGGCTACTGCGGGCGTTCGCCGCCTGTAAACCGCTCGTCCAGCGGCTTGCGCTCATCCCAGCCGTCCTCCGCCTTGTGCCACTCCGTGATGTTCTTCTGCCCCTGCAGCCAGCACAGCATCACCACTTCTTCCTCAAGTTGGAACGGAAACTCGAGCAAGCCGGCCATCACGTCGCGGACCTCCACGCCGATGGCGCTGATCTCCTCAAGCGCGTCCTTGGCCTCGCTGACCGCAGTGTTGTGCTCGGCTTTGAGGCGCGCAACGTCAGCCAAATCCACGCGGAGACCGCCGGAAAGGAAGATCGCCTGCGATAGCGCCTGCAGTGCATGCTCGCGCGAAGCACCCACAGCGGCTGCAGCCTGTGCCTTTTGAAGGAGGGAATCCAGGACCGGCAGAAGCGTCTGCGCCTCCGGCAGCGTAAACGTGCGCATCCCTGTTTTCCTCCCTTCGCAGACGGCTGCTTTGCAGGTTTGATGGCTGCAGAGCGCTCCGCGACGCACCTTGACACTCGGCAGATCGCTCTTATCTACTGATCATGCCATGGTCGACGAGCTGCAAACCTTTCGGGAACTGTGCGCGGAACACGGCATTGCTGTGACGCACCAGCGCCAGGTTTTGTACGAGACCATGCAGGAGATGTGCGGCCATCCGTCGCCGGAAGAAGTCTTTGCGGCCGTCAAGCAGCGTATCCCGTCCATTTCGCTCGCTACTGTGTACAAGAACATCCACCTGTTTGTGGAAAGCGGTGTATTTCGCGAGCTTTCCATGCATCACGGCACGTTGCGCGTGGAAGTGAATAAGCACCTGCATCACCACATGGTGTGCTCGGTGTGCAAACGCGTGGCCGACCTGCCGGACGACACGGAGCATGGCCTTGCTCCCAGCAGTCAGCCCACATGGTTGGCCGGTGGATTTCTTGTCGAGCGGATCTCCATCGATGTGATCGGTGTCTGCGCCGAGTGCCAGAGCCGGGCAAATTAGCCGGTCTTCGACCCCTTTGCCCAGGCTTCAGCGCAACCTGTGCGGCTGGACGTCGTCATACCACCAAGTGCTGCTACGTTCATCCAAAGGAAGTTCTTCGCCGGCACCGCCGGGTATCGTTGTCCGCAGCCTCTTGCTGCTGTGCCTGCTGCTGACGCTCACGGGGTGCGATGGCTTCTTCTTCAAGGAGGGTTCGTCCAGCACCGGAACCGGTACGGGCACCAGCGCCAGCAACTTTGTCTTTGTAGCGAATTCCGGTGCCAACTCCGTGACAGGCCTGGGCATTTCCACCACGGGCGCGCTCTCTACGCTGTCTGGCTCGCCGATCAACTTCAGTACCGCGCCGCTGGCGCTCACGGTCAGTCGCGACAACAAGTTTCTCTGGGTCGGAACCATTTCCCAGATCTTCGGCTTCAGCATTTCGAGCACAGGCACGATCAACCCGCTCAACGGTGGCAACGCCATTGCCAATGCCTTCTGCGTGGACATGCAGACCACTCCTGACGGGAAATGGCTGATGGTGCTGGATGGTAGTGGCGCCAGCATCGACCTGTTCGGCATCAACTCTGACGGCACCCTGTCGCCCAGCAGCGGCGTTGGTTTCACGCCTCCAGGAATAGTAGTTCCGAGACAGCTACGGATTGCAAACAGCGGAGCGTTCGTGGTGGCCGCGCTGGGTACAGCGGGCGACATCGTGTGGTCCTTCAACACCGCCACCGGCGCCTTTACGCAGCTTTTCCAAAGTACTCTGCCAAGCCTGACCAGCAGCAACGGCATCGCGATAGATAGTGGCGGGGCCTACCTGTACGAGGCTCGATCGGGCAATGCGGGGCTGGTGGTCAGCGCGATCGGTTCCAACGGCGCGCTCACCCCCACCACATCCACCGTATACGCCGCCGGAGCCCAGCCCTACGCGGTAACCTTGGACAGTACGGGCAAGTATGTGTACGTGGCCAACCGCACCGACAGCACCATCACCGGTTACAGCATCGGCGCGAACGCTGTGCTCACGCCAATTGCCGGTTCGCCGTTCTCGTCCGGTGTCACCGTCACGTCGCTGGGCGTGGACTCCACCGGCAAGTGGTTGTTGGCGGCGGCCTACTCCGGCTCACCCGACCTTTCGCTCTACGGCTTCGACAGCAGCAATCCCGGCAGGCTGTACACGGTCAGTTCCACGGCGACCGGAACCAATGCCAGCATCGTGGCGCTTTCACACTGACAATCGCGAACACGGGGCTGCGGAAAGCAGCACGCGAAGGCCGCAAACTTTTGCGCAAAGAGTGCGACGTTCACGCGGCCCCGCTAAGAAGGCAAACGTAGCGACCTTCGCGTGCACGTCCTTTGCGTCCTTTACGTTCTGCACTTGTTTCTGCGAAGCGCCCCGGAGCACGGTGCTATCCTCAAGCCTGCCGCTGATGCCGTTCCGCTCGACCATGCGCCCCCGCCTCGTTGCTCCCCTTGCATTGCTGCCGTTGCTCCTCGTCGGGTGCAACCGCTTCAAGCCGCCCATCCTGACCCATTACGTCTATGTCACGCAGAAATCAACCTTTCTGCGGGACCGCATCGCCGCCGTCTCCAACCGGACGGGCAACGTGAGCAACGGGCAGCGGCTGGAGATCCTGGAGCAAAATCGCCGCTTTTATAAGGTTCGAACGGACAAGGGTGAGATCGGATGGATCGATGAGCGCGCCGTTGCGACGGAGAAGGTCTCCAGCACGTTCGACGACCTGCACAAGGCTCACGAGAAAGACACACCCGTAGCCACCGGCACGGTACGGGATGACGTGTACCTGCACACGTCTCCGGGCCGCGACACCGACAAGCTCTTCCGGCTGGATGAAGGCGAAAAGCTCCGGCTTTTGCAGCGCGCAAGCACTCTGAAGCCGTTGCCGCCCGGCACGCCTCCGCCCACGACACAGCCCCTGGGTCCGGACGGCAGGCCCGATCCGAAGGCCAGGCCGGTCCCTTTGCCACCCGCCATGGAAGACTGGTGGCTGGTGAATGATAGCAAAGGCCGCACCGGCTGGATGTTGAGCCGCATGCTGGACACGGATGCGCCGGACGCTGTTGCCAAGTACGCCGAAGGTCAGCGGATTGTGGGCGCGTACGTGCTCAACAAGGTCATCGATCCGGAACTGCAGGGTGCCAGCCAGGAAGTGCCCAACTACGTTGTGGTGCTGAGCCCCTACCAGGCTGGTTTGCCCTATGACTTCAACCAGTTACGCGTCTTTTACTGGAACCTCAAGAAGCATCGGTATGAGGGTGCCAACCGTGACAAGAACATCCTCGGCTATCTCCCGGTCAGGATTGGCGTGGACCCCGGCAACGCCGCGCCCGGGCGTGGAATCCCGCCAACCGGGCCCGCTCCCTCCTACACCTACACGGTTCTGGCGGCTGACGTGCCCATTCCAACGCCGGGCACCCAGTTCCATCCGGCGAAGAATCAGGTTGTGACCAAGACCTACCGGCTGGAGGGGAACAATACCCGGCGCGTACTGCCTCCGGGCTCCGCCGCGCCTGCCGAGGCACGGCTCCAGGTGGAAGAGAAGAAGGAAAAGCGGCGGCACTAGGACTTCCGTGCAGAGAACTGTTGCCAGCTGCGGAACTAAGTCCCGCTTGTACCGTCTACCCTGTTATGCACGCAAAAGATCGCTGGGCACTCACACTGCTGTGCGCTTTTGCGGCTCCATGCCTGGCGCGTGCCCAGGAAAGCGATAGCCTGCCCGAAGCTCCCACCGACCAAACCAGCCGCCGCGCCCCGGCAGACGCCGTTTCCGTGACAGTCTATGCGTCTGCCCATGAGGTAGCTGCGGCGGAGGTCTCCCTGGAAGAGAAGCAGCGCGTTTTCGGCGTGGTTCCGAACTTCTACGTGGTGTACTCGCCGCATCCCACGCCGCTTTCCTCCGGGCAGAAGTTCCACCTGGCGTGGCGCTCCACCATTGACCCCGTCAACCTGGCGGGAAGCGCCTTTTTCGCGGGAATCGAGCAGGCAAACAACAGTTTTCCGGGCTATGGGCAAGGCGGCGAAGGCTACGCCAAGCGCTTTGGTGCCAACTTCGCTGACGGCACGATCAGTACGTTTCTGGGGAGCGCTGTCCTGCCCAGCCTGTTCCGGCAGGATCCTCGTTACTACTACCAAGGCACCGGGACCGCCGGTTCCCGCGTTCGCCACGCGGTGCTGAGCGTCTTCATCTGCCCCGGCGACAATGGCAAGAAGCAGTTCAACTACAGCGCGGTGATGGGGAACCGGCCAGCGACCGCAATGGTGCCGGCCTGACCCTGACCAACGCAGCGCTGGGCTCGGCTTTTGGGGCATTCGGCGCGCTCATGCAGGAGTTCGTGGTGCCGCACTTTACGCCGCACCTGCCTGGGCGTGGCGGCCCGGTGCCTCGCAACTAGACCAGCCCAGCCCGTAAAAGGTCGTGAATGTGCAGGATACCGGCGACTGCCGGGCCATCCACAACGAACAGGCTGGTAATGGCATCCGCGTTCATGCGGGCCAGCGCAGATGTGGCTAAATCGTCCGGTGCGGCCGTTCTCGGATGGCGGCCCATTACCTCCCGGACCGGCCGATCGGTGAAACCTGAGACAAAGGCACGGCGCAGGTCGCCGTCGGTTACGACGCCGACCAGGCTCCCGGCGCTGTCGATGACGCCGGTCACTCCAAAACGGCCGCCCGTCATGCGGACGATCGCTTCCGCCATCGTGGCTTCCTCCGGCACCAGCGGTACTTCCTCGCCGGAGTGCATCAGCGCCCGTACCCGCAAGAGCCGCGCACCCAGCCGGCCGCCCGGGTGCAGGTGGTGAAAGTCGTCCCGGGAGAACGGTTTACGGTTCAGCAGGGCCACGGCCAGGGCGTCGCCCAGCGCCATCTGCACGGCCGTGGTGGTGG
>CAXTBQ010000112.1:0-9930 GCA_964242065.1 uncultured Terriglobus sp. | reverse complement strand
GCAAAGAAGGCTCCTGCAAAGAAGACCACGACCAAGACCGCGGCAAAGAAGACCGCCACCAAGAAGGCCACAAAGTAAGGACTCCTTTGGAGGCGGTGACCTGAACCGCACCAACGCAACGCGTCGTCAAGGCAAGCAAAAAGGCCCGGCTCCTCTCACAGAGGCTCCGGGCCTTTTTGCGTTTGCCGTTTGGCTGCCGCTCAGCCGTTGCATTGCTGCTTCAGGCAAACAGCGGATCCTTCCCGTCCGCCTCGCTACATTCGGCAGGACAAGTTCCACAGTGCGCACCCGCGCAAATAGAAAGCGGAAGCCATAGCTTCCGCTTTCTTGCTAAAGGTCGTCCCTGCTTACGATTTTGCGCCTTTGGCTTCCTTGATGGCGGCCAACACTTCCTCGCTGTGATTGGCCACCTTCACGTCGGGCCACACCTTTGCCACCTTGCCCTGTGGCGAGATCAAAAAGGTGACCCGGCTGGCCGCCTTGCCGTTGCCGATCAAGGGCACCCCGTACTCGTCCACTACCTTGTGCTCCGGATCGGCCAGGAGCTTGAAGGTAAGGTTTTCCTTGGTGCAGAAGGCCTTGTGGCTGTCGGCCGTGTCCAGGCTCACGCCCACAATCGCGGCATTGCTCTTGTCATACTGTGCCTGGTCGCGCTGAAAGTTGTGCGCTTCCAGCGTGCAGCCACCGGTAAAATCCTTGGGATAGAAGTACAGCACCACCCACTTGCCCTTGAACTCGCTCAGGCTCACCTGCTTTTCCTCCTGCGAGGGCAGTGTGAAGTTTGGCGCGGTGGCACCAGGTTCCAGCATGGCCGCCGCCGCTGCCGCATTTGCAAAGCGGGCCGTAAAACCACACGCCACCACCGCTGCCAGGATCAAAGACCAGAGACCAGCTCGCTGCATCAGAAACTCCCTGGGGAACGCTCACCCATCTGCAAGTATGCCGCAGAAACTGCGGCGGCGTCCTGCTTTATTCTGCCCGGCTTTCACCCACCACACAGATGCCCGCAGCATCGGCTTCGCGAAGCATGGCCGGTCCGTCGAACATCAGCGTTCGCCCGGCCTCGACTGCGAGACAGGTGGCCCCGGCGTCACGCATGGCGTGAATGGTCGGCACACCCACTACGGGTACGTCGAACCGGAGATCCTGCTTTGGCTTGGCCACCTTCACCACGGTGAGCGATCGCTCCAGGGTGGAGGCGGCGCTACCGAGCGACCGCATGAGCGCTCCGGCCCGCGCGATGGTGGCATCCGTCCCCTCCATCGCCTCAACCGCAACGCAGGCTCCCGCGGCGATCACCACCGTTTGGCCCAGATCGAAGCCGGCGATGCCGCGCGCCACTTGCAGACCGTAGGCCATGTCATTTGCTTCGGTCGCATTCGGAGCACGTGCGGTAAGCACGCCCTCCCGGGCCAGCATGGGTTCAAGGTACTCGGTCGAACTGATCAATTCGATGCCTTCGTCGCCCAAGACCTTTGCCACTGCGCCTAGCAGCATGTCGGTTGAGCGCGTGCGCAGGCTGAGCAGCAGCTTGGCCAGTCGCCAATCGGGCCGAATGCTGGAGAATATCTGCGCGTGCCGTACCTGGCCGGCCATGACAGCGCGCGACACGCCGGCCCGCTGGAAGGTTTCGATCAGCCGCGACAACTCACCCAGGCTCAGCCAGTGCACCTCCATGCTGCTGTCGGTTGCAGCGCGGGTTTGCATCTCCGGGTCGGTTTCCTCGCGAATCGCCGCCACAACAACGTGCAATCCCTGCGCGCGTGCCGCCTCCAGCAGAAGAAAGGGAAAGCGTCCATTGCCGGCAATCAGGCCGAGTCGCTCCACCCGCTCCTCCATCACGGTTGTGCGTGCAAGTGAGCCCGGGCCTCTATCGGTCGTTGTTGTACCCGCCCCCATTGTTACCGTAACCGCCGCGGCCCGACGCCTGTGCCGCACTCGTGAGCCGGAAGTTGAACACGGTGCCGCTGGCGATCTGCCCGCCAGTGGCTATGTTGCCGAGTATGGAGCCCAGTTGCTTCTTGGCAGACCCATTTGTGTTGTCACCGCCGTTTGCAGCGTCGCGTAGGCTGTGTACGGAGTTTGTGCTCAGCGCATAGGTGCGCCCATTCACCGTCATGGAGGTGAGCCGCAGGTTGAAGGTGCTGCCCTGGGCCGAATCCAGCCGCGCCTGGACGGGCGTGCCCGCCGGCGCCACAACGTTGCCGTTCACGCTCACGTCGTTTGTGAGAGAGCCGGAGATGACCTCATCCGAACCGATTTCTGACGGCCGCACGTTCTGCTCGATGCGTACGCTGAACTGCGTTCCGGAGGGGATAGTTGCCCTGCCGCGATTGCCGTTGCCGTTGTTGCCGTATCCCGGCCCGTTTCCCTGGTTGTTATAGCCGTTATCGCCGTAGCTGTTGCCGTTGGTGCCGTTGCTGTTCGCGCCGGTTACCTCGAACTCCGCGCTGCACCCGCCGCTCACTGTAATGCCACGACGATCGTAGCTCCAGGTTGAGCCCTGCTGGCACAGACCGTCGCTGCGCTCGCGCACCAGACGCACGCCATTGGCCGTGTTTGCCGGGCAAAACTGCGAGCCGCCTGTGGAGCGGCACGTCAACGTCTGTTGCTGCGCAAGCAGTGGCGCTGCCAGCAGCCATACCGCGAGCGTGAGTCCCTTATGCATACATCCTCCAAAGGGCGGCCGGTCACGTTTCGCACACTGGCCGCAGTACATATGGATGGCATGGGATGACGCGCAAGTGGCCCAAACCCGCTCGTTTTGTCCCTGGTTCTTTTCAAAACCGCTTTTTTCCTGCGTGCGATGAAAGGGCTAGATGCGGCCCGCTTCGCGCAGCGCAGCGATCTCCACATCGGTAAAGACGCGCGAACGGATGTGAAAGCGGACACCTTCGCCGTTGTCCAGCGAGAACATGCCGCCGCGGCCGGGCACCACATCCAGCGTCAGCTCCGTGTGTTTCCAGTACTGGAACTGCGGTCCGCTGATGTAAAACGGCGTTTCGCCGGGATGGAGCATGCCCAGCAGGACGTCTCCGTCACCGACCAGGAACTCGCCGCGCGGATAACACATGGGCGACGAGCCATCGCAGCAGCCGCCGCTCTGGTGAAACATGAGCAGGCCATGCTTTGCCTGCAGCCGCTCGATCAGCGAAGTGGCGGCAGGCGTTTGCAGTACCTGCGCTGGAACGGACATACCGAGATGCCCCATGGCTCACGCTTTCGGAAAGGCATGGCTTCAGCCATGCCGTAAAAGGCAAGCAGTGAATAGGCTTTAGGCCCCTGAGGTCACAGGCCGCCTTGCCTCAGTGGCTAAACCACGTAAACCTACGACGTGAAAGGCGTAGCTGAAGCCACGCCCCTCCGAAACAGTGAACGCATCGATGTACCGTCTGCTCCACTTTTAGAAGAACCCCAGCTTGTTCGGGCTATAACTCACCAGCACATTCTTGGTCTGCTGGTAGTGGTGGATCATCATCTTGTGGTTCTCGCGACCCACGCCGCTCTGCTTGTAACCGCCGAAAGCCGCATGCGCCGGGTACAGGTGGTAGCAGTTGGTCCAGACGCGTCCTGCTTCGATGCCACGGCCGAACTGGAAGGCGCGGTTCATGTCGCGCGTCCACACGCCCGCGCCCAGGCCGTAGAGTGTGTCATTGGCCAGTTCCAGTGCCTCGTCTTCCGTCTTGAACGTGGTCACGGAGACGACCGGCCCGAAGATTTCCTCCTGGAAGATGCGCATCTTGTTGTGGCCCTCGAACACGGTGGGTTGCACATAGAAGCCGCCTGAGAGGTCGCCGGGAAGTTCCGCACGCGCGCCGCCGGTCAGCACCTTTGCGCCTTCCTGTTTGCCGATGTCCATGTAGCTCAGGATCTTCTCCAACTGCTCGCTCGAAGCCTGCGCGCCGATCATAGTGGACTTGTCCAGCGGATTGCCTTGCCGCACCGCCTCCACGCGCTTCAACGCCTTCTCCATGAAGCGGTCGTAGATGCTCTCTTGCACCAGGGCGCGACTGGGGCAGGTGCACACCTCACCCTGGTTGAGCGCGAACATCGTGAAGCCTTCCAGCGCCTTGTCGAAGAAGGCGTCATCCTCGCGCATCACGTCTTCAAAGAAGATGTTGGGGTTCTTGCCGCCAAGTTCCAGCGTGACCGGGATCAGATTCTGCGACGCGTACTGCATGATGAGGCGGCCCGTGGTGGTCTCGCCGGTAAAGGCGATCTTCTTGATGCGCGGGCTTGACGCAAGCGGCTTGCCCGCCTCCAGCCCAAAGCCATTCACCACATTGAGCACGCCCGGGGGCAGAATGTCCTCGATCAGGCCCATTAGCACCAGGATGGAGAGCGGCGTCTGTTCGGCGGGCTTCAGCACCACGGTGTTGCCCGCCGCCAGCGCCGGTGCCAGCTTCCACGCAGCCATCAGCAACGGGAAGTTCCAGGGAATGATAAGGCCCACTACACCCAGCGGCTCGTTGTAGTGGTATGCGATGGTGGTTACGTCGATTTCGGAGATGGTGCCCTCATCGGCGCGGATGACGCCCGCAAAGTAGCGGAAATGGTCGATCATCAGCGGCAGATCGGCAGCCATCGTCTCGCGGATGGGCTTGCCGTTATCCCACGTTTCTACCGTGGCCAGCAGCTCCAGATTGTCCTCGATGCGCTGCGCGATGCGTTCCAGCAGCCGGCCACGTTCGGTAGTGCTGGTGCGGCCCCACGCGGCGCGCGCGGCGTGTGCGGCATCCAGCGCCTTGTTCACGTCGTCCGCGTTCGATCGAGCGATGCTGCACAGCACCTGGCCGGTGACAGGCGTTACGTTCTCGAAGTACTGCCCGCTCACGGGCGCTACCCAGCGGCCGCCGATGTAGTTGTCGTACTGCTTGCGCAGTTGGATGGGGTGCTCCGCAGTTGCGGGATTCAGCGCGGGTGTGGTGGCCATGTGTGCTCCTGTTGGAGGAAAAGGCGCGGCGTTGCCTTCCCTTTCCAGCGATGGGATCGTACTCCTACCGGGCGGTGGTTGTCGCGTGCGGCGCGGCGCATAGGATCGCGCCGTCAACCTTCCATTTTCCGTTGGACGGTTCCCTAGACCTTCGGCCCATGCTGCCATAGATACGCGCCTTCGGGCGCTTGGTTCTGCATGTTTCCATGAAAACTTTAGGCGCCATACAAGGAGCGCTGGAACCTGGGCTTCCCATGTCTCGACTCCCAAACGGGAGGTCCGTTTGGGGCCGGAGATTGTCCACTCAGTCGAGCTTCTGAAGCTTGGTGCGGTCCTCTTCTCGCGGAGCTTTCGTCCCGTGTCTCTGTGAGACATGGGGACCCCCGGTGTTAGGCCATGTTAGGGTTTCGCCGCCTTGCGGATCTCACCGTCGGTAAGCTGCAGCGAGCCGATGCGGTTGGTGCTCACATCGCGCACCAGCACACGCACGCTGCCACTGCTACCCGTCGCCAAAGCCACCGTGTGGTGAAAGCGCAGGCCGCCGCCCTGCATCATGTACTGGTAACGCGCGTCATCCAGTTGGAGCGCGGCGCGGTCCTGGTGCGAGTCGAGGATGGTGCCCTTGCTGTCGTACAGCACGGTGGCGTACTCCAGAGTCGCGTGGTGTTTGCCGTCGTCACCCAGCGAAATGCTGACCATGTTGACCCGCCGCAGAACCTTAAGCGCGTACAGGCTGCAGTTTTGGCCGGCCGCCTTGAGACCGATCGTTTTCTCCGGCGGCGTGTTTTCGAGAGCGGCCGGCTGCAACTGAAAGGCAAGCTCGCTCGCGTCCGGCGCGTTGAAGCGTGCCGCAAGCGGGAGGGGCGAAGCCGCTGCTTCCACGTCCCTGGATGCGGCGGTGTAGTAGCCGCGCCGGTAGCTCAGCTTCAGCCCGGGACGGTTTACTTTGACCTCGATCTTGCGGAACTCGCCGGGCTTGCCGCCGGACGGCGGCGTGTACTGCAGAGCGTAGTAATTGCCGCCTTCGTTTGCAGCACGTTCCATGGCCTGCTGCAAGCCGTTGGTGTTGTAAAACGCCTCTCCGCCGGTACCTTCCGCAAGCTGCTGCATGGTGCTGTGCTCCGCTGCCTGGTCCAGGTAGAACTGGTTATCGCGCGGGTTCGGCGCGGTGCTGCCATAGGTGCGCTGCGTTCGAGCACGATTGCCCACCGAGCCGTTTTCCTCGGCACCTGCGGATGGCACCGGCTCCAGACCGCGCGCATCAATCGGGTATACGGCGACGCGATTTGCAGCCATCAGGTTCACGGTGCGCCGCAGTTCAGCAGAAAGGTCCGCTTCTCCGGCAAACGGATCGCCCGTGGTTTGGGGATCGCGAACAATGCGAACGGGGAACGAGCCGGAAAACCACAGCACGTTCTTGCGTCCGGGCACGCCTGCAAGGTAGCGGGCAAGCTGTCCCAAGGCGTCCAGGGTAAGGCGCGCACGCACCTGCGCCTGCTGCGAGGCACGGCGCGCCTCCATGTCCAGCAGCGTGGTTTGCATCTGCTCCATCACGGCCTTCTGGCTGCCGTCGTTGCTCTGCTCAATCATGTCCGTCAGCCGTTCCGACAGTTTGTGCGCGTCGGTGTCGTTCAGTTCGCGCTGCAGCAGCGGCGAAAACTGCACGCCCTGCAGCTTGACCACCCGTTTGAGCAGTGCCGGATCGACCGTGAAGTTCTGCAAGAGGTGCAGGCTCTGAACCAGCGTGAACACAGCCGTGCGTGTGCCGGGGCGCTCTGCCGCAAGGAACTTTACCAGTTGGTCGCGCAAGTAAGGCTGCGCCTCGGGCGGCGTGTTCAGCCCATCGAGCAGCAGCACGTTGGCCGCACCATCCACCACCGGCACATTGCTGAAGACGCCGGCAGGCAGCGGCACCACGGGAGCGTGAACTTCGCGGCCGCCCGCGTGCTCCTCAAAGCCGCGCAGCGTCTGCGGCGCGCCATTCTCACGGACCTGGAAGTCGGTCCCCTGCAGGCCGTGCATGGGATGTCCATGGCCGTCGGTCACCACAACGTCTTCCAACACAAGCTGCACGCCGGTTTGCAGTGTGGGCGTGGAGGCGGGTGGCGCCTGGCCATACAGAACTGGGTGCAGCAGAAGAAGGGCACAAGCGGCAGAAAGCAAGCGGGACACGGAGCGCTCCAGATAGTTCACAACAAGGCAGATGTTTCAAGGAACTGTAGCACTCCTGCGGAGGCACTCAGCCGGGACCGGGTCCGCTGCTTTTCATCGCGCTGTAAACAGCCGTTCCCACAACATTTACCGCGCCTGCATGGCCTGTTCGCAGTAGGGACCGAAGATGGTTGTCACCCGAACGCAGATTCCCCTCTCGACGCCCCGGCAGACCACGCCTCCGGTGCGTTCACAGTTCCACATCCTGGAGGCCATGCCATGAATCAGCACCTGATGAACGCCGCCACTGCAGCCGCACTGTTGCTGATGCCCGCCGCACTGCAAGCCCAGCAGAACAGCAACGGACAAAGCGCTGAAACGCCCACAGTACCCGGCCAGGCCGCGCAGCCCGGCACGCAAGACCCCGCGAAGGACAAGCTCACGTCGTCTGACACGGTGACGGTCACCGCGTCCGGCGAAACGCGCGATGTGCAGAGCATCGACAGCAAGGTACTGCTGGAGCAGTCGCCCGGCACCAGCCCCATTGCGGTGCTGGCGCGGCTGCCCTCGGTCGAAATCACAACGGCCGACCCGTACGGCGCCTATGAGTGGGCGGTGCGCATCTCCGTACGCGGCTTCAACCAGAACCAGCTCGGCTTTACGCTGGACGACGTGCCGCTGGGCGACATGAGTTACGGCAACCTGAACGGCCTGCACATCAGCCGCGCCATCATCGACGAGGACCTGGGCAACATTTCGCTGTCGCAGGGCACGGGCGCGCTGGAAACGGCCAGCACCAGCAACCTGGGCGGCACGGTGCAGTTCTTTTCCGGCGATGCTAGCGATAAGCGCCACCTGGACATTCGCCAGAGCTTTGGTTCGTTTGCCGGTGTGCGCACCTTTGGCCGGTTCGACAGTGGACTGCTGCCCACGCACACCAAGTTTTACCTGGCAGGCGTGTACCAGCACGCGCAAAAGTGGAAGAGCGCGGGCGACCGCAACCAGGACTACTTCCAGTTCAACGGCAAGGTGACGCAGTACGTTGGCAGCAAGGGCGTGCTGAACATCTACGCCGACCTGTCGAACCGCAAGGAAGTCGACTACCAGGACTTGAACAAGGTGTGGACGCAGAAGCTGGGCTACAACTGGGACAACTTCGGCAACAACTGGGGTGCCGCAGTGCAGACGGCGTACGCGTGCAACGGCGTCGGCAACTATCCTTCGCCCATCAGCACCCTCAACGCTAATGAGGATCCGTGCGACGCCGCGTATTTCAACGCAGGTGGCCTGCGCAAGGACTTTCTCTCCTACGTGAACTACAAAACCGCACTAGGCACCCATCTGACGTGGAAGACCACCGCGTACGGCCACGGCAACGACGGCGTGGGCCTGTGGTTTACGCCGTACATACCCACCTTTACCAGCGCGACGACGGTCGGCTCGCCCATCTCGCTGCGCACGTCGGAGTACGGCATCAAGCGCGGCGGCTTTCTCACGTCGCTGTCGTACGAGTCTGCACACAACACCGTGGAGGGCGGCGCATGGTTTGAGAAGGAAGACTTCAAACTGGCACGCCGTTACTACGGCACCAGCATTGCCGCGCCCACGCGGTCCATCTACCAGTTCCAGACGAACCCATTTGCCACGCAGTGGGCCTATGACTTTCCCAGCACCGTCTACCAGCTGCACCTGCAAGACCAGTGGAAGGTGACGAACGCCGTTACGCTGGCGGCTGGCTTCAAGACGGTCGAGACCAACCAGACCGGCAACCTGACCGGCGCCAACACCGGCCCCATCGCCATCTCCGGCTTCACTTCAGACCCGACGCAGTTTGCGCAGGGCAGCCTGGAATCTGGCAGCAGGTTTCTGCCACAGTTCGGTGCGGACTGGAAGCTGAACACCAAGGATGAGCTCTTTGCCGATGTTGCGAAAAACGTGCGCGCCTTCCAAACCGGCGGCAACGGCTTTGGCACCTCGCCGTGGGGTACCTCGCAGGCGGGCTTCAACGCGCTGACCGGAAACTTGAAGCCGGAGAGCAGCTGGAGCGAAGAGGTCGGCTATCGGCATACGGACAACCGCATCAACGCGCAAGCCAACTACTTCCACGTCAACTTCAGCAACCGCCTGCTGGCCATCCAGCAGGGGCCGGGCATCGCGGGCAATGCGTCGCTCCTGTCGAACGTGGGCGGTGTCACGACCAATGGCGTGGACGCGGCGGGTACGGTGCGCTTTCACGATGGCTGGTCACTGTACAACGCTGTGACCTTCAGCCGCTCCACGTATGACTCGAACTACACCGCGGGTGGTGCCACGATCCTGACCGGCGGCAAGGTCGTGGTGGACGCACCACAGTTCCTTTACAAGACGAACCTGACGTACGCGCACAAAGGTCTGGACGCGCACATTGGCGCGGATTACTTCTCGAAGCGCTACTTCACCTATACCGACGACAACTCCGTCGACGGCCGCTTCCTTGCCGACTTTGGCACCAGCTACCAGATCGACGAGGCGGGCATCTTCGACCAGGTCAAGCTGCAGTTTAACATCTACAACCTGGCCAATGCGAAGTACTACTCGACGATTGGTACCAACGGCTTTATCGCCAGCGACCCCACATCGGTCAGTAACAACACGCTGCAGGTGGGTGCGCCGCGTGCCATCTCCGGCACGTTCTCTGTCCGCTTCTAGCGGTCACACTTCCACATCGACCGTCATCCTGAACGCAGCGAAGGATCCCCGTAAATCCTGAAGCAGCACAGCTGCCTCAGGATTTCGTATAAGAAACAGATCGAATGATCCCTATGTTCCATCTGCGTCGGGATCCTTCGCGTTGCTCAGGATGACAG
>CAXTBQ010000111.1:0-10151 GCA_964242065.1 uncultured Terriglobus sp. | reverse complement strand
CAGTACCTCCGTGCAAATGCCGCGGCGCTCCGCGCTGCCGCGCTCCCTGCCTCCTCGATGGAGGCGCTCAGCTCTCTTGCCGAGCGGCTGGACAGCATGGCCGCGGAGATGGCCCTCCACGCTCCCGACACCGAGGCGACCGAGCTTGCACTGACCGCGCTAGAGGGCCGCATGTTTGCGGCGCTCACGCTCGGCAGCAGCGAGGATACGCTGCTCGCGCTGCGCGAACAGGCCGCGCGCGAGCTGGCACCTTACCGCGGCAAGATGTCTGCCGTGCAAAGCAAGCAGGTTACCGAGCAGTTCCTGCACAAGCGGCTGCTGGAAGCCGCGGGGCTGCCGCGGCTGAGCCTGTTTTACATAGGGCTGGAGTGAGCCCGCGGAGCGGCGCCGCCGGGCCAGAAGAGGCGCTTGTGGCGCTTGCAGAGGCTCAGCCGGAACGGACAACGCCGCGCTGCCGCCACTTTGGCGAGTGTGGCGGCTGCCAGTTGCAGCACCTGCCCGCAGAAGCACAAGTTACCGCAAAAAGCGCGATGGTCGTGCAGATACTACAGGCCTCTGGCGTTGTGGACGTGCCAGTGCCGCAGGTGCACGCAGCTGAGCCGTGGGAGTACCGCAATCGTGTTCGCATGCGCGTCGAGGCCGGTGAGATCGGCTATAGCAGACGGGCGAGCCACAGCTCTCTTCCAATTACAGAGTGCCCCATCCTGCATCCGGTGCTCTGGGACGCAGCAAACACGCTGCGCGGGCTGGTCCGTGATGGACAATCACGCTGGCCCAGCGCAACCAGAGCGCTGGAACTGTTCAGCGATGCCAAAGGCGCTTCCCTGCAGCTTTCATTGCAACTAGACAGCACGGTCACCGGCTTGGACCGCGACGCACCGGCACAGTTCCGTGCGCTGGCAGCCGCGCTGCACGCCCGTGTGCCGCAGCTTGCGGGCGCGGGCTTGTCGGTTACCGCTAACCCAGACCCGTCGCAGTCGCGCCGCGTACAGGAGAGCGCGCGTGTAGAGATTGCCCGCTGGGGGGAACCCGGCTTGCTGTACCGCGTCGGCGAAACGGATTACCGTGTAAGCCGTAATGCCTTTTTCCAGGTAAACCGCTTCCTCACCGGCACCATGCGCGAGCTTGTAACAGCGGGTCGCAGCGGTGACCTTGCATGGGATTTGTACGCAGGTGCCGGGCTCTTTTCCGCCCCACTGGCGAGGCAGTTTCGGCAGACGGTCTCCGTGGAAGTGGGCGAGCCTGCCGCGACTGATCTCCAGTTGCAACTCCAGCCCTTTGGCCCGGAGCATCGCGCGGTTCGCAGCACGACGCTCGGCTTCCTTCGCAAGCAGACGGCAAAGCCTGATTTGGTGGTGCTGGATCCGCCGCGTGCCGGCCTCGGACCCGAAGCAACCAGGGCGCTTGCAGCGGTGCGTGCGCAGCAAATTGTGTACGTGTCCTGCGACGCCGGTACCTTCGCCCGTGACAGCCGCACGCTTGTACAATCTGGGTATACCCTTGCATTCCTGCACCTCCTGGATCTCTTTCCCCAGACCTTTCATACGGAGACAGTGGCCGTGTTTCGCCGCTAGTTCTGCAAGGAATCGGCCTCACATGGGAGAAAGAAGTTCTGAGTGGAAGCGGGGCGCGCGCAGCCTGCTCACGCGCGAAACGGCCGCGCACCCGGCACGCTTCACAACGGTGCAGCCACTTCGCCTGCACGATGTGCCCATGCTGCTGTTGGCATTGAGCTTTGCCGCGGGTGTGCTCTGCCACACGTGGTGGCAATCACCGCAATACATGCTTGCGCTGAATCTGTCTCTGCTGCTGATTGCTGCCGCTGCATCGTGGAAGGCGAAAAGGCTGCTCTGGCCGTGCGTCGCGCTGTGCTGGGCCGCCCTTGGCTGGACCGCGACGGTGCTGGAACCAGTGGGCGTCAGCCGATCGCTGGAGCCTTATTCCGACGGTCTCTCACGCATCGTGCAAGCACGCGTGCTTTCCATTCGGCAGTTGCCGCCAAAGCTCATGCAGACACACCGGCACGAAGCAGCGCCCGACGAAGAAGACGCCCTTGCGGCCTATGAAGGTCCGGAGGAAGCAGCCTATGCAATGAGTCTGGCCGTGAGTTCCGTGGAAGAGGTGACGCCCGACATCTCGCGCATCGTCCCTGCAGCTGGCGGAGTTGAGGTCTCACTTTACGCGCAGCGTGGCAGGCGCGGCGGGGTGCCGCCGTGTGGCGCGCGCATCCAGCTCTTGCTGCGGATGCATCCGCCGCAACGCTACTTGGACCCCGGCGTCTGGCAGTACGCGGACGCGCTGGAACAACGCGGCATCACTGCGGAGAGCAGCGCTGACGCGGCAAGCGTCCATGTACTGGGAACGCAGCCCACGTGGACCTGCAGATTCGCTGAGGCGCAGCAGTGGTCCAGCAACCGGCTACGCCTGCTGGCAAGCTCGCCTGTGCAGCGGCAGCTGCCCGCGATCTTTCGGCTGACGCCTGTGGATGCGGCCATGCTCAGCGCCATGTTGGTGGGTGACCGCTCTGCGCTTACTCAAGGACTGCGTACATCGTTTGAGCGGACGGGATCGTTTCATCTGTTTGTGGTGGCGGGCGTGCACGTGGCGCTGCTGCTGGCCGGCCTGTACGCCCTGCTGCAGCGCATGCGCCTGCCACGTCCGCTTGCCGCGGCATTCGCTCTGCTGTTTACGGCGCTATACGCGGTGCTCACAGGATTCGGTGCGCCCGTGCAGCGCGCACTGCTCATGTCGGCGGTGTACCTGCTTGCGGACGTGCTTGGCCGCGGGCGCAACCCGCTCAACGCCGTGGGCGCGGCTGCGCTGGCAATGCTCGCGCTGCACCCGCACGCGCTGTTTGAGAGTGGTTTTCAAATGACGGTGCTAGCGGTGCTGGCCATTGCGGGCATCGCGATGGCGTTCACGGGCCGCACCGTGGAGCCGTACCGTAATGCTCTGGTGAACCTTTCTGTGCGCACCGATTCCGCGCTGCCGCCGCGCGTGGCACAGTTCCGTGTGAGTGTGCGATGGCTGGGTGAGGCACTGTCCAGCCGACCCCTGACATCGGAGGTAGGCCAGGGAGCGCACAGAAATGCTCTGGGCCATTTGCCTGCGTTCCTGGCACGAGCTCTGCTGGCGGTGGTGGAACTGGCCCTGATCACGCTGCTCGCGGAGATGGTGCTGGCCTTGCCCATGGCTGTGTACTTCCATCGCGCCACGCCGTTTGCCGCTCCCGCCAATTTGATCGCACTGCCGCTGGTAGGCGTGCTTATGGCCTCTGCCGTTACAACATTTGCGGCGTCTGTCATTCATCCGTGGGTTGCCCTGCTGCCCGCCGCATGCACGGCGCTGCTGCTGCACGCGGTCACGTTCGTCATCGGTGCCGCCAGTGCGCTGCGCGGTGCCGATGTCCGCATTCCGGGTCCTGCTCTGGCCGGGACGCTCGTGGCTGTGGCCCTGTGGTGCGTGGTCATTGTGCTCCTGCGTGTGCCCTCGCGCCGGATCGGCTGGGCGGCGGCAGCGTTGCTGCCGGTGGCGTTTGCCATGGTGCTGTGGCCACGTGCGCCGAAGCTGACAAAAGGCAGTTTGGAGTTCACCGCCATTGACGTGGGCCAGGGTGATTCTCTGCTCATGGCCTCGCCTGACGGCCACCTCATGCTGATCGACGCGGGCGGCCCCACGGGCGACGCAACGGTGGCCCAGGCTACGGCGTTCGACGTCGGCGAAGAGGTGGTGTCGCCTTATCTCTGGTCGCGCGGCATACGCCGGCTTGACGTGGTCGTGCTTACCCATGCGCACACGGATCACCTGGGCGGCATGGCGGCCGTGGTGAACAACTTTCGACCACGCGAACTGTGGGTCAGCCTTCGGGTTGACACTCCGCTGTTCCGCGGTTTGCTAAAAGCAGCCGCGGCACAGGGCACCATTGTCCGCACCCTGCGCGGCGGGGATGTGGAGCATTGGGGCGGCACAGAGATAAGTGTCCTCAATCCGCTATCCGACTACCATCCGCGCGCGCAACCCGTAAATGACGACTCATTGGTCATGCACATCGCCTTTGGAGAGTCGACCATCCTCGCGGAAGGCGATGCCGAGCGGGCTTCCGAGGCGAACATCATCGCAGGGCACCCCGCCGGCATTACGCTGCTGAAAGCCGGCCATCACGGCAGCAACACGTCTACCTCGCAGGCCCTCCTTAAGTCGTTACATCCACGCTGCGCCGTCATCTCCTGTGGTCTGAACAACCGCTTCGGCCATCCACGCGCACCCGTGCTGGAGCGCCTGGCGGCAGCGCACGTGCTTACCTCAAGAACCGACCACATGGGCGCGGTGCAGTACCTGCTCCATTCCGACGGCAGCATCGAGACACACGTGCTCGCGTCTAATCCATGAGTGCCCCATGGAGCCCGAAAACATCCCGCCAGTACCCGATACCGCAGAGGCGCTGCGCGTGGAGGCCGAACGCCGCCAGCTACGCCGCCTGCAGATGATGATGAACATGTGCCTGCAGGTGATCGCGCAAGATGGCACGCTCTCCATTGATGAAGCATCACAGATGATCGCGGACAGCCGCGCGGCGGCGCTGAACATGTTTCCGGGCAAGGAACTCGCCTACGACCTGATCTGGAAGCCACGCTTTCAGCGCATGATGATGGAGCGTTTTCGCCTGCAGTAAAGCCTAACGCCGGACGCTCGCGCGCAACTGGTACGCCACACCTTCCAGCACCCGCTCCGGTGACTGCTCCGTCGGAACCGGTACGCCCATCTTTGCGCAAATGCCGTCCAGCAGCCGCGAGGACAGGCGCGCCCGTGCCTCGCCTGGCAGCGAGTACGCGCGCGCCAGGTAATTGTCGATTAAGTGAAGATCGTCCGCGCCCAGCAGCGCGATACGGTCCATCGACATGCCGGCGGGAATCAGTGTCGCCTCCATCTGCGGCGGCAACGACGGCATTTGCACGTAGCCTGAAAACTCATGCACCTGCTCGTGCACGCCCAGCGTGTCCGCGACCAAATCACCCAATCGCTTGTTCGACCGCGACACAAGGATTGAGATGACCCCCACCAGGTAGAACCCGGGCAGCGCATCAACAACACGCAGCAGGTTGCGGGCAAGCGCTTCAAAGAACGTGATCTGCCGTCCACTGTCTTTGATCACACGGATCTTCATCACCTTCTTGCCGGGTGTCTGACCGTTACTGAGCGCCTCAAACAGCGAGAAGTAGCCCCAGAACAGCAGGAAATACACCAGGATGATGCCGGCCACAAACCACTTGGCTGCGGTGTTCGACATGTTGTTCAACGCACCCGACCGCGCCGTTGCCGTGAATGCGATGGTGACCACGATGACCAGCACCATGTTCGCGCCGAACTGGATGGCAAGGTCCACCAGCAGCGCCAGGAATCGGCTGCCTAATCCGGCGAGCGGAAAGTGCAGGTGCACCTGCTCCGGCGTGTCGATGCGGTGCTCGTTCTCCAAAGCACTGCCAAACTCTTGCAGATCTCCATCCACGCTAGAGTGCCCTCCCGTTTAGCATCAGTGTATGGTCTCAAATGCCTGGATTGCCGCGCACCGCGCAGACTGGGAGCGGCTGGACGCGCTGACCCGCGAGGTGGAGGCGCGCGGCCTGAAAACGCTTCCCGCGGGTGACATCCGCGACTTTGGCCTGCTGTATCGCCGCGCCGCCGCCGACCTTTCTGCCGTACGTGCCGACCGCACCGCGCAGGCGCTCGCGAGCTACCTGAACGGCCTGGTCAGCCGTGCCCACAACCACGTGTACAGCGGCCAGCGAACCGGCATTGTTAGCGTCTGGAACTTTCTTTCGGCAGGCTTCCCGCGGCTCTTCCGCAAGCTGCTGCCCTATGTTGCGGCATCGTTTGCGCTCTGCCTGCTGGGAGCGCTGCTTGGCTCGCTGGAAGCCCATGTGCGGCCGCAATTCATGCGCGCCACACTTGGCCCGGAAATGGTCGCCACCATTGAGAAGCACGAAATGTGGACCAAGAGTGTGCTCAGCGCCAAGCCGCAGGAATCCAGTTTCATCATGACCAACAACATCACGGTCACGTTCATGGTGTTTGCAGGCGGCATCCTGGCGGGGCTGCCGACCATCCTGATGCTCTTCTGGAATGGCATGAGCGTCGGCATCATCTCCACCGCATGCAAGCAGCACGGCATGGCCCTGGACCTGTGGAGCTTCGTCGCCGCACATGGCGCGCTGGAACTCCCAAGCATCTTTATCGCGGGAGGTGCGGGCCTGCGCATTGCAGCGGGCCTGCTGTTCCCCGGCACCCTGCCGCGGAAGGCATCGCTTGCGCGCGCCGGCGGCGAAGCGGTGCGGCTGCTGGCCGGTACCATCCCCATGCTGTTCATTGCCGGTCTGCTGGAGGCTTTTCTGTCACCCACGGCAGCACCGCGTGCGGTGAAGTTCGCCGTCTGCGCTCTGCTGCTTCCCGGGTTGGGCTACTGGCTCAGCGAAGGCGGCCGCTCGCTTGCGAGTGCTACACCGGGAGATAGTTGGACTTCAGCGACCTCCCTCTGATCATCTCGATCGAAGCGTCTCTTACTTCCTGTCATCCCGACGCGAAGCGAAGTGGAGGGACCTGCTGTTTGCCTAGCGCTGCACACAGCGTGTGCCCTACGTCTCGCGTTTGAGACGTGGGTTTCAACGCCCATGGAACTCGATCGCATGTCTCTACGAGACATGAGGCACCCACCGTAGAACGGGTCGGCGCAGATGTTCGAGTGCAAAGGATGGCAGGCACCTGTACGATGCTGAAACGATGATCCGCCCGCGCCGCAGCCTTCTCCAGATCGCCAACATGAGCATCGGATTTCTGGGCATCCAGTTTGCCTTTGGGCTGCAGCTCTCGAATATGAGCGCGATCTTCGAGATGCTGGGCGCCTCTGCCGACCGGCTGCCCGGCCTGTGGCTGGCGGCTCCGCTCAGCGGCCTGCTGGTGCAGCCCATCATCGGCAACATGAGTGACCGCACCTGGAACCGGCTGGGCCGGAGGCGGCCGTACTTCCTTGCAGGCGCGATCCTAAGCTCGCTGGCACTGCTGTGGATGCCTTCAAGCACCACGGTATGGATGGCGGCGCTGGGCCTGTGGGTCCTCGACGCCTCCATCAACATCACCATGGAGCCATTCCGCGCTTTTGTTGCCGACCTGTTGCCGGAAGGCCAGCGTACGCTCGGCTTCGCGATCCAGAGCATCTTCATCGGGCTCGGCGCGGTGGTGGCCAGTGCTCTGCCCTGGATGCTCACGCACGTCTTCCACCTGTCTGCGGTTACGGCTCCGGGTACGATCGCCGCGCCGGTGCGGGTATCTTTCTACATCGGTGCCGCGGCGTTCTTTGGAGCGGTGCTGTGGACCATCGTGACAACCCCGGAGATGCCGCCGGAGAACATGGACGAGTTCCGCGCCGCACAGCGAGAACACGGCCTGAGCCACGTGGTGCAAGAGGTGGTGCAAGCCTGGCGCACCATGCCGGACAATATGCTGCGCATTGGCATCGTGCAACTGCTCAGCTACCTGGGCCTGTTCTGCATGTGGCTCTACTTTGGCGTGGCGGTGGCGCACAATGTGTTCCACGCGGACGATCCGTCGTCTGCCACGTACCGAGAAGGCATCGAGTGGGGCGGCGTTTGCTCGGCCGCGTACAACGCGGTGTGCTTCCTGTTCTCCTTCAGCTTTCCGGCGCTGGTGCGGCGCTTCGGCAGGAAGTACACGCACACCTTCTGCCTGCTGTGCGGTGCCGCGGGGCTGCTCTCCACGCAGTTCATCCACTCACGCTACGGCTTGCTGGGCAGCATGGTGGGCGTAGGCATTGCGTGGGCGGGCGTGCTTTCCATGCCGTATGCCATGCTTGCAGCCATCCTGCCGCCACATCGCATGGGCGTGTACATGGGCATCTTCAACTTCTTCGTGGTGATTCCGGAGATCCTCTCGGCGCTGGTGTTCGGCAGCATTGTGCGCGTGTTCCTGCACAATGACCGCATGCTGGCCGTGGGCGCAGGCGGTGTGGCCATGCTGCTGGCGGCAATCATGCTGCAGCGCGTGCGTGATCCTCAGACGTTGACGCTGCAGGACATCTAATCTTCGCCCAAGGACTTCACCTAAACTTTGTCATCCCGTAGCGCAGCGAAGGGATCTGCATGTGTGCCGGTTCGTCCGCGAACTGTCGTTTTAGCAGCAAAGCTGGACCGTTCGCGCGAGGCGCGAACACATCTGATGCTTTGCCTCACTTCCGCTGCTTGCATGAGACAGCAGAAATGCAGATCCCTCCGCTCCGCTACGGGATGACAAGTGAAAGAAGTTCCTGGATAACCAACGGCGGCTCTACCGGTGCCCGTGCAGCCAGAACAGCAGTGTCGCGCCCAGCGCAATCCGGTACGCCGCAAAGATGCCGAACCCGCGCTTCCGCACCCATCCCAGGAACCACGCAACCACCGCGTAAGCGACCACAAACGAAACCGCCATGCCGATGATGAGCACCATCCAGCGCTCCGGGTTCATGGCCAGCGGAGCGAGCGCGTCCGCGCCGCCTGCGGCCGCAATGTCCTTCGCGCTTGGGTGGACGGCCTTCAGCAGCGAGTAACCGGTCGCCGCGACCATTGTTGGAATCGACAAGAGGAATGAGAACTCCAGTGCAGACGGCCTGTCCATGCCGACGATCTGCCCTGCGGCGATGGTCGCCATGGAACGCGACGTGCCGGGAACGATTGCGCTGATGACCTGGCACAGGCCAATCCATATGGCTTGGGGCAGCGTCATGTCTTCCACGTGCGTCACGGAAGGCTCACGACGGCTGGCCCAGATGTCCACCGCCCACATGACCACGCCGCCCACCAGCAGCGCCAGCGCGATGACCGTGAGGTTCTCGAGGTTCTCGCCAATCCTCTTGGTCAACAGCTTGGCCGGAATTGCGGTGCAGACGAAAGCAGTCAGCGTGAGCGAAATCGGGTGCGTCAGCCAGTTCTTCTCCCCGCGTTCACCCCGCGGAAACGTTCGCAGATAGCCCACGATCTTGAACAGGAAGAACAGCAGCAGCGCAAGAATTGCGCCGAGCTGGATGACGATGGTGTACATCTTCCAGAACGGATCGCTCAGCGAAACGTGCAGCGCGGCTTCCGCCAAACGCAGGTGAGCGGTGGAACTCACCGGCAGGAACTCCGTGAGTCCCTCCACAATTCCTAGGATGACGGACAGAATGTAATCGTTCAACGCGGAAGCACCGGTCTCTCAAGGGATCGAGGCAGAAGACGATCAGTCGCGGTCGCTGCCGTAGATCGCAATGCCCTGCTCCACCCTGTATACCAGACTGGCCGCGCGCGCCGTGTAGTCGCTCGCTGGAAACCGAGCCACCATCTGATCGCGCAAGGCGTGTGCACGTGCGGCGGCTGCATCAGCCTTCTTCTTGTTTTCCTCGGTTGTGTACATGGTCACCAGCACGCTCTGGCGATAGGTCGCGTTCCACAGCGCCTCCGGCGTCTTTGGTCCGTCGGGAAATTGCTGAGCGTACTTCTCGTACAGCCCGCTCTCCATCTCTGGACACTTTGGCAAGCCCTGCCAATCGCCGCAGAGCTTCGCATCCAGCAGATCAAACGCAGCAAGCGCCGGATACTTGCCGGAACCCTGCTTCACGATCTTCTGCAGACCCCTGGTGTAGAGCTGCGGCCGGAGGTTGGCGTCCATGTCCTTGGCAGAAGGCAAGGTGCTGCTGTCGAACTTATCCTCCTGCCAGCGAATGTCTGCGGAGCGCCACGCGCTTTCGCCCGCAAGGCTTGAGGATGGAAAGTACTCCGCCACACGGCGATACAGCAAATGCGCTCCGCCAGCCGCTGACTTGGGCGCATGCGGCTCTCCGGCGGCGGCCTCCATGCTGGCCGCAGCGCCATAGATCAGCTTGTCACCACTGGGAGTGGCCGGGCCCACCACACCCTTGTTGCGAATCCAACCCGCGCGCGGCACCGATGCCGCATCCACCGAAAACTCCGGCTCGTCTTCCGCCTGCTCTTCCTTGATGTCGGTGTTGGCGAACACCTTCACCCACGGGCCGGACCGCTCCGTAATCACCACCTCGTGCCCCGGCGTGACGACCGACACTTTCTGTGACTCAGCATCGGGTGCGACGTACACATCGGCCACTTTCAACA
>CAXTBQ010000110.1:642-10185 GCA_964242065.1 uncultured Terriglobus sp. | reverse complement strand
CGGCAAACGTAACGCCCACCTCCCACCGGTGCGACGGCAGCCGGTCACCGAACCACGCCGCGCCTGCGATGCAGCCAAGGCCGCACGCCATCAACACCACAATGCGTCTGCGCCGGTGGAAATGGAAGCCGCGCAGCAGCGCCACCGCTCCCAGTAGCGCCACCAGCACGGCCAGGCTTCGATGCATGGCCTCCTCGCCCGGCAGAAAATGTGCGAGCACGGTGGACAGCGACAGCAGCACCGGCGTCAGCAGGCAGTGCACCACGCACAGAACCGAGGCCCAGATGCCGAGCCGATCCGCAAGGTGCCGGGACGAGGATGCGATTCCAGCGGCGAACACCCGTCCAGCTTATTGCGAATTCATGTTCATTTGCAAGCGCCGGGTCTTCAGCAGCAACTGCAGGTGTGCCCCTGGCGCGCGCGCCGCGCTTCCACAATCAGGATCGGCACCGCCGCCAGCGCGGCAGCAGAATCCAGCCAGCGGAAGTGCAGCACCGTGTGCAGCAACTGCCCGCCCAGCGTGATCGCCGCAAGGTACGCGCACGTGGCGGACTGCACCGCATCGGCCCGCAACGCCCGGTTGCCCAGGCGGTCTGCGGCGCGGCGTTTGCGGCGCGCCAGCACCGGCATCAGCAGCAGCGCGCACGCGGTAATGGCCATGCCCAGGCGGCTGGTGTCCGCCTCGTTGTGGCCCAGCAGCCCGGCCACCGCAATGAGCAGGACGGCACCCGCCAGCACATACAGCAGAGCGCCGCACACACGGGCCGCCTGCCCCTGGGAGATGCGCACGCCCGGCACAAACTGCAACAGCACCACGGCGGCGGAGATCAACTCAACAAAACTGTCCGACCCAAAGGCCAGCAACGACACACTGCGCGCGCGGTACGCCGCGGTAAGCGCCACGCTGCACTCCACGACCATCCATGCCAGCGTGACGCACTGCAGCACCGCCACCTCGCGCGAGGAGACTTGCGGAGCATGGACATGAGCGGCAGTCGCCATAGAGCGATCTTACGCCCGGTACGTACCCTGCTTTCTCACCCTGTTCACACCATTTCCAAACGACCGGCGTAGCTTCATCTGCAGACTGGCAATTCTGCCACCAATCTGGAGGTTCCATGCGCCTCGCCATTGCACTTGCCGCGTTGTCCGCTCTGCCGATCGCAGCACAGGCAGATACGTTCAACTACACACTCAGCAGTTCCTATTTTGCCGGCCTGAACGGATCGGGCGTGCTGACCGGCACAGCACAGGGTGGCGGAGCGTTCCGGATTATCAACATCACCGGGCCCGCCAGCTTCGGCGCAATCAGCGTGATTGCCGTCAACGATCCGGACTTCAACAACGACAATCTCCTGTATCCCACGCAGGCGCGCCTACTTGACGTGAGCGGCCTGGCGTTCTCCGGCAGCTTTGGACGCGTAAACCTGTTCTCCACCGTGAGCGGCTATGAGGTGCAGGGCTTCGATCCGATGGGCAGCTACTTCGACCAGCCCATCACGCTCTCGCTGGCTTCCACCGCAGTGACGCCGGAGCCTTCCAGCCTGCTGCTGTCGGTCACGGGACTGTTCGCGACCGCCGCCGCGGGGCTGCGCCGCCTCCGCCGGTCCGCGATGTAACGCGATTGCCCGTCAGAAGCAGGATGTGATCCACTCGAGCAAGCGAAGCACATGAGGTTGCCCCATGTCTCAAAGAGACATGGGATACGACTTCTGAGGCTGCCTGTATCCCACGTCTCAGAAGCGAGACGTGGGGCACCCGCTACCGTAAAGAACGCAACAGAGAAGGCCCGGCGACATGCCGGGCCTTCCCTGCGCGAAGTGGCTAGTTCAGGTTGCCCGTGCGTGCCTGCGGCACAAAGATGCTGCCCTTCAGATCTGCATCCGTGAAGCCGAACACGAAGAACACGTTAGGATTGCTGTTTGCCACACCGCCGTAGTTCTGCACAAAATCGTTGTCGTTTGCCACCCACAGAGTATGGGTGTTCACACCGTTCAGCTGCACGTCCGGCCCAAAGGCAAGCCCTTCGACTTTCGAGGGGATCGTTGGGGTGGTGTAGAGTCCGCTTGCGGTGAGCACGTTCACGATGTCGAGAAAGAGCGTTTTCGACACAGCCTGCGCGGAGGCCGTGGGGCCGTCCAGGTTGCTCACGTCCGTTGCGTTCGCAAAATCGATTTTGAACAACTGCTTGTACTTGGCCTGCGAGGTCGGCGTGTCGCCCAGGCCTTTGCCGTCGCGCTCGTCCACCAGCAGTTCGTGATTGTTCAGCGCCACAATCTCGCTCACGCCGGAGCCATTGGTCAGGTTGTAGGCGTACTCGTGCGTAACCGCGCCCGATGTGATGTCGATGGTGACAAAGCGCAGCAGCTTGGTGGCTCCCGCGTTCGCATCCTGGATCAGCGGTGCCTGCATCATGGTGACGAGCGTCTTGCCGTCTGGCGTAATGGCCAGGCCTTCCAGACCCTTGTTCGCCGTTCGGCCGGTAGTGTTCCCGCTGATTTCTGTCGCGCCGTTCGGGCTCAGGTTGCTCACGTAGTACTTGGAAGGCAGCGTAAACGTGCGGATGCGCGTGCCCTTGGCGCGATTGAACTGGTACACATACGGGCCGTACTCGTCGGAGACGAACACGCTCAGGCCGTCGTTCGACAGCCGGATGCCTTCAGGATCGAGGCGCGCGTCGGCAGTGTCTCCTGAGTTCTGGCCCGCGTCATAGTTGTCTGACCGGCCTGCGAAGAAGTACTGGTTGTAGTAATTGGCCGCGGGCGCGCCGGAGCCCACACCCAGCCCCGCGCCGCTACCGTATACGAGCGGGCTTCCGCTTGAAAGCAGCGTGGTTTTTTCAAGCGCGGGTGCAATGGTGAAGGGCAGGCCTGATCCGCCCGCGTTCGGCTGCAGGTTCATCTTTACCGTGTGAAAGCGATTGATATAGCTGTCGGTATCGTCCACCGCGGAGTTGTAAGGAACGGCATTCGGTCCACGGTCCGGCACCGCAAGAAACCGGTCGGTGGAGATGTACGCCAGCCCGGAACCGAGCCCGCCCAGCAGGTTGCCCGGCACGCCGTTCTCCAGCGTTCCCGGCAGGCCGGAAAGGTCCGCATAGGAGCCCGCGCTGCTGCCTGTCAGCGTTCCGTTTGCCAGCAGCTTTACCTGCGCGTCCAGGCTGAGCGCCGATGCTGCCAGCCCCAAGACCCCAAACGCAATCCGCACCTTACGCACTCTCGAAACCATACGCAGCCCCTCCTGCTCAACAAAGATTGCAGCAATGGGCTGAGTCTGGACTGCGGACGTGTACAGCGGGTTAAGGTTCGGGGAAATCTTTGCGGGTTCACACGCGTGTGGCTGCGGCAGAGTTCGATGCCGGCTGAAACGCTTGTCAGGAGAGCAGAACGCAGAGGTCGCGAAGTTTACGCGAAGAATGCAGAGCGTGCACGTGGGGTGCAAACCACTGCGGCCTTTGCGCAACCTTGGCGCACTTCGCGTTCTGCTTTTCCTGATGCAGGGGGCCTAGGCCGTGGCCTTGCGTCCAGCGGTAAGCTGCGTGCTCTTGCCCCGGCGCGCGCGCCAGTCCTGGTAGGCCACCAGCATGGGCGCGGCCACGGCAATCGACGAGTACGTGCCGATCAGGATGCCCACCACCAGCGCGAACGAAAAGCCGTGCAGCACCTCGCCACCGAACAGGTACAGTGCCAGCACCGTCAGGAACGTGAGGCCGGAAGCAATCACCGTCCGCGACAGCGTCTGGTTGATGCTCTTGTTCACAATCTCAACGAGCGTGGCACGGCGCATGAGCTGCAGGTTTTCGCGCACGCGGTCGAACACCACGATGGTGTCGTTCATGCTGTAACCCACGAGCGTCAGGATTGCCGCGATTACGGTGAGCGTGATTTCCTGGTTGGTCAGCGAAAAGAAGCCGATGGTGATCAGGGTGTCATGGAACACGGCGATCACGGCCGCCGCGCCATAGATGAACTCGAACCGGAACCACAGGTACACCAGCATGCCCAGCAGCGACCACAGCACGGCCCAGCCCGCCTGGCGCGTGAGCTGCTTACCGGCCGTGGGGCCCACGGTGTAGGCGTCCTGAATTTTGTAGCCGCTGTCGTGGTAATTGGCCTGCAGGGCGTTGAGCACCTGCTGGCGACCGCTGGTGGCCGTCGAGTCGGAGCTCTGCGGCAGAGTGATCAGCTCTTCGTTGCCATTGCCGCCGCCCAGCCGCTGAAAGCTCGCATCGTGAATGCCGGCCTGGTCCATCACGCGGCGCAAATGGTCTTCGTTGGGAGACTGGTCAAACGATACGCGCACCTGCGTGCCGCCCTTGAAGTCGATGCCGACGGGCACATGGTGCCAGAACAGCATGCTCAGCACACCTGCCACAGAGAAAATGAGCGAGAAGCCAAGGAACAGCCACTTCTTGCTGAGCCAGTCGACGTCGATGTTCCGGAACAGTTCCACGTTACGTCCTCAAACTTCTTTGCTTGTCATCCCGTAGCGAAGCGCAGGGATCTGCATGTGTGCTGGCCCGCGGTGAACGCGCGCGGTGCCTATGAACTTCGTCCGTTCGCGCCCTGCGCGAACACTCCTGCTGCCTTGCTCCAGCCCTGCTTCCTTGCGTGCGCTCGGCTGAAATGCAGATCCCTCCGCTGCGCTGCGGGATGACAACGCGGAGAGTAGTCGCACAGCACCCATCAGATCGACAGCGCCTCGCCGCGTGTCTTGCGCTGCAGCACGCTGTCAAAAATCACCCGCGACACAAACACCGCGGTAAACAGATTGGCCAGCAAACCAAACGTCAGCGTCACGGCGAATCCGCGTACCGGCCCCGTGCCCACAAAGAACAGGATGATCGCCGACACAATGGTCGTCACGTGCGTATCCAGCAGCGTGATCCACGCGTGCGCAAAACCGTTGGTCACCGCGGCGCTGGCAGGCTTGCCCATGTGCATTTCTTCGCGGATACGCTCAAAGATCAGCACGTTGGAATCCACGCCCATGCCGATCGTCAGGATGACGCCCGCAATGCCCGGCAGCGTGAGCGTCTGGCCGGTAAATCCCATAAAGCCCAGCAGGATCACGAGGTTCAGGAACAGCGCAAGGTCCGCGTTGATGCCCGCGCCGCGGTAGTAAATCAGCATGAACGCCATCACGGCAAGCATGCCCACGACCGATGCCACCACGCCCTGCCGGATGCTTGCCGCGCCCAGCGACGGGCCAACCGAGTGCTCTTCAAGGTAAGTAATGGACGCAGGCAGCGAACCCGTGCGCAGCATCAGCGACAGGTCGCCGGCGCTCTGCTTGGTGAAGCCGCCGCCACTGATCTGGCCCTGGTCCCGGATGGCACCGTTGATGGTCGCCACTTCCTTGACGCGGTTATCGAGCACGATGGCCATGCTCTTGCCAATGCTCGAGTTGGTGTAGTCGTAAAAGCGGTCACCCGCTGCTGTGGTCAGGTTGAAGCTGACGTCCGGCCGCCCCGCCTCGTCCTGCCCGGGCCGTGCGTCGCGAAAGTCCGGCCCCTGCACAATGGCGATGCGCTTCAGCGACCAAAAGCTGTTGTCCCCGGCGGTGTTGCCGCCCTGCACCAGGATGCTGTCGGGCTGCTGCTGCAACTGCGCGTCCTGCTCGCTGGTGTAGGGGCCACCCAGCACTTCATGAATCTCAAGCCGCGCGGTGCTCTGGATGACGTTGTGGACCTGGTCGGTGTTCGAGACGCCCGGCAGTTCGACCAGGATCTGGTCTTCGCCCAGGCCGTACTTCTGGATAACGGGCTCGGCCACACCGAGCGAATCCACGCGGCTGCGGATGGTCTCGATCGACGTGTCCAGCGTACGCTCACGCAGGTCCTTGATGTTGGCCAGCGTCATGCCGAGCTTGAAGCCGTCGTTCTGGCTGCTCACGTCATACGCGGAGAAGTCGTTGGCCTTCAGCGCATCACGCACGGCATCCCGGTTGTTCGCGGCGACGCCGGACACGATCAGCACGGGTTGGGCCGGATCAGGCTTGGTCACGCGCGCCGCAGGCGCAATCTTGCTCACCGCCGTCTGCAGACGCTGCATGTCGGTGTCGCTGGTGGCCGCTACCGCCTCCGCCGTGTGCACCTGCAGCACCAGGTGGGTGCCGCCGCGCAGGTCCAGCCCCAGGTGGATGCGATCTGTCAGCGTCTGCTTCAGCCCGCCGTGCGGGATGCCGAAGATGCCGTAAAGAAAGATGACGAGGATGGCAACAATCGCGCCGATCCGTCCATTGATGTTCTTCTGCATGTCTCTATCTGAGAAGGAGTGGGTGCCCCATGTCACACGCGGAGCGGGTGAACGGGATCGGACCTACTTCTCCGCCTCATCCTCCGTGGTCACCGATGCAATGGCCGTCTTCAGAAACTCAAGCTTGACGCCATCCGGCTGCACACGCAGCGTAACCACGTCGTCGCGCAGGCTCAGGATGGTGCCGCGCAGCCCGCCCGTGGTGGACACGCGGTCGCCGGGCTTCAGCGCCGCCAGCATCTCGTTCCACTTCTTCTGCTTGCGCTGGTTGGGGATGGCCGTGAGCAGCACCATGCCGATCAGGGCCACGGGCAACAGGAGGCCCAGGCTGCCAAAACCGCTGCCGGCAGACTGGAACAAAAGAAAAGCTGACACTGCGTACACGGGGAACTTCCTTGCTCAAGGCGCAGAGACCGGCTCTGCGCGGAAATTGCTGCACCAGATGTTCGGGATTCCAGCGCGGCAGGGGTCCGCGGCCACCGGCTACGCGGAAACACCAGCCGGCAAGATGGCGAAGGGGTGCTAGTCCAATACTGTCAAGCAATCAGCACAGGGTGTCAAGGATGTAGGACTCGTTCCCCGGCCAAGCTTTCGGGTGGCAAGCGCTTCGCCAGTAGAATGGCTCACGCCAATAAACTTGCCGGAGACCCGTTCTGAAGATCACGCTTGCCCTGTCCGCCCTTGCCTTTACTGCCAGCCTCCTCGCGCAAACTGAGCGACCGCCCGCCACGCCGCTGGTCGCGCACGACCCGTACTTCAGCGTGTGGTCCACCACGGACAAGCTCACCGACAGCCCCACCAAGCACTGGACCGGCCACGACCAGCCGCTGAACAGCCTGGTGCGCGTAGACGGCAAGGCGTTTCGCATCATGGGCAACGGGGCGCGCAACGTGCCCGCGATGGAGCAGACCGGCAGCGAACTGACGCCGACCCACACGCGCTACCACTTCAGCGGCGGCGGCGTGGCCGTGGACCTCACCTTCTTCACGCCCGCGTTTCTTGACGACCTGGACCTGCTGTCTCGTCCGGTCACCTACCTGACCTGGTCCGCGCACAGCACCGACGGCGCGCAGCATCAGGTAAGCGTCTTCCTGAATGCCAACTCCGAGATGGCCACCAGCTACACCGGCCAGCCCTCCACGTTTTCGCGCCAGCAGACCGAGAGTGCAACGGTGCTCTCCGTAGGCACCACGACCCAGAACGTGCTCAACCGCTCCGGCGACGACCTCAAGATCGACTGGGGTTACTTCCACATCGTCGTGCCGAACGAAGCCGCGGCCAAGACGGTGCTGACCAGCCGCACCGCGCAGGCCTTTGCCGCGGATGGCATGCTCTCGCCCTCCGATGACATCGACGGCCCCGCCACCAACATGCGCGGCGAGATGGCCGTCAGCCTGCCGGTGGGTTCGGTGGGCGCGCAGCCCGTGTCGAAGTTTGTAATGCTGAGCTACACCGAGGGCTACGCGATGGAGGTGCTCAATCGCCGCGTGCACCCCTATTGGCAGCGCGACGGCAAGCCCGTGAACACCATGCTCGCAGAAGCGCAGCGCGACTACCAGCAACTGGACGCACGGGGCGACGCTTTTGACAAACAGCTCACCGCCGACCTGACCAAGACCGCGGGCGAACACTACGCCTGGCTGTGCACGCTGGCCTACCGCGAGAGCATCGCCGCGCACAAACTGGTGGCCGACGTGGACGGCGAACCTCTCCTCTTCGCGAAGGAAAACTTCTCCAACGGCGACACCGCCACGGTGGACGTCCTCTACCCCTCCGCGCCCATCTTCCTGTTCTTCAACCCACGCCTCCTGCATGCGCAGGTGCTGCCGCTGCTTGAGTACACGGCGCTGCCCAACCGCTGGCACTTCCCCTTTGCACCGCACGACATGGGCCAGTACCCGTTGGCGAACGGCCAGACCTACGGTGGCGGCGAGAAAACCGAAGAAAACCAGATGCCCGTGGAGGAAAGCGGCAACCTGCTCATCCTCGTCGACGCGTTGGCCCGGCTAGAGAAGAACCACGCCGGCATCGACATGGCACAGAAGTACTGGCCCGCGCTCACGCAGTGGGCCAACTTCCTGCACGAGCACGGCCTGGACCCCGAAAACCAGCTGACCACCGACGACTTTGCCGGGCACGTGACGCACAATGCCAACCTCGCGCTCAAGGCCATCGATGCCATGGAGGCCTACGCCGATCTGGCCCGCCTGTTGCACCACGACGCGGAGGCGAAAAAGTTCTCCGCCGACGCGCACAGCTACGCGCGCAAGTGGATGGACATGGCCAAGGAAGGCGACCACTACAAGCTCGCCTACGACAGCCCCAACACCTGGAGCCAGAAGTACAACCTGGTCTGGGACAAGGTGCTGGACTACAACCTGTTTCCCAAGTCCGTCCGCGAGAGCGAGATTGCCTTCTACAAGACCAAGCTGAACGTCTATGGCCTGCCGCTGGACAGCCGCAAGGACTACACCAAGCTGGACTGGGAACTGTGGACCGCCACGCTAGCCGACAAGGAGGCCGACTTCAACATACTGGTAGACCCGCTCTACAAGTGGAGCAACGAGACCACCAGCCGCGTCCCCATGACGGACTGGTACGACACCGTCACCGGCAAGCAGTCCGGCTTTCAGGCCCGCAGCGTGGTGGGCGGCCTGTTCATCAAGGCACTCGCTGACAAACCTCTGGCAGACAAGTACCGGAAGGAAGCAAGGTAGGGAGCCGAGAGGCTCTCTCAAGAAAGGGCCTGCGCTGACGCGCTGCGGGGCCCACATCCCGCTTCTGAGTGTGGTTTCGTGTGCCAAGCGGAGCCTCTAGTCCCATGTCTCTCAGGAGACATGGGGCACCCTCTGTGTTGGTCGTGCGAGCGATTCCAGCGTGTACCGACGCGCTGCGGGGGTGCCCCACATCTCGCTTCTGAGATGTGGGTCCGTGTGCCCAGCCGGACCCTCCAATCCCATGTCTCCGAGGCGACCTTGGGCCCCTCTGTGCCGGTAGTGTGAGCGATGCCAGCGTATACCGAGGGTGCCCCACATCTCGCTTCTGAGATGTGGGTCCGTGTGCCCAGCCAGACCCTGTAGTCCCATGTCTCCCGGGAGACCTGGGGCACCCTCTGTGCCGGTCGTGCGAGCACCCGTTCTACCTGGGTCGGAAAACGCGCGCCAACGTGGTGTCGGCCGCATGCCGGCGCTCTGCTGCCGAGACGTCGCCCAGGCTAGATCGACATATTGGAATCAGGGCGTTTGGAGGGAGCCGTGGGCGTTTTGCCCCCGGGGTAAGACGTAGT
>CAXTBQ010000110.1:0-632 GCA_964242065.1 uncultured Terriglobus sp. | reverse complement strand
GGTGGGATTTAGCCCACGGGAGTAAGCCTTAGTCTCACCCTTTTTTCTCCTTCGCTCGCCAAAGGCGAGCGAAGGAGAAAAAGAAGGAACGGCAACTAGATTCTGCGGGTTAAAGCCCGCTGCTCCCCCCAAAGATGCAGCGGAGACGAATATGTCGATACAGCCTAGCGCCGCTTGGCCACAGGCGGTGGAGGCATTACCGTTTGAACCATGTGGGCCGGCAGGGTGCCCGTGCTGCTGACGCTGCTCTGCGCGTGCGGATGGCTGGTGAACAGGAGCTTGTGGACGCCCCAACCGCCCGCCATGCCGGCGATCAACGCGACACCGACGAGGGTGAGCCCGCCTGTTTCCGGAGCAAGCACCAGCAACGCCGCAACCACACCTTCTGAAGCTGCTGCGCTGCCCAGCCAGCTTGCGCTTTCGTCTGCGGCCGTCTTCAGCTTTTCACCCTGGGGTGCCTCGTAGACCGCGTAGGCAGATGCTGCTACACCGAGCGGCACCAGCACCTTGCCGCCCGCGCGAAGGTACCGGCCCGCGCGCCTAGCGGCTTCCGTTATACCGCCGTTCGGCTTCACAGCCGTGCGGATGAGCCCCGAGTCCATGGGCAGGCCGGAGTCGCGCAAATTAAGGTG
>CAXTBQ010000109.1:0-10310 GCA_964242065.1 uncultured Terriglobus sp. | reverse complement strand
GTCATTGGCTCACCGGAACTGCTCATCGCCGACGAGCCGACCAGTTCACTGGACGCGGATCGTCGCGACGCCTTTCTGAAGCTTCTGTTGGAAGTCATCGCCGAATCACGCGCGGCTGGCACACCGGCGTCGCTGCTGTTCGTCTCGCATGATCGCGCGTTGGCTGCGCACTTTGATCGCATCGTCGCGCTGGGCGGGATTAACGCCGCGCAGCCAAGGGATGTGGACGCATGATGCTGTTGCGCCTTGCAGCGAAATCTCTGCGGTCACGCGCCGTCACCACGGGGCTCACCGTGTTCTCCATCGCGCTTTCCATGCTGCTGCTGGCCGGTGTGGACACGCTGCGCAACAGTGCACGCCTGGGTTTTGCGGGGACCGTCTCGCGGACGGACCTGGTCGTGGGTGCGCGCGGCGGTGATCTGCCGCTGCTGCTTTCAACGGTGTTTCACCTGGGCAATGCGTCCAACAACATCGCCTGGACCAGCTACCAGCACTTCGCGCAGCACCCTGCCGTGGCGTGGACTATCCCCATCTCGCTCGGCGACTCGTACCACGGCTATCGCGTCGTTGCTACTGACGACAACCTGTACCGGCACTATCGCTACCGTGGCGACAACGCGATCCGCTTCGCTCAGGGGCACGCTCCGTCCGGGCTGTTTGAAGTGGCCTTGGGTGCGGACGTCGCCGCAAGGCTTCACCTCCAACTCGGTCAGTCGCTGCGACTGGCGCACGGTGTGGAGGAGAAGTCGATCCTCAACCACGACACGCCGTTTACCGTCTGCGGTGTGCTGGACCGCACTTCCACGCCCATCGACCGCGCGCTCTACATCACGCTGCTGGGCGACGAAGCCATGCACTTCGGCTGGAGCGGCGGCACCCCGCCCGCTATTGGGGAAGCAGCACCGAAGCTTGATCCGACGCAGCTTAAGGTGGACCAGATCACGTCCTTCCTGCTGGGTACGCGATCGCGCATCAGTACGCTGTACTTGCAGCGTGAGATCAACACCTACAAGCCGGAACCGTTGACCGCGATCATCCCGGCGTATGCGTTGCAGCAGTTGTGGGCCATGCTGGACTACGCGGACGCCGCGCTTTCCTTTGTGGCCGCAGGCGTCGTTGTGGTCGGCCTGCTGGCCATGGTGTCTGCCCTGTACACGGCGCTGAATGAGCGCCGGCGTGAGATCGCCATCCTGCGCGCGGTAGGTCTGCACATGTGGCAGGTGGTGGTGCTGTTCGTTGCAGAAGCGGCGCTCATCGCAGCCGCAGGTGTGCTGTTGGGCCTCGGTGCTCTGTACGGTATCTTCCTGGCGCTGCGCGTACAGATTGAGGCAGCAGCAGGCGTTCCGCTCGCCATGCAGGCACCTTCGCACCGCGTGCTGCTGTACGCGATAGTCACAGTAGTTGCCGCGGCTTTGCTGGCGCTGGTGCCCGCGTGGAGGGCATACAAGAACTCACTGCACGACGGCCTGCACGCGTCCTAGCTTTTACCGGCCTCCTCTGCCCGCAGTCAGCAGGTCGTCTGGCTCCTGCGCAGAGCCGGTCAGCGTCCTGCGCAGCAGCGATCCAAGCCGAGGCATCTGAAGCTTTGGCAGCAGCCGGGGCACGCGCCATGCGGCTGCCGCCCTCTCTTCACGCGCCTTGAGAGCCGATTGGTATACCTCAGCCGTCTTCCGGACCATGTCACGCGTGGAGTACCGCTCGGAAATCAACGGGTAGCGCTCGCGGATGTTCTCCCGCAGCGCGTCGTCGTGTAGCACTGCAACGATCGTGTCCACGAGCCCCTGCGGCGTTCCACACGGAACTAGCAGCTCTGGCAGAAGTTCCGCAAACACGCCGCGCGAACCAGGGTTGGAAGTGGCAACCACCGGCACGCCGGCAGCGACCGCCTCCAGCAGCGAATAGGGCAGCGACTCGGAAATGCTGGTGTGCAGCATCACGTCCATGTTCTGCAACTGCGGCAGGCCGGGCACCGCGCCCATCCACCGGATGCGACCGTTCACGCCCAGTGACTCGGCTGCCTGCTGCATGGTTGCGCGCAAAGGTCCGTCACCCACGACTAGGGCTGTAGCATCGTGACCGCGTTGCACCATGTCCGCAAGGGTCTCTACAAACAGTGTGGGATTTTTTTGCTCCACCAGCCGGCCTAGAAATCCGAGCACAGGTCCCTTGCCTCGACGCGGAACGTAGCCCGCCACGGCTTGCCGGCGCACGCTGTCCGCATCCACGCCATTTGAGATCTGATGAATGCGATCCGGGCAGATGCCGAGCGTTGCCGTGTACTTCTGTTCGTCTTCCGAAACGGCGATAATGCCTTCGAACGGCTTGCTAAACAACTTCTCCACGCAGCGAAGCAGCGGCACCTGCCGCCTGCTTCGGCCCGGGTCCATGCACGGGTACGCGTGCGGCGTAAAGATGCGGCAAGCGGTGCGCCCACGCACCGCCCACGCCACAAGCCCGGCCTTTGTGGAGTGCGCGTGCAGGATCACCGCGCACTTTTCCTGCCGAACGATTCGGCGAAGTCGCCGGATGACCTGAATGTCGCTGAGGTGTGGGGACCGGTGGAGCTCGAAGCGTGTGATGGTCTCCTGCGGCAGCGCTGCAATCTCCTTTGTGAACGCAGCGTCCATCCGCGAGGTAGAGAGCAGCAGGTGCACGTTCCACCCGTTGGCTGTCAGGCCGTTGTATAGGTCTAGCACGTGGCGTCCTGCCCCTCCGCCACCCGTTTCCAGCAACAGATATACCTTTGGCAAAGCAGCGGAGGGTTTCATGCCGCACCTGCTGCCTGGCGAAAGCTCGCCACTCTGGCGGGTACGCCCATGCTGATGCTGTTTGCGGGCAGGCTGCGCGTCACTACCGCGCCGGCGCCCACCACGCACCCATCGCCGATGGTGACGCCGGGCGTGACCACCACATGCGCGCCCAGCCACACATCGTCGCCAATGTGCACGTCTTCGTCTACGCCGGGCTGCTGGCGAATCAGAGTACCTGCAGCCACACCGTGATTGGAGGAGACAACTGTTACACCGGGGCCAAAGAGCACATTTCGTCCAATGCGTATGTGGCCGCGCTCTGAAGCCCACACCGAGCAAAGGTGATTGATAAACGTGTCATCCCCAATGTCGATGTGTTCTGGAAACTTGAAGAATGCGGTGGGAGATATCTTGACGCGCGCGCCGCGGCTGCGCAGTCGCGCTTTCCGCATAAAATTCCCGCCACTTATAAAAGCGAAGAGATGAACCCATCCGCTTACTGTGGTTGCTACCGTCCGCACCATATAATCCACCTAGCTGTGCAGTAACTCCACTTACCATGTGAGGAGCTATTGAACTCGCGGATAATTGTAGGAAGAGGCACAGTAAACTTACGTGCAGGTGCGCACGAGGGAGACGGCGTAATGCTTCAAATTGGGAACTTTATAAGTGGCTTAAGAGAGCGGCATGGTAGATGAGAAAAATCTAATCGATGCTTCGGGTGAATCGGGGAACAAAGACCGGCCTCGTGTGACGGTCTTGCTGCCTTGCCATCGCCCAGATGAATACTTGCGGCTCGCCATCAAAAGCATTCTCGATCAAAGCCTCAAGAGCCTAGAACTGATCGTGATTACGGATTGGAGGCTGCGCGGGCAGGAAGATGCGGTGTTGAGATTTGCCGCGGGCGACCCGCGCGTGCGCATTGTGCCGTCGTTGCGTGTGGGTGGCCTGGCTGCAGGGCTAAACCTTGGCATCTCTGAAGCAAGAGGCGAGTACATTGCGCGTATGGATGGCGACGACATCAGCCTGCCGGAACGGCTTGCCACGCAGGCAGGCTACCTTGACGCGCACCCCGACATTGCCGCACTGGGCTGCCGGCTTGAGATGATGGATGAGCACGGGGCAACGCTTGCGCGGCCTTACCCGTTCTATGAGACGGACCGCGACATCCGCGCGGTGCTGCCGCTGCGCAATCCCATGCCGCACCCCGCTCTGATGTTCCGCAGAGATGCCCTGCTCGCCGTAGGCGGTTATAAGTACGCGCACTCAGCCGAGGACTGGGAGTTATTCTTGCGAATCGCGCGTAACAAAAACCGCAAACTGCACAACCTGGATCAGGTGCTGGTGCGTTACCGCCGCCACGCGGCGCAAATCACTCGGCCGCAACTAACGAGTGCGGTGTTTTATGAGACCTCGGGCTTCCTGTTTACTGAGCTGCTCCGCACGGGTTCGCTCAAGTACGTGCTTGCCATTGTTATCAAGTTGCCGTGGGTGGTACGTACCCGCTTGGCCCTGCGCAGATTGCGCGGCCGTGCCTAGACGTAGGGAAAAAAACGGCCCGGCAAGCCGTTGGAGGTAAACGTTCTGCCGCGTAGCAGCCGCACAGAGATCTCGAAAGTTAAGCGGCGTGCAGCCTTCAGGGCGCGTTGCTCACCCCATATAGCGCGGCAAAGCTTGACCAATAAGGTTCGCACTGAACGCTCAAGAGCGGTTAGTGAGCCGTTCCTTGCACCGGCAGTGCGTGGCCGCTGGCCAGCTGGCTGCTTCTCGACACGCATTGCACGCCTGTTCAGTGCCAGCTCGAAGAGCTCACGCAAGCGGAACGGGTACAGGTGCTCCGTGCGCGTGCGCAGGTATGCAGCGTTTGCCATGCGGTCGCGCAGCGCGGGGCTCTCCAGGTAGAAGCGAAGCTTCTGTTCCAGCTCCTGCTCGCCGTCGAATACATCAATTTCTGAACCGATGCGGTAAAACTGCTCGATTGCGGGCGCCTGTTCTGAGAGCAGAAAACCGCCCGCCCCCGGTACCTCAAAAGTTCGCGCCTTGAGTTGACGGTCATGCCCACCGTCTGACCGAAAGCCCGCACTAAAGTTCAGGCTGATCACACTGTCTCGCATGATCTGCGGGATCTGCTCCGTCGACACAGGACCGCTCGCCCATCCGAAACCAAAGCAGGTAACATCCAGACCTGCGCCACGCAGTCGGTTAATGAGCTGTTCGCGTTCGCCATATCTTGTGCCGACAAAGCTGACCGGATAGGTGCATTCGCGCGCGGGCCGGGGCGCCTTCAGCCATTGTTCATTCGCCGCCCATTGGGTGTAATGCGCGCCTTGGATGCCTGCGGCTTCGTAATCCCGCAGACGGTAATCATAGGTGGTGCCGATGCTGTCATAGTAAGGTGCGATAAAGCGCGAGTAGTGCTTGAACTTGAAACTGTCATCCGTAATCCAGGTTGCCAACGCGATGCCCATATCGCTGCCGAGCGTCTCCAGCGTCTCAAGCCAGATCTCATAATCGCGCTGAACGGTAAAGATAAGATCAGGCTGCCACTGCTCGGCGGCCGTCAGCAGCGCACGGTTCAAATCTCCGTAAGTTGGGAAGCGTGTGCTGTTCCACGTTTCGAAGTGCATCACTTCGTGGCCCAGGCTTTGAATAGCCGGCAGGAAGGAAGCATATTCGATGCTCACGCCACGGCGGGAATCGCCGTAGTTGTACTCGGTAAAGACGCAAAGAACTTTCATAGGTGGTCCTGCCGGTACTCAGAGGAAAAGCACGAACGTTCAGGCATGGGTCGGCACCTCATCTGGTGAGAGATCGTCACCGCGCAAAATGCCCCTTACCTCGACGACCTGCACGGCCATGACGAAGACAGCGCAGGAGACTACCGTGGCCAGGATGACGCCGGTCTGCCCCAGGGTACGAACCCACCAGATGGAGAGCGCCAAGTTGACCACGGCAGCCAGGCCGGAAGACATTGCCTGCCGCGCCACACGGTTTACAGCACCCATCAGGTTGTTCTGGTACACCGTCACTGCGCACAGGCACATCCACACGCACATCAGCAGAAGCAGGTTGAAATCGGGGACCGCTGCCGGACCGGCCCACAAGCGGATGATGATCCTGCCGAATAGGAGCAGAGTGCTTGTTGCCACAGCCAGGATGGCAAGCGTCAGCCAACGCATGCGCCGGTAAGCGGAGCGTATCCAGGGCAGATCGCGACGCGCATGCGCATCTGCCAGCGCCGGCCACATCGCTCCCACAGGCAGCCCTTGCAACGCCAGGACGTAACCTACTAGCCGCCAGGTCACGTTGTAGGGTGTGACTGCAGCCGGTGAAAGATAGTGCGAAAGCACCAGGTTGTCGCAGTTCATGACCACCAGTCCGGCCACCTGGATCACGAAGAACTGTCCACCGGAACGCAGGATTCGCTGAACGTGAAGGCGGCGCAGCCGTGCAGGCAGCGGCTTCAGCCATGGCTTGTGGACAAGGACGACCCAAGCCAAGAGCAGGAAGTTTGCCCCGGTCACTGGCGCTACATATCCAGCCACCAGACCCGGCAGCCCCGCACCTTTATGCAGCGCAAACAGGACCCCGCAGAGGCTCGCGATGCTACCACCCGCTGCAAACAGATTGGCCAGGTGCATCTCCTGATAGCCGGCCAGAAGGCGTGCGGCCAGGCCTGCAGGCAGCGATAGCAGCAGGATGAACAAAGCCGTGGCAATCGCGCTCGAAGTGGTGGTATACAGCGAGGGGTCCGTCACGTGGAGCAGCGCAACCCAGTCAATATGGGGCCACAGCAAGCAGCCTGCCAGTCCAGCGCTGCCACTCACCATGCAAACCGTCCAGAAGGCACTGCTGAAGTACTCCGCCGCCAGGCGCGTGTTGCCGGCGGCGTCTGCTTCGGCAATCAGGTTGGTCAGGGTGTTGGCAATGCCTATGTCCAACAGAAAGAACATGTTTGCCGCGCCGGTGATAGTCACCCAAATGCCATAGCTTTCGGGGTGAAGATGGTGCAGCACCACCGGTACCAGGACCAGGTTGACCAGCAGGTTCACGCCCTTGCTCAAGAGGCCGGATGAGACGGCTCGGACGACCTGCCGGTACCTGTGACCTATCCCATTCCAACCCACCGAATCGTTCTCTCCCATTCGCATCTGCTACCGGTGCTAAAAGTTGCGATCCAACCTTGTTTGGCTACAGACCTCCGGCAACGGCTGCGGTAAGTGCCAGGGAACTCACCACCTGCGCCGTGGCCAGCACATCGCGCAGGGCGTTGCTCCCGGTAATCAGCTTTTCCGGTACCACCACGGCATCGCCGGGCAGCATGCGAATGTGGAGTACGCCCCGGCCGAAACCGTCGTGTGCAATCACCGATCCGTTCGCGCGCAGCACGTACGCACGCTTCCGGTCTCCGTAACGTGTGGCTCCGCCCCCCTGGTTCAGGTACCAGCCTGCATCGTGACCCGGCTGGAAGCTGACAGCAGTCGGGTTGTAAACCTGCCCGCCGATCAGCACAAAATCCGGACGCTTCGGAATGAGGATGGTGTCTCCCGCACGAAGAACGATGTCATCCGGTGTGCCCTGCCAGCGGTTCGTATCCGCGGACAGGTTGACTACCAGGCGACCATTTGCAGGGCGGCTGCGCAGCGCGGCAATCAGTTGCATGCGCTGTGCCTGCAACGAAGCGGTGAGCTGCTGCTCTTCCGCAGCGGAGATGCCTGCGCCTGCTCTTACATTCAGCGGCGCGCTTTCCAGGCGGCGAATCATATCCTGGCGAGTTTGCTCGTTCAGCTCCTGGACCTGTATCCGGTTGAAGGTGGATGCTTCCGGATAAGCTTCGGGGCGCAAGCCACCGGCACGTCGAAGAACGGAACTCAGGCGTTCACCCACGGCCAGGCCGTACCCGCCGGGGTGCGCCACCTCACCGGAGACCGTGACCGACGCACCGATGTCTGCCCAGCCGGTCATCTGGCGAATACTGAGCACGTCGCCGGATTTGAGCTGCAGATCGCTTGCCTTGTCGCCAGCCATGGCTCCCGCAAGCGCCACCTCCCGGTGACCGATCTCCACGGCCTGGCCGTTCTGCACCGTATAGCTGGTAAGGCCGGCGGCATCGCGGAAGGCGCTGCGATTGAAGCCGCCGGCCATCTCCACCAGGGCCGAGACGGTCATACCGGCGGGGAGCGGATATTTGCCCGGACGAAGCACTTCGCCTTCGATCTTGACGTGAGGCGCATCGGCTTCATACCGGCCAAAGACCTCCACCGTGTCAAACGGCTGAAGCAGTGTGGGAGAGTTGCCGGCGAGCACGTCAGCAAGTTGAAAGGGGAGGGTAACGGGGTGGAGATCCGGAGCCACCAGGCGAACGATCTGGCCTCGCTCGGCAGGTTCCGGCAGCACATCCTGGTACGAGCGCAGGATGTCTGTCAGCGCAAGACCCTGGCGGAAGGCGTACGATCCCGGACGGAACACGTGCCCGGCAAGGTACACGGCCTGCTGGTTGTAGGGCAGGATCTGCGGAACGGTCACGCGGTCCTCCGCCTGTACGCGGAAGCCGGTCGCGGTGCCTGAGCCCGCATTGCCGGGCAGGTCGATGCTCAACATGGTGCGGCGATTGTTGGCTTCCACGCGCGACACTTCCAGACCGTTCAGGCTCGCGATGGGAAGTACGCCGCCGGCTAGATCCAGCACCTGCTGCAGCGTGCTTTCGCCGTTCAGTTCATAGATGGCGGGGTGGTGGACGGCACCTTCCACGGTCACCTGGCGGCCTACGGGCGGCACCAGGATGGTGTCGCCAGGCTGCAACCGTTCGACGGCTGAGCGAACTCCTTTCAGCAGGAAGTCATACAGGTCGATGTCTGCAACGGACCGGCCGCCACGCATTTGCTTCAGCATGCGCAGCGAGCCGCGCGCCGTAGGACCGCCCGCTGCGTACAGAACGGAGAGTGGCGTCGAAAGCGCGCTCACATCGTAAGCACCCGGCCGCTGCACGTCGCCCACCACGTACACGCGCACGGTTCGAAGGCGGCCCAAAGAGATTTCCGCGTGCTCGTCCTTGAACTGGGTGTTTAGTGCCCGTTGCGCGGCGGCCTGCGCCTGGGCAATGGTCAGGCCGTTCACCTGCAGGGTACCGGCTTCCGGTAGTGCGATCTGGCCCTGGCGATCTACGGAAACGTTCAGCCGCTCGGTGTGGCTGCCCCACAGATTGAGCAGCAATTGATCGCCCGGCCCCAGGATGTAATCCGGCCCGGCGGGAAGATCGGACGGCAACTGCCCCGCATTGCCAGACCCCAGCAAGAAAGCTTCACTGCCGAAGCGGCGGAGGATGCCTCCGGTTGATGGGACCTGCGTGTAGAGATCCCGAAGCGCAGGAATGTTGCTGTACGGCACCTTTGCTCGGACAGTTTGCGGACCCTCAGCCTGCATGCGGCTGCTTTCCAGTGCGGCAGCACGTGCGGCGGTCTCAGCCTGCCTGAGCGGGTCGCCCTGCACAGCAGCCTGGCTAGACGGGCCGGTCAGCTCTGTGGACCGCATCAGCGGAGCCGTCGACGTGCTGCCCCGGGTCGCGGACGTGGGGAAAGCTGCCGTCGTGGAGGAACCTGCCGCCGCGGCCGGAGAGGCGCACCGCGAGGGCGCGCGTTCATCCAGCGAGGCCGCGTCGATAGAGAGGTCGTCCTTTGCGGCATCCAGCGTTGCGTCACCCATTGGCCGGCAGCTCGGCGTGTCGGCGGAATTGGCCAGTGAAGCAACTGAACTCACGCCTTCGGAGGAAGAAGGTATCTGCGGCGGGACGGAAGGCTCTTGCGCCGGTATGCCGGTCTGCGCCAGGAGCGACGCGGAGAACAATCCGGCGCCGCAGACGGACAAGCATGTGGAACTGAGAAGACGCATAACTCCTGCTTGTTGCGGTAGCCCAGCGAAGGAGCAGCCGGTTGCCTGGATCTTGCGCCGGGCTGGAATGCAGAGGAAGAGCCGCGCAGCCGTAGCGTGATGACCAGACCGTCGCACGTCTGGATAGAACGTGCTCAGGCCGGGATGAACTTCAGTTCAACCTACCCGCCGAGCAGGGTGACAGCAATGCTTCTTGTCATCTGTGCTGCTCGACCCGCGCCGATTCGGAACGTCGTTTGGGGCACCGCTGCAACGTGTGCCGTGATAGGTTGGATGCGAGCGCCATGCGGACGTTCAAAAGGCCTTTGAGGAGAAGCGAAGATGCCACCAGCAGCGCGCATCGCGGATCCCACAACGCACGGCATGCCGCTGGCACCCGGCCCCGGGAGCGTTAACGTCCTGATCGGGGGCATGCCCGCCTGGCGAGCCATGATCGACCAGCATGCCTGCCCGGCCGTGAGCATCAGTGGCGCAGACGGCGTGGGCTCCGTGCTGATGGGTAGCCCCACCGTCATGATCAATTTTCAGATGGCCTGTCGCATGGGCGACATCGTCATCGAGAAGCCGGGACTCGCTTTGGGGCCGGCGAACCCCATCATCATGGGTTGCCCCACCGTCATGATCGGCGAGGTCGGTATGGCCGGCGGCGGCGCTCCGGGCGGGGGGGGAGGA
>CAXTBQ010000108.1:4702-10452 GCA_964242065.1 uncultured Terriglobus sp. | reverse complement strand
ATTGTGGCCTGCACCGTGGGATCCACGGACTGCACCACCGGATCGCTGGGCTACACCACGACCACTGGCTATGACCTGGTCACCGGTCTTGGCTCCATCAACATTCCGGCGCTCCAGAGTGCGCTGGCAGGTTACTCCGCCAAAACACCACGAATTCTACTGAGTGCGGCCAGCTCTGTTAAGGCCGGAACCACCGTCACGTTTAGCGCTGCTGTTTCAGGCAGCAGCTCCACGCCGACCGGTAGCCTCACCTTCTCCATTGACGGCACCCCCGTGAGTTCCGCGGTCGCGCTCACGTCCGGCGCGGCCAGCTATACCTATAGCGGCTTCACCAGTGCGGGAAATCATACCGTCTCTGTTGCTTACTCCGGAGACTCGAGCAACTCGCCGGGCACCGCTTCCCTGTCGATCACCGCGGTTGCGGTCACGCCGACGCTCTCGCTTGCAGTGTCGCCCACGTCCGTTCCGCTGAACACTGCGGCCACCGTAACAGCTACGGTAAGCAGCACCGCTGGAACGCCGACCGGCACCGTGGTTTTCACCACTGACAGCGGCACCTCCACCGCTGTTTCGCTTACGAACAGCGTTGCCACGTACACGCTCGCCGGCACTGCCACAGCCGGGCTTCGCGTGGTGTCCGCCACGTACACACCAGCTGCCGGCAGCATTTACCAGACAGTCTCTGGTGCCGTGAATGTCGTGGTCACCAGTTCCGGGCAGACCCTGGCACCCACGGTCACCGTCACGACCTCGCCCACCAGCGTGGCAGCGGGCGCAACGATCACGCTGGCTGCCACCGCCACGGGCAGCGGCGCAGCACCCACGGGCCGCATTCAGTTCGCGGTCGATGGCACCATTGCGGGTACGGGTACGGTCTCCGCGGGTGCGGCTTCCATCCCCTATACCGCTCCAAACACGGCGGGCAGCCACACCGTTACCGCGACCTACTATGGTGACAACACCTACACCACCGGGTCGGCGACCGCCACGTTCACGGTGACCGGTGCGGGCACATCCACCTCCCTTTCCTCCAGCACACTGAATGCCACTTATGGCAGCACGGTCAGCGGGACCATCACCGTTGCCTCGAACGGCGGTGCGGTTGGCATCACCAGCATCACGTTGAGCCTGGTCAGCTACACGGGCGCGACGTTCTCCGGTTGCTACAGCCTGTCGCCGCGGACGCTTGCCCTGCCGGCGAACGGTTCCGTGACTGGGGCGCTCACCCTGTACACCACCGCAGCCAGTTGCTCCTCTGCCGGTGGCATACCGCTGCTCACAGCGCAGGCTGTGGCGCGAGCTTTAAATCAAACACACCGGGATATCCGCTGGGCGTTCTTGCCGCTTCCGTTGCTGCTCCTGCTGCTTCGCCGTGGCAATCGCCAAGGCGCGCGCTTGCTGCTGTTCCTGTTTGTGGCAGGCTGCTCCTTCGGCCTCTCCGGCTGCGGCAGCGGCAGCTCCAGTTCCACCGGAACGACCACGGGAACAGGGACCGGCACGGGAACGACGACCACCTCCGCCAACAGCGGCAGCTATGTCATTCGCGTGACGGCATCCACGCCCACCGCCACCACCACGCTCACGTCCAACACCACCTTCACGCTGAACGTGCAGTAAACGCTGCTCCTGCCGGATACTGGCAGAGCATTGGAGATTGGCAAGCCATCCCGGACGGCGTACCGCGTGGCGCTGCGCCGTGCCGCGCACCAGTTGGTCGACAGGCCGCTGGTGTTTGCGGATCCGCTGGCGCTGCGCATCCTGGGCCCGGACGCCACTATCGATGTCCGTGCCCCGCGCAAGCCTTCGTCCGTGGCTTTGCGTGCGTTCCTGGTGGCGCGGTCGCGCTTTGCAGAGGACACGCTGGCCCAGGCCGTGGAACGCGGCGTCCGGCAGTACGTCCTGCTCGGAGCGGGGCTGGACACGTTTGCCTACCGCAATCCGCACGCAGACCTGCGCGTGTTTGAGGTGGACCACCCGGACACGCAGCGCTGGAAGCTCTCCCTGCTGCAGCAGGCAACAATCTCAACGCCACCGTCCGCTGTGCACGTCGCGGTGGACTTCCAGCACGACGCCCTCGGCGAGCGGTTGGAAGCGGCAGGGTTCCGGCGGGATCAGCCGGCGGTGTTCGCCTGGCTGGGCGTGGTGCCCTATCTTCAGCCAGAGGCATTTGGCTCCACGCTGCAGTACCTGTCCACCGGTGCGGCAGGCAGCGTCCTCCTGATGGATTACGCCCTGCCGCGTGCGGCGCTGCCCTTTCTTGAGCAGCTTGCGTTCGACTCGCTGGCTGCTCGCGTGGCCGCCGCGGGCGAGCCATTCCAAAGCTTCTTCTTGCCGGAAGAGCTTCACGCGCAACTTGCCGCGTCCGGTTGGCAGGTGCTGGAAGACCTCCATCGCGACGCGATCAACGCACGCTACTTCGCGGACCGCGCAGACGATCTGCGCTGCCTCAGTAGCGGCGGGCACCTGCTCTCCGCCGTTCTTCGTCGCCATCGGGCGTAGGTGATATCCACTTACCGCCTGAACAGCCATCCCCTGGGTGCCGATAGGCGTACTACCAGTTGGACGCGGATACCCACGCGGCCCGGGTATGCGATGCGTGACCTGCTAGAACAACTCGATCCCAGGTTTGTAGCAGCCCTGCTGCAGGTCATTCGGCTGGTCGTATGGCTGCTCCTGCTCTGTGTGATCTTCGCGCCGCTGGAGCGGCTGTTCGCGCTGCATCCCAAGAAGGTTTTCCGCAAAGACGTTCTAGCAGACCTGTTCTATTACTTCCTGAGCAGCCTTTCTCCCGCGTTGCTGCTCAGTGTGCCGCTTTCTCTACTTACCTGGGCCGTGCTGCACGTGATGCCGGCCGGCTACCTGCACTGGGTCAATGCGCTGCCGGTCGTTGTGCGCGCGGTGCTTGCCTTCGTCGTCGGCGAGATCGGCTTCTACTGGGGACATCGCTGGAGCCACGAAATTCCTGCGCTTTGGGGCTTTCATGCCGTGCACCACAGCGCCGAGGAGATGGACTTTCTGGTGAACACGCGCGCGCACCCGATCGACGTGGTGTTTACGCGGCTGTGCGGCCTGGTACCCATGTACATGCTGGGCCTGGCCGCTCCGGTTCGTGGTGCCGCGGGCATGCTGCCCTTGCTGGTGGTGCTGGCGGGAACGGTGTGGGGTTTCTTCATCCACAGCAACGTCCGTTGGCGCTTGGGGCCGCTGGAACACGTGATTGCCACGCCTGCGTTTCACCACTGGCACCACACGGACGATCACCAGGATCTCTACAACAAGAACTACGCGTCCATGCTGCCGGTGCTAGACCGCATTTTTGGAACGCTTCATCTGCCCGGGCGCAGCCATCCGCAACGTTACGGCATTCGGCAAAAACTTGCGCCGTCGCTGTTCCGGCAATTGCTGGACCCGTTCAAATTCGGCGATAGATAGCAAGGTTAACTGCTTGTAACGCCTTCGGCAGTCACCATAACATTGCCGTAGTCGTGAGTGTCCGATGACTGCACGGGGCCTGTACTAATTTCGGATTTAGAAGGTCAGATATCACCGTAACTTGTAAGTTCAATTCGGGATGGCATTGTAAGTAAATTCCACTCAACACGGCTGAAAACGTTGCACGGGTTCGTTCGCTCGTTAGTATCGCAATAACAGGAAGGTCGGTCGCGCAACTCCCCCGGCGAAGAAATTGACCTACTGCAATCTCTCACTTAGGAAGCTTATCGATGCGTGTCCTGTCCTTCTTCTCTCCCCGTCTTGTTCTCTCTGCCCTGCTCTGCGTTGCCGGCACCACGGCCGCGAACGCCGGTGTCATCAACATCAACGTAGTCAACGGCGGCTTCGAGAGCCTTTCCACCAAGGGCGTATCCAACCAGTTGGATTACCACATGGATGGCAGCAGCACGGCGCAGCATGTTACAGGCTGGACCAACGGTTCCTATGACAGCAACACGCTCGGTTATAACTTTGTCTTTACCGGCAGCACCGCTTCCGGCAGCAGCTACGGCTCGGCGTACGGCAACGCCGGTTATGTTTCGCTCTGGGGCAACAACGGCATCAGCTCCAGCCCGGACGGCGGCAACTTCCTTGGCATGGACGGCGCCTACCAGAGTGCCGCCGTGTCGCAGGTGCTCACCGGCCTGACGGTCGGCATGAACACGCGCGTGGGCTTCTACTACGCGGGCGCGCAGCAGTACGGCTTCAACGGCGCCACCACCGAAGGCTTCCAGGTTTCGCTCTCTGACGGCACCACCACCCAGAGCCAGACCACGGCCATTCTGCAGGACGACAACCATGGTTTCACCGGCTGGAAGTACACCTACCTCGACTTCACTGCAACCAGCACCACGGAAACCCTGAGCTTCCTGGCCAAAGGCACCCCCGGCGGCGAACCCCCGTTCTCATTGCTTGACGGCGTGAGCGTGGTTCAGGTGACGCCGGAACCCAGCTCGCTGGCGCTATTGGGCACGGGCGTTCTGTCTGTCGGTGGACTGATTCGCCGCCGCTTGGTTCGGGCATAAGCAGACTGTTCCCTGCAATCCTGCCTTAGTCATAAGTACCGCAGCGCAACTTGCTGCGGTACTTCTTTGTTTAAGCAACCTGATCAACTCCGGTTCAGAAAGAGCACCGTTGGATATCGCTGGCTGAAGGTGCTTTGGAGTGGCCGGAACCGTGTCACGTATCATCAGCAACGGCAAGCCTGAACCATTGCTTTTCTGCCCAGCTTGAAAGGGATTCGTATGGCAAAACTACTCATCACGGGGATTGCCGGTTTCATCGGCTCCAGCCTGGCACGCGCCGCGCTCGACGAAGGTGCAGAGGTCATCGGCATCGATGACCTGAGCGCGGGCAAGCGCGAGAACCTCCAGGAGATCGCCCACCGCATCGATTTTCGCGAGGCGAGCGTCCTCGATCTCTCCGCGCTGCGCGACGCCTGCCGCGGTGTGGACTACGTGTTCCATGAGGCTGCTGTGGCGTCGGTGCCCAAGTCCGTGGAGGACCCGGTCGGCACCAACAACACAAACCTGAACGGCACGCTGCAGGTGCTGGAAGCCGCGCGCCACGCGGGCGTGAAACGGTTGATGTATGCCGCTTCCTCTGCCGCGTACGGCAACGCGCCGGAGCAGCCCAAGCGCGAGAGCATGCTGCCCGAACCTGTCTCTGCCTACGCCGTGCAAAAGGTGGCGGGCGAGCACTACCTGAGCAGCTACGCGCAGACCTACGGGCTGGAGACGGTGTCGCTGCGGTATTTCAACATCTTTGGTCCGCGGCAGGACCCGTCGTCGCAATACAGCGGCGTGTTGGCGCGGTTCATTGCACTGATGATGCGCGATGAAACACCCACCATCTTTGGCGACGGCCTGACCAGCCGCGACTTCACCTACATCGACAACGTGGTCTGCGCAAACTTGCTGGCGGCCAAAGCTCCGGCCTCTGTCAGCGGCAAGGTGTTCAACGTGGCCACCGGCAAGCGAGTCACGCTGCTGGATGCATTTGAAGCGATCAAGCAGATCACCGGCTACACGGGCGGCGTGAACTTCCAGCCGGAACGCAATGGTGATGTGAAGCACTCGCTTGCGGACATCTCGCTGAGCAAGCAGATGCTGAACTATGAGGTGGTGGCCGATCTGCACTTCGGGCTGGAGAAGACGATTGCGTGGTACCGCACGCAGGGGTGATTCTCCTACTGATCTTGGATCGTCATCCCGCAGCGCAGCTAGGGGATGTTGAACGCAGAGCACAAGGTGCAAGAA
>CAXTBQ010000108.1:0-4692 GCA_964242065.1 uncultured Terriglobus sp. | reverse complement strand
TAATAGCCTGGGCCGTAGGCCCAGGTTCGAGCCAGTGAAGCGGTGCGGGCTGTAGGCCCGCGCTATGTCCCGCCGCAGGTTCTTGTGACGGCGCTGCATGTGCAGTCGGAGTTCAGAGATTTGCTTAGAGATTGGTGCTGCGCGATAGCGCGGGCCTTCAGCCCGCAATGGTATGGGGCGGATGTGGACCCAGGCCTTCGCCCTAGGCTATTACAGCGCGGGACCTTCAGCCCGCAACTCTACATGATTCAGAGCACGGATCGCAGCACACTCTCCAACTCCCGGCTCACGTCTTCCCAACTGCGGTGGTGCTGCGCCGCGATCGTCTCGGCAGACCAATCCTGCGCCAGCGTCTCTTCTAGAGCGGTTTCCAGCGCGGCGGCGTTCTGCGCGGGCACCAGGCGGCCGCTGCGGCTGTCCATCAGTTCGGGGATGCCGCCCACGTTCGTTGCCACCACGGGCCTGCCAGAGGCGAGCGCTTCCAGCACCACGTTGGGGCAGCCTTCCTTGTAGCTGGGCAGCGTGAACAGCTCGCACGCGGCCATCCACTGCGCAACGGTCTCGGTGGGCGCGGCGGGAACGAAGCGCACCGTGCTCTCCAAGCCATGCTTCGCGATGGCGGCCTGCAGCAGCGGCTTGTCCGGCCCGTCGCCCAGCAGGTAGCAGACCAGACCGGACGCGCGTGTGCGCAGGCCGGCCAGGGCGTCCACCAGTTCGCGCAGACCCTTGCGCACGTCCAGCCGACCCGCGTACAGCATGACCCTGGCCGCTGGATCAACACCCAACGCTGCGCGGGCCGCTGCCCGGTTACGAGGATGAAACACTGCGGTGTCGCAGCCATTCACAATGGCGGCGCTGCGGCTGGGCTCGGCACCGAGCAAGCGGGCGGTACGCAGCAGGTCCGCGCTGACCGCCGTCGTAAACGCAGCACGGCGCAGTGTGGAGACGGTCAGCCGCCGCACCAGATTGCCGGGGATGCGATTCAGGTCCGAGCCGATGGCGGTGAGCACCACGGGCACTCCCAACGCCTCGCCCAGACGCACCGCCGCGGAGCCGTCCGGGTAGACCACGTAGTTCAGAATCACGTCCGGTTGCCACGCGCGTACGTGCGGCAGCAGGCGGCGAAACATGGCCCACCCGTTCAACGGACGAGACACCACCGGCAGCACGGGATAGGGGACATAGCGCGTCTCCACGCCTGCCGGCTGCCAGCTGCGATCGAAGCGCTGCCCGCCGGTCTTCGGCCGCAGCAGCGACGGGTACACGGCTTCCGGGCAGAAGGCGCACACCTCGCATTGCTGCGCCAGGTGCTTGACCGTCTGGTACGCGGAGTGGCCCGCCCAAGGCTGCGCCGACGTAGGCCAATAGCTGGTGACGAGAGCAACCTTCAACGTGCCTCCCACGATTGCAGCAGCGCCGCGTATTGCGCTGCGAGTGGCCTGCGATGGTAGCGTGCGATGGCTGCGGCGTCCGGCTGGAACCACGCGCAGGGGCACGTGGACAGCGTAGCCGCAAGCAGGTCACGGATGGCTGCCACATCGCGAATGTCGGCCCAGCGGCCCGCGCGCGTTTCTTCCAGGCGGCGGCGCACATCACCTTCCGGATGAACGGCTGCAAGAATCGGCTTGCCGGAGCGCAGGTAATCGTAGAACTTCGCGGACACGTTCACAGGATCGTGCGACAGGAGCAGAACGTAGTCGGTCGCGTCGAGCAGGCGCAGCGCCTCCGCCTGCGGCAGAAAGCCGGAGATCTCCGCCATACTGCCCAGCCGGTCCAGTGTTTGGCGGTACACCGGCCGTTCGAAGTGGCTGACAAAGCGGAGGCGCAGGCGAGCGCGCAGTTCCGGTGGCAGGCCGAGCACGGCCTCCACAAAGCTGGTGGGTTCGGTAGTGCCGTACAGCGAGCCCAGGTAGGTAATGGTGACCGGTTCGTCCGCCGCCTTTACGACAGGCGTGGCAGGCACAGTGGATGGTTCACCATCATAACCATTCGAGATGCTAACGAATTTGTTTGCCGGCTGCTCCGGGTAGCGGGCACGCATGGCGTCGCGTGCCGCCTCTGTCACGGCGACCACGGTGTCTGCCACGGCCACGGCCTGCCGCTCCGTGCGCTCGGCCACGGCGCGCGCACGGGAACTGGCGTTCAGGCTCAACAGGTGCAGCGTGGTGTTCAGCCACTCATCCCGGAAGTCGAGCACGATCTTCAGGTGGGGAAACTGCCTCCGCAGCCGCCGGGTCAGCATCACGCTGGAAAACGGCGGCACCGTGATGATCACAGCATCGATCTCCCGCTGACGAATGATGCGCGATGCAGCGCGGCCGGCAAACGGCAGCCAGGTGATCTGTGGATCGGGTAGGAGCAGGTCGGCGATCCATCGCTTCAGCGGATGCGGCTTGCCGGCCGCTCGCTGGCTCGCGGACTTACTGCCTCCCAGTCGCTCGCGGAGCCATTTGCGCACGGCAAACGGCAGGTCCAGCGTCCACGTACTGTGCACGGTGACACTCTCGGGCACCTGGCGCAGCAGGCCTTCGTCCCGCAACACGGCGGGCGCGTTGCGCGCGGTCAGCACGTCCACGCGAACACCGTTTTCCGGCAGGTACTTCGCCAGGCTGAGCGCTCGCAGCACGCCCACTCCGCCCGCCGGTGGAAAGGAAAAGCTCACCAGCAGCACATTCAAGCAGGGACCTGTGCGGCGGCGGGCAGCAGCGGCTGACCGGCCTTTGCCGCGATGCGTTCCACGGCGCAGAACATCTCATAGGCCGTGGCCCAATGCAGTTTCAATCCGTGCCGCGCGGCTGCGGCGTGGATGTCGCGGAACATGGGCTCCAGCGTGCCGGTGCCGGGCCGCTCACCCAGCAGCGCGCCTGCGTTGTCCTCGCGCGCGGAGTGGCCGTAGAGCTTGACGAAGATGTCCTCGCCCAAGCGCGGTGCCAGACTGAGCCAGCGCTCCACGCGGTATGGTGTGGGCGCGTCGTACACGGCGATCTCACCGGTTTCAATGCGCGGCATCAGGCGCTCGCGGAAGCGCAGGCCACTGGGGCCGGGGATCATCAGGATGCCGTTGCCCTGCACGCCGCCGCCGGGGGTCGCGTCGATGCTCTGGTCGAAACCGCGCGGCTTTGCCGGATCACCGTCTGTCCAGAAGATGCGATTGATCCTGCCGCCCTGCGTAGGGCTGGGCAGGGACGGCATGGTGAAGTCGGCGTAGCAGTGGAGGTCGCGCAGTGCCTGCAGTTCGCCCTGTACGCCGCACCACTTGCCATCCGGACGCGAGTTGTCCAGCGCCCAGTTGCCGTGGATAAAGCCAAAGGCGAGCACTCCGGCGTGGTGCCGCAGAAAGCCGTGCTGCTCGTGCAGTCGGCGGGTAAAGGCGGCGACTTTCTGGCGAAAGGCTGCGTTTGTGTCGTGGTCGTGGTGGATGTGCACATCCACATCGGCGATGCCGGCGCGGACCATGGGTTCCAGCGCGGCAACGACCGGCTGCTGGTATTCCTCCTCTGGGTAGAAGAACGTGAACTTGGGTGCAGAGCCTGCGGCATCGCGCGGCGCGGAGGCGGCGATCTCGGGCCAGCGGCGCTGCCAGTGTGCCACCCGAGTCATGCCCTGCGCGAGCGAGACGTTGCCGCCCATGGGCTCATAGTGGTCGGTAATTGCCACCCACAGGCGTTTGGGCCTGGTGCCGCCGCTCAGCCGGTCCAGGCGGCTGCCGAGGTAGCCCGGCACCCACAGTTCCGCGTGTTTGGGAAGCTTCATGGCATCACCCTGCAGCCGCTTTCATCGGCGGCGCGGCCGGGTCCGGTAGGCTGGAACCGATGAAGATCGTGCACGCGGTGTACAGCATGGAGATGGGCGGCGCGGAGGTGCTGGTCGCGCAGCTCGGCCGCATCCAGCGCGAGGCCGGGCACGATGTTTCGGTGTGCGCGTACAGCAAGCTGGGGCCACTGGGAGAGATCCTGCAGGCTGAAGGTGTGCACGTGCATGTGCTGGGTGAAGCGCCGGTGTGGAAGACCGTGCTGCGTTACCGAGAGCTGTTCCGCACGCTGCGGCCGGACGTGGTGCACTGCCACAATCCCGCGCCCACGCTGCAGGCGGCCATGGGCGCGCGGATGGCCGGGGCGCGCGTGATCAGCACGCGGCACAGCCTGGTGTCGCCGCCCTACGAGCACGGTGCGGAGGTCAAGTTCAGCGTGGTCGCACGCGCCTTTGTGCATCGAGTGGCCGGCATCTGCGAGATCACCTGCCGGAACCTGCGCGGCGCTCCGTTGGCTGACCCGCGGCAGATCGTGCGGGTATACAACGGTGCCGCTCCGGTGAAAGCGGCTGCTCCCGCCGACAAGGAGCCCGGCACGTTCGTGCTGCTCTTCGTGGGCCGCGTGGCAACGATCAAGGACCTGCCCACGCTTCTGCGCGCCGTCGCGATCGCCGCGCCGCGCGTGCCGGAACTGCGGCTGTGGATCGTGGGCGACGGACCCGCCCGCGCCGGGCTGGAGCTGCTGGCGGAAGAACTCGGCATTGCAGAGGTGGTGCGGTTCTACGGCCAGCGTCTGGACACAGCGGGCTTCTTTCGCGCGGCCGATGTGTTCTGCATGTCGTCCGTTTCGGAGGGGCTGCCCATGTCGCTGCTGCAAAGCATGAGCGTTGGCCTGCCCGCGCTGGTCACGGACGTGGGCGGCATGGCAGAGGTGCTGGAGC
>CAXTBQ010000107.1:0-10464 GCA_964242065.1 uncultured Terriglobus sp. | reverse complement strand
GTACTGGTGGGCGCGCCGGAGGACAACAGCAACTTCAATGCCTTCGGCGTGATTGTAGGCCGCAAATCCATTGCCGGGTCCATGATTGGCTCCATCCAGGAGACCCAAGAGATGCTCGACTTTTGCGGCGAACACAACATCGTCAGCGACGTCGAGATCACACCCATCAATAAGGTGAACGAGGCTTACGAGCGCATGCTGAAAAGTGATGTCCGCTACCGCTTCGTCATCGATCTGTCCACGTTGAACAAGTCTTCATAGCAGGGGACAACGGAGCCGCGTTGCACATCGCGGCTCCATTGTCCTCGCCGCCACGGTGTAGCCTGAGAGTTCCTATGACGCGGAGCGCAGGACAGCGGGCCACCCTGCAGAAACCACCAGCGGATACGGATGCTCTGCAGCAGACGTCCGCAGCCAAGCGAGCCACTGCCCTGCAGAGCGTATTCGCTGCCGGCGGCATGACGCTGCTCAAAGTCCTTACCGGACTCCTGACCGGGTCGCTGGGTATGTTGAGCGAGGCCGCACATTCGTCCGTGGACCTGATCGCATCGGCCATGACGCTGTTCAGCGTGCGTCTTTCTGACCGTCCCGCGGATGATGACCACACTTACGGGCACGGCCGTGTCGAGAGCTTGTCGGCTTTTGTCCAGACCGTGCTCATGCTTGGTTCCTCGCTCTGGATCGTGTACCAAGCTGTGCTGCGGATCGTGCGGTACTCCCACGGAGAGAGCCTGCCGCTACGGCAGTCAGTCTGGCCGATCCTAGTTCTTCTGCTATCGATTGCCGTGGACTACACCCGCTCGCGTCAGTTGGCCCGTGTCGCGAAGCAGGCACATTCTCAGGCGCTGGAGGCTGATGCGCTGCACTTCGGCACGGACATTTGGTCCAGCCTGGCGGTGCTGGTCGGCTTGGCTGCGTCTTTCGCGGGGGAACGGTTCGGCGTGCGCGCTCTGGAGCTGGCCGATCCGATTGCAGCGCTGCTGGTGTCATGCATCATCCTCAAGGTGACGGTTCAGCTTGCGCGTGAAACGGTCGACGCCCTGCTCGATGCAACTCCGCCCGAGATGCGGCAGCAACTGGTGCGCGCCATCCGCGGCGTGGAAGGCGTGCTCTTTGTGGACGAGGTGCGCATGCGCCGCGCCGGGACGCGCTATTTCGCCGACGTAGCGGTGGGTATGGCGCGCAACACCACCTTTCAGCGATCAGAGCAGATCGTCTTCGCTGCCTCCGAAGCCGTGCAGCAGTTGATGCCGGGAACGGATGTGGTCATCCGCACGGTGCCAGTGGCCAGCATGGAAGAGAGCGTTTTTGACCGGGTGCGCGCGGTGGCACAGCGCTCCAACTATGCCATTCACGATGTGTCCGTTCAGCAGATGGAGAGCGGTCTGCTGGTGGAACTGCACCTGGAATTGCCTGAACACATGCCGCTGCGCGAAGCGCACGAGACCACCACGCAGATTGAGGCAGCCATTCGGCGCGAGGTGCCGGAGATCCGCTCCGTGGTCACACACATCGAAGCCGAAGAAAGCACCATTGAGACCGCCACCGAAGTGCGCGACGACCACCTCCTGGAAGAGCAGGTGTGTGCCCTGGCACGGCACTTTCCAGAGATTGAGGATGTGCATAACGTGGTGGCTCTGCGCACCGGTGATCACGTTCAGATCAGCTGCCACTGCAGCATGGCCGACGACCTGCCCATGAGTACAGTGCACCGCATTATCACGCAACTCGAAGCGGCGTTTCTGCGCGGCCGTCCGGAGGTGACGCGCCTGCTCATCCATCCCGAGCCGGTGACCGACAACGAGCGGTAAAGACGAACGCAGAGGGATGCCGAGGTACGCGCAGAGGACGCAGAGATTATTTCCTCTATGAATCGAAACGCAGCGCAGGGTGATTCCGCGCTCCTTTGCGTTGTACCTCGGCGTCCTCTGCGTTCCCGTTCCTGTCTGCCTAGGCAATCGCACTTGTGCCGCTACACTGGAACCGCAGTGAAGATACGCGTCCGCTACCGACACAACCCGGACGAGGTGGCCGCCAGTGCCTCGCGATGGTTCCGCATCAGCATGGTGCTGTTGGCCATGAGCACGGTGGCGCTGCTGTCTGCGCTGATCACGATGCGGTTGGCCATCCACACGGCAGAGGTTGAAGTGCCTAACCTGAGCGGCATGACCGTGGAAGCAGCGGGTGGCCAGACCGGCAGCGCACGGCTAAACCTGACGGTCGAGAACCGTTTCTACTCCACCACCGTGCCGGCCGGGCGCGTTCTGTCGCAGTCGCCTGCCGCGGGCTCCACTGTGCGCAAGGGTTGGCACGTCCGCGTGACGGAGAGCCTGGGGCCGCAGCGCGCCACTATTCCGGACACGGTGGGCATGAACGAGCACGATGCCGGCATGGCGATCCGGCGGTCTTCGCTGGACATGGGTACGCTGGCGTACCTGCCTTCTCCGGGAGCCGCAGACGTGGTGCTGGCGCAGACCCCACCCGCGAACGCGGAAGGTGTCGACAAGCCTGAGGTGGGTCTGCTGCTGAGCCAACCGGAGGCAGCAGCCGCCAAGGTCTACGTCATGCCGAACCTTGTCGGCATGAGCTATTCCGCTGCCAACTTAAAGATGAAGGATATGGACCTGCATGTGTGGGCTATCGTGCCGCAGCCCTCGGCTCCGGCTGATGATCCTTCTTCGCCAAGTGGCACGACCGCGCCCCCGCCCGTAGTGCTTGTGCCCGCAGGTGTCGTTGTGACGCAGGTGCCTGCAGCGGGATCGCGTGTGTCTGCCGCTGACAATCCGCACGTGAAGATGAGCGCCGGTGCGCCAGCTGCATCCTCAGTGGCAGCGCCGGGACCCACACCTTCGCTCTAGATCAGGCTTTCTCCAGGATCACGGCAAAAAATCCGTCACACGGCTGCTGGCCGGGCACTGTCCTGAGCGCCTCACCCTGAGCCGCAGCCATCAGCAACGGCCGCGCGTTCTCGCCAATCTCCGGCAGGCTCTCGATCAGCGTTGCGGGCGAGACGGCATGTACGTCGGTGCGGCATGACAGCGCGCTTCGCACAACGCCTTCGTTCTCTTCAGGTTCCAGCGAACAGGTGGAGTAGACCAGCCGGCCGCCCGGGTTGAGCAGATCCAGAGCAGTGGCAAGGATGGCTCGCTGACGTTCTGCCTGACGGGCGAGATCGCCCAGCCGCAGGCGGTGGCGGATCTCAGGATTCCGCGCAAGGGTGCCCGTGCCGGAACACGGCGCGTCGCAGAGGATCAGGTCGAAGCCTGCTTTCAGCGCAGGGTCAGAGGGTGGCCGCGTCATGTCAGCCATGACAGTACGGACGCGCGCCAGGGCCGGGTTCTGATCCAGCCGCTTGCGCATAGCCATCAGGCGCTTGTCGCTGACGTCCGCTGCAATGACCTCTGCTGCTGGATGCCGCACTGCCAGGATGGCTGTCTTGCCTCCGGGGGGCGCGCAGCAATCCAGGATGCGCCGGGCATCCGGGACCGCAGCCGCAGCCAGTTCGGCCACCAAGCGGGAGCCATCGTCGATCTCCGGCAGCGCAGGGTCAGCGGCAAACAATGCATGCGGGGGCGGTTCAGCCTGGTCGTATTCCGCCAGGCTACGCGCGGCGGCCATGCCCAGGTGCTTGCGCCAGCGCAGCAGCAGCCATTCCGGATGCGCCTGTTCGGCCGGCGTAAGCGCTACGGCAAGCGGCTTGCGCTCTGCAGGCTTTTCACGCGAAACGCGCCGCAGAATTGCATTCACCATGCCGACAGTGTGTGCCGCGCCGTTCGCGCGCGCCAGCTCAACGCTCTCGTTCAACGCCGCGTGCGCTGGGATGCGATCGAGGTATAGCAGTTGAAACAAACCTAATCGCAAGGCCAGCAGGGCCGCCGGGTGCAGGTCGGCATCGGGTCTCTGCAGCATGGGCCGCAGCAACGCGTCCAGGTGCAACTGCCACCGCAGCACGCCCAGCACCAGCGCGGTCGTCAGGTTGCGATCCTCCGGCGAAAGCGCGCTGACAGCCGCCGAGTGCAGCAGATCATCCGAGTGCGCAGCACTGCTGCTAACGCGGGTCAGGATGTGAAACGCCGCGGCACGCGCGGGCGCTATTGGGGAAGGCGCAGGCATCGTTCGTGCCTTGTTTGAAGGCGGTCTGCCACGCTCCTGCTTCAAGCGACTGCCTCGCCCAGCAGTTCTCCGCTGCGCAACTGGAAACCGCGCAGGAAGTCTGCGGCAGACATGCGCTTTTTGCCCTCAAGCTGCACCTCATCCAGCAGCAGTGTGCTGCCTTCCCCGCACGTAACGCGGAGATTACCAGCGCGAACATCCACATTCCCGGGCTCTGCACCGCTCGCAGTGCTCCAGTCGTAGGTCATTCCATGCACGATCAGCTTCTTTCCGCGCAAGGTGGTGAAGGAACCCGGCCAGGGCTGGAAACCACGGAACCGGCAATCAATCTCCCGCGCGGTTCGGCGGAAGTCGATGCGCGCGTCGTCCCGCGTGAGGATGGGCGCGAGCGTCGCCTCTGCGTCGTCCTGTTCTTGCGGCTCGATTGCCCCAGCTTCGAGATCGCGGAGCGTCTGCACCATCAGGTCGGCACCGAGCGTCGCTAAAGACCCGAACAGCTCCGGTGCCGTGGTGTGCGGCGTGATTGGAACCGATTGCTTCATCAGCATGGGACCGGTATCAAGACCGGCGTTCAGCCGCATCGTGGTCACACCCGTGGTCGTGTCACCGGCCGCAATGGCCCATTGGATGGGTGCGGCACCGCGCCAGCGAGGCAGCAGCGAGGCATGGCCATTCAGGCATCCGAAGCGCGGCAGATCGAGCATCCACTGCGGCAGGATGCGGCCATACGCCACCACGATGATTGCGTCCGGCGCGATCGCAACCAGTTGGTCGCGAAACTCGAGGTTGTTCTTCAGCTTTTCCGGTTGGGCGACCGGGATGCCGTGCGCCTGCGCGACACGCTTTACCGGCGTTGCACTCACGGCGGCGCTGCGACCCACGGGCTTGTCCGGTTGTGACACCGCGAGTGCAACGTCGTGCCCCGCGGCGACAAGCGCCTCCAGCGTGGGCACGGCGAACTGCGGTGTTCCGCAGAAGAGGAGGCGCACTTACCACTCGCCGTTCTTTTGCAGCTTGTGGATGCGGCGCAGAATCAGCTCACGCTTCAGCCGCGAAACGCGGTCGATGAACAGGATGCCGTCAAGATGATCGTTCTCATGCTGGAAGGCGCGCGCGAGCAGTTCGTCGCCTTCCACCTCAAACCATGTGCCGTGGACGTCCTGCGCGCGCATGCGGACATGAGCGGCGCGGCTTACCTTGTCCCGAATGTCCGGCAGCGACAGGCAGCCCTCTTCTTCCAGTTGCTTGCCGTCCCGGCTGACAATCTCCGGATTGATCAGGGCCAGCTTGTCTTTTGGCTCCTTGCCGAAGGAAACATCCACAATGAAGATGCGCTTGGAGACGCCGATCTGCGGCGCAGCCAGGCCGATGCCCTCCGCGGCATACATGCTCTCGAACATGTCATCGACCAGCTTCGCCAACTCGGCGTCGAACACCGTCACCGCATCGGCCTTGCGGGCGAGCACGGGATCCGGGTACTTCACAATCGGGTAAATCATGCTGCTGCCTGTCTCTAAAACGCGCGAATCTGTTCGCGGTAGCCGTTGTAATTACGCAGGGATTCCCCAAGGCTGTCACCACCAAACTTCTCCAGCAGCAACCTTGCCAGCGTGAGCGCCACCATGGCCTCTGCAGCCACGCCAGCGGCCGGCACCACGCACACATCACTGCGCTCGTACGCCGCCTTAACCGGCTCGCGCGTTTCGAAGCTCACCGAACCCAGCGGACGCCGCAGTGTGGAGATCGGCTTCAGATAGCCACGCACCGTGACATCTTCCCCGTTGGAGATGCCGCCCTCCATGCCGCCTGCGTTGTTGCCCTGCCGCGTAAAGCGTGTGGCACTTTCGCCACCTTCCTCCGCATAGCCGATGCTGTCATGCACGGTCGATCCCATGGACTCTGCCGCAGTCACGCCACGGCCAATCTCCACCGCCTTCACCGCCTGCAGACTCATGACCGCCTGAGCCAGCAGGCCGTCCAGCCGCTCGTCCCAGTTCACGTGTGTGCCCAGCCCAGGCGGCACACCATGTGCGACCACCTCAAAGACGCCGCCCACCGTGTCGCCGGTTCGCAGCGCGCGGTCGACCTCGCCCTTCATCCGCTGCTCGACTTCCAGATCGATGCAGTTCAGCAGCACGATTTCACGCGCATTGCTGGCGACAACTTCGTCCCACTCGTAGCCACGCAGGAGGTCCACAGCACCCACGCGGACCACGTGTGACAGCACTTCGATGCCAAAGGCTCGCAGCAACATCTTGGCCAAGGCACCGCCTGCGACTCGGGCAGAGGACTCGCGCGCGGAGGCCCGTTCCAGGATGTATCGCGCATCGGGAAAGTTGTACTTCAGCGATCCGGCAAGATCGGCGTGGCCAGGACGCGGTGACGCGACTGCCTTGTGCTTTGTCGCGTCGCCCTCTTCCACCGGCAGGATCTCTTCCCAGTTCTTCCAGTCGCGGTTCGCAATGGTCATGGCGACCGGTGAGCCGATCGTCCTGCCATGCCGCACGCCGGAGAGAATGTGCGCCGTATCTGTCTCGATGCGCATGCGGCCGCCGCGGCCATAGCCCTGCTGCCTGCGCCAAAGTTCGCGAGCCAGAAACGTGCCGTCTACCGGGACACCGGCGGGCAGCCCGCTCAGCAGCGCAACCAGCGCCTCGCCATGGCTTTCCCCGGCTGTTGAAAAACGCAGCATCTGTCTCCTTTTGAGATACCGATTGTACCAATCCGCTGCTGTCTGCCGCGGAGCTTCCCGCCGATGAACGTAGCTGTGCAACCTCATGTTGGCAGCGGCTCCAGCGACCCGGATGCAAGCTCAGCCGCTCGAAATGGATATCACATAGCTTCATCCACCATGCATCGGCAGGTAGTCTGATTTTGGCGTACATGAACCACACCAACGAAGCCGAGTTGCTTCCGCGCCTGGAAGAACATATCCGCCGCTTTGAAGCGGGCCGCCTGGGTGGCTTGCAGTTTCCCGCGGAACTTGAGGAGCGATTCCTCAGCGATACTGTTGTTGCCCGTGCCCGCATGCTCACGGTGCAGGGCATGGTCGGCCTGCTGGCGTACGACTTCTTCTTTGTCGGCGACTACCTCATGGCACCCGAGCATATCGTGCGGGCAGCCATCATCCGCTTTGCCGTGGTCACACCGCTGGTGCTGCTGATTACGCTGCTCATACGCAAGCGCCGCAACACCCTGCTCCTTGAAGTCGCTGCCTCCTGCCTTTGCATCGTGGGTGCCATCAGCGTCATGTACATGCACAGCGGGTCCCTTCTTAGCCAGCAAATCGGTTTGATTATGGTTTTGCTTGTGGCCAACTGTGTTCTGCGCATTGAACTGCCTTTCGCTGCCGCCATCTCGTGCACCACTCTGCTGCTGGACCTGCTCGTGCTACACACGGGAGGCGCAGCGAGCCTAGCGGAAAAGCTCTTCATGGGCGGCATTTTGGGTTGGGTAGCGCTGCTCACACTTACCGCCAACTACAGCATGACCCGCGAACGCCGATACTCGTACCTGCTGCAGTTACGCGGGCGTTTACAGCGTGGGCTGCTCGCCGAGGTAAATGCTGAGCTGCTAGCACTTTCCACGACCGATCGCCTGACGGGCCTGCCCAACCGCCGCGCCTACGACGACCGCCTGGCCGATCTGTGGCGTATCGCCCAGGAACGCCGGGAGCCCATAAGCGCCGTGATGGTGGACGTGGACTTCTTCAAGCGCCTGAATGACACGCATGGACATCACTACGGCGACAAGGTGCTGCAACGGGTGGCCTCGCTGCTGCAGCAGGCCTTGCGCGCGGAGGGAGATTTTGTGGCGCGGTTTGGCGGCGAAGAGTTTGTCGTTCTGCTGCCGGAGACCGCTGCCGAGGCCGCCCTAATGGTCGCAGAGCGTATGCGAACCCTGGTGCAGGTGGCCGGATCGCCTGCCATGCAAAAAGATATGCCATTCAATCCGAGCGACCTGTGGACAACGGTGAGTTGCGGCGTGGCTACCGCCTGGCCGACGCTCTCCGCGGATTCTCACCGGTTGATCGCGCAAGCTGACGAAGCTCTGTACCGTGCAAAGAAAGAGGGCCGCAATCGGTGCTGCTGCGCTTCGCAGAATGCAGTTACCGCCAAGGTCACCATGTTTCCGGCAGCCGTCGGTACCTGATAGGGGTTCGGCTGCGATGCCCAGAGGCTTACTTCCCAGAGCATCTCCAGGGGTGCGGATGCTAGGCTTATGCCCATGTCGACTACCCTGTCCCGGCATGTCCGCCAGCACCACAGCGCCGAACTCGCCACCCTGATCAATGCCATCGCCGAGGCAGCCGCATCGATTGAGGCAAAGATTCGTGTAGCCGGCCTGAACGACGTGCTAGGTGCCGCCGGCCAGGAAAACGTGCAGGGCGAGCAGCAACAGAAACTCGACGTTTTCGCAAACAACACCATGGTTGAGGCCATGCGCACCGTGACAACGGTCGCCGGTGTGGTCAGCGAAGAGGACGATGAGCCGGTCCTCTTTCCGGACCGTTCCAATGCGACGTATGTCGCCATTTTCGATCCGCTCGATGGCTCGTCGAATATCGACGTCAACGTCAACGTGGGAACTATCGTTTCCATCCAGGCAATGCCGCACGGTGGCGACGCCCGTGCAGCCGCCCTGCAGCCCGGCACCGCGCAGGTCGCGGCGCTCTATGTCAATTACGGCCCTTCCACCATCCTGGTGTATACCGCGGGCAAAGGCGTTCACAGTTTTACGCTTTCTGAGGGTGAGTTCCTCCTGTCCGGTGAGAACCTCGCCATGCCCGAGCAGGGACCGTACTACTCCATGAACGAGGGCAACATCGGCGAATCGCAATCGGTATACGGCAAAGCGATCGCGCGGTTCCGCGACGGTTCGCTGGTGGGCCACAAGTACAGCTCTCGCTATGTAGGATCGTTCATCGCCGACTTTCATCGCACACTCCTGAAGGGCGGCGTGTTTCTCTATCCGCCGACCAAGAAAGCGCCCAACGGCAAGCTACGACTGCTGTATGAGGCCAACCCCCTGAGCTTTATTGCGGAGCAGGCAGGCGGCGCGGCCAGCAATGGGCGCTACCGCATCCTGGAAATCGTGCCCACGGAGCCGCACATGCGCACGCCGCTCATCATCGGAAGCCCCACGGAAGTGTCCGCCATCGGTGGGCTGATTACGATTTCACCCCGTGAGTAGTGCGCCCGTGCTTTCGACGCAAACAGCAGCAGTGGCTGACCGCATTTACTACGACCAGCCCGAGGTCTCGGAGTTCAGCGCAAGCGTGAAGGCCATCCGCGAGCTTGCCCGCGTGAACGGCCAGCAGGTGTGGCAAATTGCTTTGGACCGCACCGCCTTCTATCCCACAGGCGGCGGCCAGCCCTGCGATATCGGCATGCTGGTTGCCGTCGCACGGTCCGGTGCGGTACTTGAAGTACCCGTCATCGCCGTGGAAGAAGACGACGCCGGAGAAGTGTGGCACACCACAAGCAAGCCGCTGCAGGAGGGCGCCGCGGTGCAGGGCCGCATCGACCGTGAGCGCCGCCAAGACCACACGCAGCAGCACAGCGGGCAGCACCTGCTTTCGGCCATCTTGCTGCGTGACCTCGGCGCGAAAACTGTGGGGTTCCATCTGGGCGCGGAACTTTCCACCATCGATCTCGCAGGACCGCTGCTCACGGACGAAGTCCTGGCGCGGGTGGAAAGCGCTGTGAACCTTGCCGTACAAAGTGCGCTCCCGGTCTCGGTCCGGAACGTGTCCTCAGAGGAGTCGAAGCGCCTGCTGGCCGAGGGCCGGCTGCAAAAGTTGCCTCCTCGCGAGGGCGCACTCCGCCTGGTGGAAATAGCGGGTGTGGACTTGACTGCCTGCGGCGGCACCCACTTTTCCAGCACGGCCGCCATCGGCCCGGTGCTGCTGCGGGGTACAAAGCGGGTGCGTGACACTACGCGGCTGTCGTTCCTATGCGGAGGTCGCGCGCTGCACGCGGCGCGGGCAGATTACCTGCTCCTTCGCTCGCTGGCTGCTTCACTTTCCACCGGAACAGGCGAGATTGCCGGGAGGGTGGCACGTCTGCAAGCGGAAAACCGCACCTTCGCTAAGGTGCGTAAAGCACACCTCAAAGATGGGTGCCCCACGTCTCGCATCTGAGACGTGGGTTTCGTCTAGTGAGTGGGTGTCGGATTGTTCGTGCACTGCAGCGTGGTCCGGCTCAGCCTGATACACTCATACTTGTCGCGCTCCAGCCGTTTTCGAGTCACCTTGTGACTCTATGAAGCGGCAGCCTGGGGCGACTGACACGGGCCTGTAGCTCAGCTGGGAGAGCGCCTCGTTCGCAACGAGGAGGTCAGCGGTTCGAT
>CAXTBQ010000106.1:0-10491 GCA_964242065.1 uncultured Terriglobus sp. | reverse complement strand
CCTTGGGATTGCGTTGTGTGGTGCCCTCAGCCGGTGCGGGTGTGCTCGCCGACGGAATCTTGCTCGCCTTCTTCTTCGCCTTTGCCTTTGGAGCAGTCTTGGTGGTCTGCTGGGCGTGAGCGGCAAGCACCGGAACCACTGCTACGGGCGCAAGCAGCGCCACTGCCAGGCCGGCTGACCTGAAACTTTGCAGGATGTGCGTCATGGAGTCCCCTTTGTGCGCCAGACTGCGGCTACAAGCTGTTAGAGCGCCGTGATCCCCCTGCGGATGTCCGGTAGAGGCCGACAACTGGAAGATGTGGTGATGACCAGAAGGCTGGGAGTGTGTCGGGCCTACTTACTCAGCGCCCGGCGCAGGTTGCCACCGGCCCTCTCGAGCGCCTGCTCAGCAGCATGACGCGACAAGCCACGCTGATGCATGACGATCGCAAGCCGCACGCTGCCGGCTTGCCGCAGGGCTTCCGCGGCCTGGTCGGGCGTTGCACCCGTCACCTCGGCGATGATGCGTTCCGCTCGGTCTACCAGCTTCACATTGGTAGTCTGCACGTTGGTCATCAGGTTGCCATACACGTGGCCCAGACGCACCATCAGGCCGGTGGAAAGCATGTTCAGCACCAGCTTGGTCGCGGTACCCGCCTTCATGCGTGTCGAGCCTGTGATGACCTCTGCCCCTGTCGCCGGTGTGATGGCGATGTTCGCGGCCTTCTCCACCGGGGAACCCGGAACGCACGACAGGCCCACGGTCAGGCAGCCATGAGTGCGAGCGGCTGCCATGGCGCCCAGCACGTACGGTGTGCGTCCGCTGGCGGCGATGCCTACTAGCACATCCAAACCGGGCGACTGGTTGAAACCGTTGGCGAGCAGGTCCGTTGCGCCCTGTTCGGGGCTGTCCTCCGCGCCCTCTGCCGACACGCGCAGCGCTGGGTCGCCACCTGCGATGTAGCCCTGCACCAGGTCGCGCGGCACGCCATAGGTCGGCGGGCACTCGCTCGCATCCAGCACTCCCAGTCGTCCGCTGGTGCCCGCGCCCATGTAGAAAAGCCGGCCGCCCTTCGCCACACGCTCGTGGATGGCGTCCACCGCTCGCGCAATCTGAGGAATCTGCTCACGCACACGGTCCGCGATCGTGTTGTCCTCGTCGTTGATGACGTGGAGCATCAACTGCGTCGGCAGCGCGTCGATGTTGGCGGAAGCAGGATTGCGCGTCTCGGTGAGCAGGCTGGCGAAGTTCATGGTTGCCAGTCTCTCACCTGAGGCGCTGAGCTCGCCGCTCAGTCCCATGACTCTGTCATCCCGCTATGGCTTTGTCATCCCGCAGCGCAGCGGAGGGATCTGCATACAAGCCCGCCCAACCGCAGATCACGGGCCGGGCAGGACACGCATATATTAGCGCAGACCGCGAACGAGTAGGCCTCTTGCGCACAGCGGAGTGCACGAAGGACGAACACGCATGCAGATCCTTTCGCTGCGCTATGGGATGACACAGCAGGAGGGAGAGCGTAAGCAGGCGGCTACCGTGAACGTGCCGGTGGCGCAACCTCTTCGCTCGGCCGGTAGTTCTCCTTCTGCTTCTTGCCGGTGGGGTCCAGCTGCTCGTCGTCATCGGGCTTCTGGTCGCTATCCTTCACCGTGCGGTGAGGCGCTGCGAACGGCTGCTTCAGCCCTGCTTCGGCTGCGGCGCGGACATCCGGCTGGATGCCCGGCGTGCTCAGCGCGGCCTTGTACTCGGTGAGCGCCTTCGAACGGCCGCCTTCCGTCTGCGTGTCATACAGCCGGCCCAGGTACACGTGTGACCAGCTCACGGTGCGCGCGTCCTTGCTCGACCTCACCACCTGCTGGAAATGGTCGTACGCGGCCTGCGGATCGCCTTCCATCAACTTGACGCGTGCCAGCACGTACAGCGCGGCGTCATTAGACGGATTCGCCAGCAACTCTTTGTCTGCCAGCTCTTCCGCGCCCAGGCGGTCGCCCTTCTGCAGCTTCAACTCGGCCTGGTCCATGGCCGTAAGAACCAGCCGGGGCGCACGCGTGCGACGCGCTTCGCCGCTGGTCACTAGCTCGGGATCGTCTGGCTTGAAGAATGGGATCTTCCTGGCGATGGACACCTCGTGCGAGATGTCCATGCCGTACACCATCTCGCCAATGCGCTCGCGGATGTTCACGCCCTCGCGGTCTTCCAGCGCGAGCTTGTTGTAGAACGACTCCGTCAGCACCCAGCCGGACTGCATGTCGTGCGCTACCTGCGTGCGGCGTACCGCTTCGGCCTTGCGCTCATAGTCGGCCAGGCTCTGGTTGAAGCCGTCCATTTCTGTGCGTTGCTTGCCCACGGCCTTGTTTGACGGTTTCGCAATGCCCACGTCCATGGTGCGCGCTTCGATGGCCTTGATCAGGCATTCGGTGGTCAGCGCAACAATGTCGCTCTTGTAGGTAAAGTCGATAGGCGCATCAGAAACGGTCTTCAGCAGCGGCAGCAGGCGATTGGTGGAGCCTGCCCGCGCGTAGATGATCGGGTCAAGGTTGTAGAGCAGGTAAAGGTGCCGGATGCGGTCCATCTGCACGCCGCCTGCGCGCGCGGACACAGTCTGCCGCGAACCGGGCGAGACCCGTGGCGGGTTTGCAGGATCAATCACCGCGGGCGACGTGGCGACAAAGTAATCCGTGCCGTAGATGCGGCTGTTCACCGCCTGCGGGCTCAGCATGGGTTCCAGCAGGACCAGGAAGCGACGGCCATCGTAGCTCGACACAGGCTGCTGCAGGTAGACGTTGGTCTCCAGCAGCATGCGCGTGATGCTGTCATGCACTTGCGCTACCGCATGCTCTATGCCCGCGCGGTGACGCACGTAGATCGAATGAAGATCGATCTTCGCGGTCCACTCGTGCAGCAGCGGCAGCAGACCGGCCACCTGCAGCGAGTCCGGCGGCATTTCGCTTTCTGGCACGGAAAGCGTCAGCTCCGGCGGAGGCGTGAGGAACAGAGCGAGTGACACATACTGCGCCAGATTCTGCGCGCCGGCCAGCGTGTGGCCGCGTACATAGCCGCACATGGCCTCTCGGCTCAGGCCTGCCTCGGGTGACTTTGCGACCGCCGCATCCATCTCCGCGCGGACCGCGGCGCGCACGGGCAGGGAAGTCTCCACGCCGTTGTTATAGCCGCAGGCGTTCAGCGCAGCCGCCACATCAAACAGCGCCTCGCTGGTCTCCAACGAAACAGCGGAACCGCCCGCCTCCACACCGCGCCGCGGCACCACGGACGAGCCCTGCGTCTGGTCACCCGCGCTGCTCGAAGAAGAGGAAGAGGAGGGCCTCTGCGCAGGCACGGATAGGCAGAGTGCGCACAGCAGCGAAGCCACGAAGCTGCGGAAAACAGGTTGGACCAGGAAGAAAGAACGCACAGGTGTTCGACGAACCTCAGCGGAAGGTGTACCAGTGGCTGAGTCTAGGCCGCCCGCGCGGACGGGTCAATGCGCTCCGGCGGAAGGCTCAATGCAGGCCAGGTGCTGACCAGGTGCGAATGCACCACTGTGGTGGTGAACCAAAACCAAATTCACAGCGTCCTCAGGTAACGAGATACACGTCACCTAATTCTTGTCGTCCCGCAGCGTAGCGGAGGGAACTGCATGTGTTCCAGAAGCTACGTTTAGCCGATGCGGGTCTGATTGCAGACTGAAGGCCGCACTGAACCTCCTGACACATCACAAGGCAACGACGCTTGACAGAGGGCGGGCTGTAGGCCCGCGTTATGCCGCGTGAGCGGCCCCTCTTCTGCATGCTCGACAACGTCGCGAGTGCAAGGTTGCGAATGCAAGCGGTGCGGCGCAATAAACGCGGGCCTTCAGCCCGCAATCGCTAAAGCAACGTGTACCTGGGGCTGCGCCCCAGGCTATTACAGCAAGGGCCTTCAGCCCGCTACTGTGAGTGGTACTTATTCGCCGCGCTAGAGCAGCAACAAATCAGAAGGCCTAGGCTGCACTTATCTGTTGTGCGGCAAACGGCACACATGCAGATCCCTTCGCTTCGCTACGGGATGACAAAGCAAGTGGAGTAAGCAGATGGTGCATAGCCCCGCACGATCCGCAGAACTGATGTAACAGCGAACGCTACCCCCGAACCACCACATCCGCAAAGGTCAGCAAGACGCGCCCCCGCACCGGTTCGCCGAAGACCCTTGCCGGGCGGAACACGCCGGTCAGCAGCCGCTGACGCAGGGCAGAATCAGACGCTGCATCCAGCGTGCCGGAGACCACGTGGTAGTCATACACGCGGCCGGAGCGGTCAATGTCTGCTTCTACCAACAGCGGCCGGTCATCCACGCTTCCCACCGGCTGCTCGGCTGCGATGGAGTACAGATAGCGCGGCGCGGAAAAGCCTGCCAGCGGAATGTCATTGGCTTCCACGGCCTGTTGCGGAGCCACCGCGCCCAGCAGGAACACGCCGCCCACTGTGGCCAGCACAGCCACGGCAATCACGGCTGCCTGCAATCCGAATGGACGCAGGGAGTTCTCGCAGAACGCACCCCAGCGGTGCTGCAGACGGCCCATCAGGCGGCGTTCCGCCCGCACGCGTTCATGCGACAACGCCAGCCGGATGCGCAGCGCCAGCTCCGCGGGTGCTTCTACGTGAGACAGGGCGCGCAGGGCGTTGTCCGTGTACTCGCGCTCACTCTGCAGCTCATCCACATGCGATGTATCGGCTGCGGCACGGCTGTTCTTCAGCAGGGACCTGAGCATGTCTGCGTTCATCTTGTCTCCTTTGACGACCGCAGGTGCCCGCGCGATGCGGAAGATGATGTCCCCTTTGAAGTGAACCGTGCGAATTCAGGAAGCCGCCCGCTCAGTTGCTCTCGTAGCGCAGCGCGGCCGCGCATCAGGCGGCTCTTGACGGTGCCCATGTTGATGTTCAGGATCTCCGCAATTTCGTCGTAGGCCATGCCCTCGACCTCGCGCAGAATCACCACGGTGCGGAAGCTCTCCGGCACCTCGCGCAGTGCAGCCTCCACGGTGGCGCGAAGCTGAGATTGGCGCGCACTTTCGAAGGGGCTGTCGCGACGGTCTGCCAGTGTTTCCGCCAGCGAGAAGGAGAGGCCGTCCTCGTCATCGGCACCGTTGTCGTCGATGGTGACTTCGGCTTTCTTGTGGCGCACCCACCAGCGGCGGCTGTTCGAGGCTTCATGCATGGCGATGCGATAAATCCAGGTGCGCAGGCTGCTGTCCCCATGGAAGCTGCCAATGGATCGGAAAATCTTGATGAAGACGTCCTGGGTCACGTCGCCTGCATCGGCAGGGTCACTGAGCGAGCGCAGCAGCAGCGAGTACAGCGGTCCGCTGTACTGCGCAATCAGCTGGCGAAACGCATCGTCAGAGCCCGCCTGCAGCGCGTGCACCAGCAGCACTTCTTCTTCGGAAATCGCCGGGCGCGACGCCGCGTGTCCCGCCGCGCTGCAGCCGCTCTCGATCAATCCGGAAAGGCGATCCATCACAATTGCCCCGCCCATGGCTGCTCTCCTCACGGTACGGCTTTCTGGCCAACCCGTGCAACGTCTGTGTGTCCATCCGCCGGCGGATGCGGAGTGCTCTCGCTCACTCTTCACCTTTAGACACCGGGAGACAGGTGCTTTGTTCCCGGCACCACTAGCGATATCGTTTCGGCCGGTGTTTGCACCTTTCACAAGAATGTGGCGCACGCAGCGCAACCTGCTGAGGGTGCCCGTGTCTATCGGAACGGAATCAAGGGTGCCGGACAACGGCACAGAACGAGAGGTAAAGCCATGGGCAAGAACATGTTGCAAGTCATGCTGATCGCCGGGTTGGTTGGGTGCGCCGCTGTGGCACCCGCCGCGTCAGAAGCGCAGGTGTACGTCCGCGTGGGGCCGCCAAGGCCCATTTACGAGCGTCGCCCGCCACCGCCCATGCCCGGATATGTGTGGCGTACGGGTTATCACCGCTGGGACGGCTACCGGTATGTGTGGGTGCCGGGAGAATACATCGCGCCGCCTCGTCCGCGTGCCTACTGGGTACCCGGTCGCTGGGTGGGCGGCCCGCGCGGCTACTACTGGCGCTAAGGCTACTGGCGCTAACCTCGGCTGTGATGTCAGCCGGACGCGGACTCAACAGGGTCCGCGTTTTCTCTTGCGCCAAAGAACTCTTTTTGCGCTGAAAGGCTGCTCCTCGGTAACAGGCTGGTCCTCAGAGCGGGCCGGGAGTACAAAGGGTGCACACCTCTTGAGGAAACGTCCATGTGTGCATCGGCAAACACATCCAGGGGCCGTACCTGGCGCTTTGCAGACTTTGAGTACCAGGAAGTCAGCCGCAAGCTGTTTGCCCACGGTGAGCCGGTGGTGATCGAGGCAAAGCCGCTGGAGGTTTTGGTTTGCCTGCTGGAGCGCCCGCGTGAGGTGGTGCGCAAAGGCGATCTGCTGGAGGCCGTGTGGCCGGACCTTCGCGCCACGGAGCAGGGACTGACCACGGCCGTACGCAAGCTGCGCCGTGTCTTCGGCGGCAAACGGGACTCCATCATCCACAACGCCGCAAAAGAGGGCTACGGCATGGCCGTGCCCGTTTACTGCACTTACCAGGAAGAAACCATCGCGCCACTGCGTCTGCAGCCCGGCGACGGTATGCCGCGGCGTTCCCGCTGGAAGGCGGTTCGCAACCTGAGCCGGCACGAGGCATCACCAGTGTGGCTGGCGCGCGACTCCCAGACGGGTGAGGAACGGGTCTTCAAGTTCGCGTTGGATGGTGCGCGGTTGCGTGCCCTGCAGCGGGAGGTGACCACTTACCGCCTCCTTTCCCGCAGGCTCCCACCGCAGCAGCAGGGTTTCCTGGTCCGTGTACTCCGGTGGAGCTTCAAGGACTTCCCGTTCTTCATGGAGAGCAGCTACGGCGGCGAGGACCTGCTGCGCTGGTCGGAGACGCCACAGTTCCTGCGCAGCAGCCAGGCGGAGCGCATCGCCATGGCGGCAGAAGTTGCAGCCGGCATGGCCCTGGCGCACCGGTCCGCCGTACACCACAACGACCTGAAGCCAACCAATCTGCTGGTCAGTCCACCAGAAGCACCGGGAGGTCCGCCGGTCGTCCGCATTGCAGATTTTGGGGTGGCTTCGCTCCCCGACCCGGCTCTGCTGGAACAGCTTGAAATCTCGAACCCGGGAGACATGGGCGTTGCCGGTTCCAGTGGATCGGACGTTGGCACCGAAATGTATCGTGCACCAGAGTGCCGGGCCGGTGCCGCGCCTACAGCGCAGAGTGACGTTTACGCGGTGGGCGTACTGCTCTACCAGCTTGCCTGCGGCAACTTTCGCGAGCCGCCGCTGCCCGGCTGGGAACAGAAGATCCCCGACCCTCAACTGCGGCAGGATATCGCGGCAGCCGCGCACCTTGACCCCGCAAGCCGCATTGAGACCATGGCAGAGTTGGCCACCCGCCTCTCTACGTTTGAAGCACGCCAGCGAACCAGGCACCGTGAAGAAGCCGCAGAGGCGGCTGCCGCGGAGATGAAGGCGTCGCTGGAGCGGGTTCGGGTGCGACGGCCGTTGGTGTGGCTGGCGGTGGCCTCATTGATGGTAAGCCTGCTGGCCATGTCCTGGACCGCCTACCGCGCGGTGCGTCAGCGGAAGCAGACGGAGGCCAACAACGCCGCGCTGAGTGCCATGTACAGCTTCTTGGGATCAGACGTGCTGGGACAGGTTAGCCCTTATCATGCCTCCGGCAGCCAGGATTCTGGCCCCCGGCAGACACTATTTGGTGCCATCGGCGCGGCGCAGCCGCAAATCAACATACGGTTTGCAGGGCAGCCGCCAATCGCCGGCCGCCTGCACGAGACCCTGGCGGATGCCTACCGAGACCTGAGCCGTCTCCACGAAGCCGGGCTGGAGTACCGCGCCGCCGCCAGCCGCTTTCGAGCCGGGGAAGGCGATCTTTCGCAAAACGCCATTCGTGCGGACCTGAAGCGGCAGTTTGCCACAGTCGCGTCCATGGGACCCCACACGCTGGAAGAAACAACGGCGGAGTTCGCAGAGGAAGAAAAGCGCATCGCCCGTGTCGAGGAGCCGAACGCCGAAGTCCGGACGTGGGCGGTGCTGGTTAAAACAGCGCTGATGGGGTTGGGCAGCCACCCGGATGCAGTGCTGCCTATCGTTCGCGGCGCGATCCAGGAAGCGCAGAGTACCCCAGGGTTCGATCCAGAGTTGCTGCTTCGGCTGAAGAAGCAACTGTGCGGCACGTATGTGCGGCTGCAGGACGGGCCAAACCTCGAGCGGGAAGCACGCAGCATCATGGACCTGCTGAGCCGGCAGTACGACCCGGAAAGCCACCTGTTAATTCCCTACCGGATGTACGTGGCAGAGGCGGAATACCTCCAAGGGAAATACGCCGAAGCCATCGCACAAAGCGACGCAAACTACGCGCGCTTTGCAACGGTCCTGGCCCCAACGAGTGCGTTCGTCGTGGGATCGCTGGAACTGCGCGCCATGGCCGAAGGACAGATGGAGCGCTATCCGGAGGCTGCGCGCGACGAGCTGGCTGTGTATGCCGCTGCTAGCCGAGGTGAGGACAAGCGGATGGAGGTGGGCAGCCTGGGTTCCGCGGCCATCTTCGAGTGCCATGCCGGCAAGGTACAGGAGGGAATACAGCACGCGCGTAAGGCGATGCGCATGTCTGCAACCGGCGCAGACGCTCAGCCGGCGATGTTCCAAGCCACCATGATCGTGCTCGCGGAATGCCTGGTCCCCGGCTCCGCCGACGCTTCCAGCCTACGTGCGAACCAGGTTGCGGAGGCGCGCCACTTGCTCGACCAGGTGGACGCCAAGGTGCTGGCTACGAGCGTGGATGTGACGGATTATCAAGGGGTGCGATTTTTGGTCAGCGCACGGTTGGCGTTGTTGCAAGGTGCTTCCGAAAACGCCAGGCGCTACGTGCAGCTAGCCCGGCCGTTCCTCCAACACGCCAACAGCGATCCGTATGAGGTGCGTGCTCTGAACACCATGGATGTTGCGCTGGCGAAGAAAGCACCCTAAGTCCTCTGCAATCAACACGCCACAATTCTTCAGAACGCTCTTCACACCGCACCAAGACCTTTTTGCCCCTCCACGGCAAAGTGCAGACAGGAAGCATCAGCACCGCTCCATCTGGTGCCTGGCCTCCTGCTTCTGCCATTGGAGGTGGCGAACCATGTCTGTGAATACACGCATTGCTAAAGCGCTGGCGGCATTGCTGCTGGCGTGCGTTCTTACGGGGCTGACCGGCTGCCGGGCCGCAGAAGACCCTCGCAAAGCCCAACTGCAAACCCATCTGAACGCCCTGCGCGCTGAAACCGCTGAAGCACAGGAGGCGGTTAACAGGCAGGGAGATCTGCTGCAGTCGCTGGAGCAACGCTTGCGTGCCGGCCAGCAGGAACTGGCTGAGTACAACAGCAGCGTCGATGCCTACATGCTCCAGCACAAGATGGCGGTTGCGGCCCTAGTGGCCGGTGTGGCTGGCGCTGTTCCCTGGCTTGAAGAGGACGGCAAGTTTTCCCAGGACGCAAAAGAGTTGGGTGCAGCTCTGACCATGCTGGCCGCGCTGTGGGCGGTGACCCACATGGACGAGGTCAGCGAGGTGCTGGGAACGCTGAATGAGGCGGATGTCCACGCCCGCAACCTGCAGGCAGCTATCGATCAGACGGCGGAAGCCGTTTCCCAGCAGCAGGGCAATCTTCGTCAGGCGCAGGCGCGGTTCGCCGCTGCTAGTGGCGAAGCCGACTCCGTGAAAGTGCAACTGGCCCGGCTGTAGTAGCTCCGTGACTGCTTCTCCACGGCACCGGGCGGCCATCACGCTTGCCGCTGCGATGCACCAACCCTACCTGCAACTTAACAGAAAGGACCCTTCGCCATGTCTCGCTCCCGTTTCGTAACGTTCGCCCTTCTCGCCGCCGCTGCCCTGCCTGCCCTGCTGCCACTTCGCCCGGCGGCTGCGCAGAACGACACGTACTACCAGAACCAAGTATGGCGGTCGCTCTCCAACGGTTCGCTGATGAAGGATGCCCTGGCACACAACTACCGCAACCTTAACAACGGGTACTGGCACGGCTATATTGAGACCGGCGATGGCAAGTACCAGACAGCGACCTTTCACCTGGAAAGCGGCTATATCTACCGATTTGTGGGCGCGTGCGACAGTGACTGCAGGGACATGGACTTTGCGCTGATCGGCAACCAATCGGAGGGCATTCTGGCGGAGGACACCGACCCGGACGACACCCCAGCTATCCAATTCCAGCCCCGGCGTACGGGCGAGTACACGCTGGTGGCGAAAATTCCACGCTGCAATGGAGTTTTCGGCTGCTACTGGGCGGTGCAGGCGCTTGGCAAGTAGCAGCTGATCCTCGCCGCGCAGCTCGCTCAACCTGCACGGCACCCTACCGCCGAAATTTACCTCCTGAGGCAAACGAGGTATGCTTACAACAGTGGGCCTGTGGCGCAGCTGGGAGCGCGCTTCCATGGCATGGAAGAGGTCATCG
>CAXTBQ010000105.1:0-10506 GCA_964242065.1 uncultured Terriglobus sp. | reverse complement strand
TAAGCCGTGCTCCTGATTCGGCTTTGAAGCGCTGGGGCCAGGCACTAGCCCAAAGCGGTCCGCCTGCCAAACGTCGGGCCTTGGTAGTACGCCGCGAAGCTGAAGAAGGGAGACCGGGTATATGTCGAGGCCGAGGCTCGGAATAAGAACTACGAGCGCAAGGTCGGGACGGAAACCGTGAAGTTCAACGAGACGGAATTCCTTGCCGCCGCCATCGAGCGGGTTGCGGTCAGGGCCGAAGCGGAGGAGTAAGCCGCATAGAGGGCTTAAGCGGGGCAGTGCAGGAACACTGCCCCCAACCATCCACGATGCACACACGCGTCAGAAGAAGAGCATGCACACCACAGCGCTCGCGATCAATGCCAGCGTTCTTGCTGTTGCGGTTGCTTCTGTCGATTCTAGCCATTTAGAACGCTAAGTTGCTGACGCGCTAGACGGCTAACTGCATAGCCGGGTGTCAAGACCATCTCTTGCTTGCATGCGGTGCCAGGGAGAGTGGTGGAACTCAATTCGGTGGAGCTTCTCTCAGATGAGACCTGCCGTTTATGCAAAGAAAACACCAGCACTTCTCGGCAGTTTGCCACCCCATGAAATACAGAGGAAGCAGAACGAGACTCAGTGGCGAAGAACTGCGGATCGGACGACCGATAGAGCTTTTCTCGAAGTGGAACTTTGAGGGTCAGCCGGAGCAGAAAGCCCAGGTTTTCGGGCATTCAGCGGTAAGGAAGAGGAGAGCATACCAAACTTGGACTGAGTGGCGGAGAGTGGGGGATTCGAACCCCCGATAGAGCTTTTGACCCTATAACGGTTTAGCAAACCGCCGCCTTCAGCCACTCGGCCAACTCTCCGCGGCGTTCCGGCTCACATGCTTGTCGCAGGGAGTAGCGGAACAGGCTCGATTATAGCGTGAGCTGTGCGCCTGCCGGTGCTTGCATTCCTCCGCTCTGTCGCCCGCGCGCTTTAGGCTGCCGCTGAGCTCTGCCGGGCTGTAGAGTCACAGAGCGGGTCCATGAACGAGCTGCCGTCTTCCATCTCAGAAAAGCGTGTGCGCAAGCTGCGCATGTTGCCGCTGCTGGCGGCCACCTACTTTATGGTCTCCGGCGGTCCGTATGGACTGGAAGACATCATCGGCTTTGCCGGGTACGGCCGCGCCCTGCTCCTGCTGTTTCTTCTGCCCTTTGTGTGGAGCCTGCCCACGGCGCTGATGATCGGCGAACTGGCCGCGAGCGTGCCGGAAGAGGGTGGCTTTTACGCCTGGGTGCGCCGTGCCATGGGACCCTTCTGGGGCTTCCAGGAGGTTTGGCTGTCGCTGGCCGCTTCCGTGTTCGACATGGCGATTTACCCCACCATCTTTGTCTCGTACCTGGGCCGCGTTGCGCCTTCACTCACCCGTGGGCACCGCGGCCTCCTGCTTGAGATTGCAGTGGTTGTTCTTGCGGCGCTGTGGAACCTGCGCGGCGCCGCCTCTGTAGGCGAGGGATCGGTGTGGATGTGGCTGGTTGCCCTGTGTCCGTTCATTGCGCTGACCGGCTTTGCTATATGGACCGGCTCGCACACCGCGCACGCCGCGCTCGGACCGCCCACGCACCTTGATCTGCCAGCGGCCATTCTTGTCGCCATGTGGAACTACATGGGATGGGACAATGCCACCACCATTGCCAGCGAGGTAGAGGACCCGCAGCGCACCTACCCGCGAGTGATGCTGCTGGCTGCTGCCATGGTAATGCTGACGTACCTCGTACCCATTGCAGCCGTGGCCTGGGCAGGCATACCGCCGGAGCGATTTTCCACCGGCGCGTGGGTCGACGCGGCGCACCTGCTGGGTGGGTCGTCGCTTGCCGTGTGCGTTGTGCTGGCCGGATCGCTGGACAGCATGGGCACCTTCAACGCTCTTACGCTCAGCTACACCCGGCTGCCCTACGCCATGGCGTGCGACGGGCTGCTGCCGCGTGCCCTGGCCCGGCGCAACGCCGCCAACGTGCCATGGGTCGCGCTGCTGGTGTGCGCCGTTTGCTGGGCCCTGGCGCTCAATCTCACGTTTGAGCGACTGATCAGCATTGACGTGCTGCTGTGGGGCATGTCGCTCATCCTGGAGTTTGCCGCTTTGGTGCTGCTGCGCCGCCACGAACCAGACCTGCCACGTCCCTTTCGTATTCCTGGACGTACCTGGGTTGCCGTCCTGCTCGCAACGGGACCGGTCGTGCTCATGCTTTTTGCACTTTGGGCAGCACGCGGCGAACACGTTGGCCGTGTACCGGCATCGCTTTTTGCGCTGGGCATCGCGGCGCTTGGACTGCCCCTGTATGCGTTGGCCAAGAGATGGCTTCGCCCTCTCTCCACTGGAGAGATTTATTGAATCGCAAGGCCGGCCCTCGTTATCGGATGGGACAGATCACTTCGAGTTCGAAGCATCTAACTCTCAGTTTCGAGGCACCTAGATGAAAGTCGCCGTACTGATCGCACGCATTCTCCTTGGCCTGATGTTTACTGTTTTCGGCCTGAACGGCTTCCTGCATTTCATCCACCAGCCGCCGCCATCGAACCCGCTCGCCATCCAGTTCTTTACCGCAGTGGGCGCGTCCGGGTTCGCGAATGTTTTCTTTGCTTTCCAACTGCTGGCGGGTTTACTGCTGCTGAGTGGCTTCTTTGTGCCGTTCGCACTCATCATCCTTGCCGCGGAAATCGTCAACATCCTGGCTTACCACATCACCATGGACCCGGGCGGGGTAGCTCCCGGTCTGCTTGCGCTGGTGCTGTGGGGAATCGTGTTCGCAGGCTATCGCAAGAGCTTTGCGGGCGCTTTGGCAGCCAAACCGGTAGCCTGAAGCCAGCCGGCCAAAGCTTTGCACTTCGCAACAGCGTGCGTTTCGGATGTATCGCAACGCGACTTTTGCTTGCGCTTCGAACCGGCAGTTCCGAAAGGGCGCGCCTTCCGCGCCCATATTGCATTTCTTACCGCCGGAGCGGCTCTCCGCGCGCACCGAACCGTATCCTACATGTGGGCGAGCTTGAGGCGTATCCTCGCTGCCCTCTGTTCCACCTTGTACCACTTGGCTGTACTTGAAGTACCTTCTTCTCCCTGCTGTAGTACAGCGGCCTGTGTGCAATAACCCGGCATACCGGCTGCTGTATCTTCCACCCGCCATTGCCTCGTGAGAGCGCGGCAGAATCCGAGTGCAAACGCATGGCGCGTGTTCTCCCGGTGGAGGTACGCGCCATTCCCCGTTCACAACCCGGTCATCAAGTGGTAATCCGCAAAACATAGGCATACGGATTTGGCTTGTCCGGAGGCATGGTCACCTCAAGCGCATCGCTGGTCTGCGAGTGGCGCAGCGGCGCGGACGCACCGATCAGCTCCACACGCCGAATGCTCGCTGGGGCATGCTCGCCGCCCTTGCGCAGGGTCTTGATGCGCACCTTGCCGTCGGCGGGCCAGGCCAGCACAAACGCATAGAGCAGATTGCCCTTTGCCGTGAAGCGAATGTCCTCAGCCGTGTGTGGGCGCGTCTTCTCGCTGAAGTTTTGTTCGATGGGCTCGGGCGGACCTTCGCCAAAGACGGTAAAGGGCCGCGTGCCGTAGATGGCTTCGCCATGCTTTGGTACCCACGAAGCCAGGTTCGCGAGAAACGCGTGCTCGTCTTCATCCAGGGCACCGTTGCCGCGTACAGGCACCGATAGCAGCAGGTTGCCGTTCTTGCTGATCACATCGATGAGCAGAGCGATGACCGTGTCGGCGGACTTGTACTTATGCTCCTCAAAGATGGATCGCTTGTAGTGCCAGTCCCCGATGCAGGTGTCGGTTTGCCATGGGTCTGCAAGGATCTCCGTGGACCGGCTGCGCTCGATGTCATAGGTGAACGCGCCGCGATGCTGCGAAGACGGCTTCTTTGCAAATACCACCGCCTGCTGTGAGCCATGCCGCCGGATGCTGCTGTTGTACAGGTGCGCCGTAACACGGAGGCCCTTGTCCCCCAGCGGCAGTTCTTCATCGTCGAAATAGACAAGGTCGGGGTTGTATTTATCGAACAGATCCTTGCAGCGCAGGTACCACAGCTCTGCAAAGCGCGGGTTCTGCGGCGGATCCTCCTCGTGCCAGGTGCCGTCGTGCGTCTTATGCCAGGCGTTCTGCGCTTCGATCGTGTTCACGCCGTCAGGCATGGCCAGGTCCGTGCGGCCGGCGTAGAGCGCCTGCGGGTCCAGCCCTTGCCACCACTGGCCCTTGCCATCTGCTTTGCTCAGGGTGGCGGCGTCATAGCGCAAGTTGGCCAGCGGACCGGTCGCGTCGCATCCGTAGGCCACCTGGAACCAGTGCCATGCGTGCGAACTGTGGTTGCTCACGCCGAACTTCAGTCCGTGCGCCCGCGCCACCCGCGCCCAGGTGCCGATGATGTCGCGCCTGGGACCGATCTTTGTCGAGTTCCATGGATGGAAGGTGGAATCGTAGTTGTCGAAATTATCGTGATGGTTCGCGAGGGCGAAGAAGTACTTGGCACCCGCAGCCTGGTACAGCTGCATCATCTGTTCCGGCTGCCACTGCTCTGCTTTCCATAGATTGTCGATCTGCATAAAGCCGAACTTCGACGGATGGCCGTAGTTCTTCACGTGCCAGTCGTAGACCCGGTCGCCCTGCAGGTACATGCGGCGGGCATACCAATCGCCCTGCTCCGGCACGCACTGCGCGCTCCAGTGCGCCCAGATGCCGAACTTGGCATCACGAAACCACTCCGGCGTTTTGTACTGCTTGAGCGACTCATACGTGGGCTGAAACGGCCCCGGCGCAATCGTCTGCGAGCCCTGGAACGCCTGCGCAACCTGCTGAGAGAAGCCGTGCGCGGCGGGCGCAAGCGCCGCAGCGGCGCTGGTATTGCGAAGAAAGGTACGGCGAGAGATTGGGCCCGTCATGCGCAACATGTTACGCCCGATGACAATCGAAATGCGCTCTGGCGAGGAGAGGAAGCACGCAGAAAGAAACGGGCACAGTGGCCTGTGCCCGTATTGTCAACAATTCGAGGACTCGCCAGTGCGTTTGGTTAGAAGAGGATCTTGCCCGAGAACTGAAAATGCCGGGGAAAGTTCTGCTCCGTTGCGCCGATGGTGCCATAACCCTGGAACGAGCCTGGCGCGCCTGGCAGGCCTTTGCCTGTGGCAGTGATCGCCTGGTTTGGGTTGCTGGTGCTGGGTCCACCAAAGATCGGCGTATTGGTTGCGTTGAACGCCTCGGCCTTGAACTGGAACTTGGCCTTCTCCGTGATGGCAAACTTCTTTTCCAGGCCGAAGGACTCCTGCGGCGCGTAAGGCGTACGGATCAGCGTCGTACGCGGCGCACCGGTGACCGCCGTGTACTCCGTAAATCCGGTAAAGCAGCTTGGATTGCTGTTATTGAGATAGCTGGTATACGAACGCTGCTGCGAAATGATGTTGTATGTGCCGCAGCCGTAGTTGTAGCCGTTGGGCAGGCCGATGGGCGTTCCTGCCTGATCGGACACGATGAAGTCAAATTGCCACCCACCGATCACTGCGTCCACCGCGCTGTTGGCACCGCCAAAGAAGGCCGCTCCACGGCCAATGGGCAGGTTGTACAGGCCGCTGAATGCAACGGACCAGGGCCGGTCACCGCTGTCCACACCGTAGTAGACCTTGGAATCGACCAAACCGCCACCGCTGTTATTCAGGTAGCCGGTGCCTGACATGAGCTTGGCCCATGTAAAGGAGCCCAATAAACTGACACCACCCAGCCGCGAGCCGTTCCCGGTAAGCCGCTTTTCTGCCTTGGCCAGGAACGAGTGGTAATTGCTGTAGCCGGACGGATTGGTGTAGATGAACAAGTTCGCGGCGAACTGCGGGTAGGGCACCATCAGGTAACGTGCTGCCACCATCCGGTTCTGGCCCAGGAAGGTGGTATTAGGCAGAACACCATAAAAGGGGTTTGCCACCTGCTGGTCAAGGTACGAGTTGTTGGCGTGGCCCTTGGCGAAGTCCACCGGATTGAGACCGTCCAACTGCCGCGAAGCACGCAGGTGGTAGGTATGGGCGCCTAGGTAATCCATGTTCAGAACAATCCCCATGGGTAACTGCTGCTGGATACCCAGGGTCCACTGATTCACGATGGGGATCTTACGGTCTTGCTGGTCAATGCCTTGGCCATTGCCGGTCAGCCCTAGCGGTCCCAGGCTGGTTCCCGGGGGTGCCTGCGCTCCATTTGGAAATGGATTGCCGTTGCGGAAGAGCGTGTTCGGCGTCAAACCATTATCGGCGCTGCTGTTGTACGGCGTGGTCTGACTATAGGTGGACGCGCCACCCAGCTCGATGCCGAACGCTTTGCTCAGCGTATAGCCCGCGTGGACGACGAAGTTGTTGTTGGGCGCGAACGACAGCCCCAGCTTGGGCTGCCAGAAGCCGGTATTGTTCAGGTAGGCCGGGTTGCTGGAAGACGCATACTGTACCGCGCCCCGTATTGGGTTGGTGATCTGAGCACCGTTGGGCAGCACGTTGCCCGTGGGATAGGTGATCATGCTGGTCAGCGGGTTGAGCGCATTCAAATCGATACCAGCCAGCAGGCGGTTGTTGCGCTCCGTTGGCGAGCGCTCCTCGTCCCACCGGATACCAGCATTGATGGCTAGCTTGCTGTTGACCTTGTAATTGTCCTGCACGTAGAAGCCGAAATACTTGTAGCTTTCATACGGTCCATACTGCCACTGCACACTGCCGCCGTTGGGAATGCCCAGCAGCGCCTCGGCAATGGCGGATCCGTCCTTGTTGCCGACCGTGTAATTCTGCTGAGTAAAGCCGGTGCCGAAGCTGAAGGCACCGTTCGGCTGGCCCACGCTGCCGGTCACGTCGTGGTACAGCGAGAACTCGCCGCCATAGTGCAGAGAGTGCCTGCCGATGGTCTGCGTGAGGGACGGGCCCAAGTCGTAGGTTTCAAAGATGGTGGCGCCTACGGTGTTGCCCACCACTCCGTTGTAGCCATCCGCAAAGGAGAACTGGGGGGCCGCGTTGCGGGGGCTGGTTGGGATGCTTGGCATGCTCAAGCCAAGGTCACCCGGCGTCAGCGTTGCCAATCCCGCGGCCACGCTGCCGTTTGGCGAGGGGTTGCTGTACCGGTTGAACGACAGCCGAATGTCACCGACCAGGCTGTTATTGAAGGCGTGCGTCAGATCGACTACGCTCGCCCAGTCCGACCGCTGGTTGTTGATGTTGCCTGTGATGGCGGCACCGGTAAAGCCGTTTCCGTTCCGATACTCCTGGCCGCTCCAGAACGCCACCAGGGCGTACAGCTTGGTGCGATCGCTGAAGTTGTAGTCGAACCGGCCGATCGGCATGTTGTAGCTGTAGCGGTCCTTGCCGTTGAACACGTAATTGCTCACGTAGCCGGGCCGGTTGGGCGCGGGGAACAGCTTCAGCACCTGGAGGCCAACCGCACTGATGCGCGCCGCAGGGATGGTGTTGTTCGCAAACTTCTGCCTGCTGTACGTTGCGCACCCGGTGGCGCTGGCCACCGCACAGTAGTTCGTAGCCGGGTCGTAAATGCCGTTCGTCTTGCCAACCGCTGCTAGGTAGCCGGACAGATTCACGCTGCCATCCGGGCCCGGCAGCATGTCAGCCGTGGGAACCGAAGTGACGACAGGTGCGGGCAACACCTCGCGCCAGCCCTCAAAGCTGAAGAAGCCGAACGCTTTTGAATTGCGCCAAAGCGGGCCGCCCACCGATCCGCCAAACTGGTGATAATTGTGGAAGGACTTGGCCAGGTTCACCTGATTTGATTGGTAGGTGTTGGCTTCGAGTATGGAGTTGCCCCAATAGTCATATACGGTGCCGTGCGGCTTGACAGTACCGTTCTTGATCACCGTGTTGATGACGCCACCACCGGCGCGCCCATACTGCGCGTCGAAGGTAATGGTCATCACCTTAAGTTGCTGCACGGCATCAATGGACGGCGCAAAGGTCCACGTTCCCGCCGGTCCGCCGCTCTGGATCGAGATGGGAGCGCCATTCAGCAGGAATTGGTTTGTGGAGCCCGGCTGGCCGCTGATGGTGTACGCATTGTTAGTATCCCAGCCGCGATTGCCGGAGAAGCCGCCTGCTCCGAACTGCGTCTGTGTGAACCGCACGCCGGGAGTGAGCTGAATCAACTGATACACCTGTCGGCCGTTCAGCGGCAGGTTTTCCACCTTCTCCGGATCAATGACAGTACCGCCAGAGGCGTCGGTGGTGGAGATCAGAAACTGATCGGTGCTGACTGTAACCTCGTTCGTGTTGCTGCTGATTCGCAGCTTGGCAGGGATATCCACAGTGGCGGAAATCTGCAGCGTGGCCTTGTACAGACCATTCGCAAATCCGTCCGCAGACACCGTGATGGTGTATGTGTTGGGCTGAGCGAAAGGGATTACGAAACGTCCCGAGCCATCGGATTTGACGGCGTACGTTTGCTCCGCGCTCATTGCCTGAATGCTGGCACCCGGAATGACCGCCCCGGAAGGATCGGTGACGGTTCCAGAGATGGTGCCGCGATATTCCTGCGCCATGGCACAGGTTGCGAACAGGGCAAGCGCAGGCAGCGCGTGTCTTCTTAGAAACAACGGTGTCATACAGCCTCCAAATCTGTGACAGAAGGGCGCACCAACTGCTTCGTGTCTGCTGATGTCCCGGCGACTGCAAACGTATGAGAGACGTTACCGTTGTGTCAAGTGCAACACGTTTTCGTTACGAAAGCGCTGGACCCAAAAGTTCGCGAGAGAATCCGTATCCACAACCGTTTAGTAACGCTGCGTGCACACAACAAAGCGGGCCTACACCGGCCCGCCTTTTGGTTCCCGGAGGGAGCTAACTCACCGCGCGGATTTTGCATGGAAGGCGTTGGCAGACTTCCTAATGACTTCGTACGCGTAGTCCACGCCACGCCAACCCTCGATCTTAACCGTTTTGCCCTCCAGGTCCTTGTAGGTCGAGAAGAAGTGGACGATCTCCTTCAGCTTGTGCGGGTGGATCTGCTCGTAGCTGGTGATGTCGAAAAAGCGCGGATTGGCGCAGCCTACGGCCAGGATTTTTTCGTCGCCTTCGCCGCCGTCGATCATCTCCATCAGGCCGATGGGGCGCACTTCCTGCAGGCAGCCGGGAAAGCTGGGTTCGTCTACCAGCACCAGGACGTCGAGCGGGTCGCCGTCGTCACCCAGCGTGCTGGGCAAAAAGCCGTAGTCGCCGGGGTAGTGCACCGGGCTGTACAGGTTGCGATCGAGCTTGAAGACGTGCAGCTTCTTGTCGTACTCGTACTTCATGCGGCCCTGGTAAGGGATCTCGATGACCGCGTTCACAACTTCGGGCGACTTGGCGCCCACCGGCAACTCCAGGTAATTCGGCATAGGTATCGAAGTGTTTCTCTGCTGGATGGGGTATGCTGCCTGCGCACTGCTCACCGCAAGGCGACACAGTACACTCCCGGGAGAAGGAACGGCAACCCTCTCATTCTACCCGGCGCGCACTGGCGCCGGCAAAGGGCGCTTGCGCCACCCAGTCTGACTGCCCCTCCTGGGAAGCCAGCCTTCTTGCTTCCCGCAGAACGGGCTCCGTCACCCACAATGCAGGATGCTGACGGCTCCTGGGTGCTCTGCTGCAATCCGGATGTGCATTTTCGCGTGCGGCGAAAGGCGGGTTCGCACGAACTGTCGCGAGTGGGCGGCGGTGCACATCCAAGGTGCGATGGAACCCTTTGACTTGCCGTCGCCCGATCCCTGGCAGGTGTTTGAGCAGTGGATGGGCGAGGCGGAGCAGTCCGAGCCCAACGACCCGAACGCGGCGGCGCTGGCAACGGCCTCGGCGGACGGCGCGCCCAGCGTTCGCATGGTGCTGGTCAAGGGCGCGGGCGAGCGCGGCGTGCGCTTCTTTACCAACGAGGATAGCCAGAAAGGGCAGGAGCTGCTCGCCAACCCGCGCGCCGCTATCGTGTTGCACTGGAAGAGTTTACGGCGGCAGGTGCGCTTCCAGGGCGAGGTGTCTGTCCTGAGCCGCGAGGAGACGGACGAGTACTTTCACAGTCGCGGCCGCAGGAGCCAGATCGCGGCGGCCATCTCACACCAGAGCCAGCCCGTCGCCTCGCGCGAGCAGATGGACCGCGAAGTGCAGGAATACACGGCCACGCTGGGCGACGCGCCGGTGCCGCTGCCACCGCGCTGGAGCGGCTTCCTGCTCAGCCCGCGGGTAGTCGAGTTCTGGGTCGACGGCCCGGACCGCCTGCACGACCGCATGCAGTTTCAGCGGGACGGCGACGGCTGGCGGTCGCAGCGGCTGTACCCCTGAAGCGGGGAAATAATTTCAGCGCGTTCGCGGCAGAAAAGGCCCGTTTTACGCGTGCAAAAGCATGTTCTGGGCGTGCAAAACCGTGCTCTAGCGACTTTCCTAAAGTCCTAAGACCTGCGCTGTAGAGGGTGCAACCAGCCGCTGGTCAGGCGGAGGTCCGAGACGACCCGTCCGTCGGGTTACTGCTTCACGGCTATGGCGGAGATCTCGATC
>CAXTBQ010000104.1:0-10838 GCA_964242065.1 uncultured Terriglobus sp. | reverse complement strand
GGCCTGCAGCCCGCAGTCTCGCACGCAACTTTTACCCGGACCTGCGCCCTAAGCTGTTACAGCGTGAACTCCAAGCCACAGCTCGGCGCGTCTGCACCGAAACTCTTCCCGACGGGCGCGCTGGAGCGCTACACTCTCTGCGCATGATCCGCTCTGTGTTTGCCAGTTGCCTGATCTTCGTCGCTGCCGCGCTGCTGTGCAGCGGCACCCTCCTCGCGCAGGAAGAGCAGGAAGATGGCGGCGTGAGCCATGATCGGCGCGGCAACATCCTGCTGGAGAGCGTGTATGTCCCGGACCTGCCGGGCGCGCCGTTCAGCCTGCAGCTTTCAGCCGAGTGGACGCGGCCCATGATGAACGGGGGCACGTTCACGATTGTGAACAGCCGGCCCATCCGGCGGGACAGCGCGGGCCGCATCTACCAGGAGCGCTGGCTGATGGCGCCCAAAGGCACCAACATCAAGAGCACCCTGAGCGTGATCCAGCTGTCTGACCCGGTGGCCGGCGTGTACTACGAGTGCAGCCCGCGGCAGCGGCTGTGCGAGGTGCACCCGTGGCACACGCCGTCGCTGCGGATCATCGACCCGGGCAGGGCAACGTCAGGCAAGCTGAGCAACGGCAAGGGCTTCCGCACGCACGAGGACAAGGGCCTGGAGAACGTAGCGGGCGTGCCCGTCCACGCGTACCGCGATACCACCGTGCTGAACACGGGTGTGCTGGGCAACGACAGCCCCATGACGTACACGCGCGAGGTGCGCTTCTCAAAGGAGCTTGGCTTCAACCTCGCTTCGGTGCTGCAATCCCCTGACGTGGGCGAACAGCGCTTTCGCGTGACGGAGATCACCACGAGCGAACCGGAGCCGCACTGGTTTCGCCCGCCGGAAGGATACAGGCTGGTTCATGTGGGCGATGCGGACGCGTCGCAGTAATCAGCCGGGCAGCGATCCGGGAAAACCGGTGTTTTCTGTACGCCCAGGTACAGGTTTTTCGCTGTTTTTGTCGCCGAAACCCACGTTTCTGCACGCTGTTTTCTTGCGATATTGCACCAGGAAAGGTGCAGTCCCACGGCTAAACAGACGAGTTGCACGGTTTGCGGTGCAAATGGGGCGGGGGTGCCCAAATCTGGGTTCCATTCCGGGAACTACCCGCGGACCCTTCCGACGCTTATTGGACGACCAGGGTGAGCGGCACGGTGTGAGTAACTCCCGCGGCCGTGGCGCTGACCATAATGTTGTAGGTGCCTGATGGCGTGGTGACCGTAGTGGTCGTGCCGCCGCCTCCGGTGCCCGTGCCGGTACCTGCGTTGGCGATGACCCGGGCAGACCCGCAGCCCTCCAGGCCAATGGCGAGCGTGCCGCACAGCAGGAGCAGCAGGGTGCCCCGGGCCGCTCTCCGCCTTACGCCAAGACCCAGCAAGCCCATCCCTGGCAGCAGCCACAGCAATGTGGCTCGCTTGGCGGTGGTGCCGGTGAGCAGCGTGACGGAGACGGTCTGCGTGGCGGACAGGTCGCCATACTGCGAGGTCACGGTGCACTTGGTGTTGGCAGGCGCGCCGGTGCAGTTGTAGGTGACCGGGTCGGCCGTGGTGACCAGCGGCCGCAAGAGCAGCGGGAACACGGCGTTGCCGCCGCTGGTGGTGGCCACGGTGGTGTCGCCGTTGGGCAGGAGCTGGAAGTCGACGCCCGTGCCGGTGAGCGCGGCGGTCTGCGTGGGCGCGCTGCTGAGCACGGTGACCGAGCCAGTGCGGAGGCCTGCCGTCGCGGGCAAGAAGGCGATCTGCAGGGTGCAGGTGCTGCCCACCGCGACCGTCGCACCCAGCGTGCAGGTGCTTCCGCTGCCGCTGAGAATGCCGAAGTCGCCCGTCACATTGACTGCGGAGAGCACCACGGAGGAGCCGCCGTTATTGGTCAGGGTGAGCAGTTGGCCCGCGCCCACAACGCCCACGCCAGTGTTGGCGAAGGTAAGGCTAGCGGGCGAAAGCGTCACGCCCGGGCCTGCGCGCCCGGTGCCGCTGAGCGTCACGGTCTGGCGGCGGAGCACGTCCGTCACCTGTAAGGTACCGGTCTGCGCGCCCACTGACTTTGGCGTAAACGCGACCGTGATGTTGCAACTGCTATGCGCGGGCAGCGAGGGTCCGCAGCCGTTCACGGCGGTGAAGTCGCCCGTGAGCACGGCGGCGGAAACCAGCGTCAGCGCCACGTCGCCGGAGTTGGTCAGGGTCACGGTCTGTGTGGCGCTGGCCGTGTTCACCACCTGGTCGGGGAAGCTGAGCGAGAGCGGCGCCAGCGCGTCCGTGGCGGGCAGCGTGCCGGTGCCGGTGAGGGTTGCGGTCTGCGTGCCGGCATCGTCCGTGACCGTGAGCAGGCCGGCGCGGACGCCGCTGGCTGTGGGCGTAAAGACCACCGACGCGGTGCACCCGGTCTGCGCCGGCATCGACGTTCCACAGGTGTTCGCAGACAAGGAGAATTCGCCCGAAACGCTGATCTTGCCGAGCGCTCCGGTGGTGTTGCCGGTGTTTGAGACCGTGATGTTGCGAACGGCGCTGCTGCTGCCGACGAGTTGCGTGCCGAAGTCCACCGCGGTGGGCGTGAGCACCACGGTGAACGAGGCGGTGCCGTTGCCGGAGAGGGCGACGGTTGTCGAGGCATTGGCCGCGCTGTCCGTCGTGATGGTCAGTGTGCCGGTGCGCGCGCCCGCTGCCGTGGGACTGAAGGTGAGCGACAGTGTGCAGGTGCCGCCCGCGTTTAGGGAGCTGCCGATGCAGGTGCCGCTTACCGCGAAGTCACCCGTGGCAGCCGCGCTCACAATGCGCAGCGACGCGTTGCCGCTGTTGGTGAGCGTCACCGTCTTCGCTCCGCTGGTGCTGCCGATAGCGGTGTCAGGAAAGCTGAGAGCCGTGGGTGACACGGAGAGCGCGCCCGTGTTGCCAACTGCAGTGAGCGCGACCGTGTGGTTGCCGGAACTGTCCGGCACGGAAAGCGCGCCCTTGCGCGTGCCGGCCGCAGTAGGCGCAAACTGCAGCGTCAACGAACAGTTATCGCCTGCTGCCAGCGTGGTGCCGCAGTTGTTCGTAGCGATGCGAAAGTCACCGCTGACCGTCGGCGTTCCCAGCGTTGCAGCGGACGTGCCGCCGTTGACCACGAAGACTGTCTTTGCGGCGGACGTGCCGCCTACCGCGGTCGCGTCAAAGGTGAGCGACGACGGCGACAACGTGAGCACGGACTGGCCCTGCGCATTGCCGCTGAGTGCGACGGTGTGCGGACCCACGGCGTCCGTCACGGTCAGCGTGCCGGTACGCTGGCCGGCCGCCTGCGGCGCGAACGCGACCGAGAGCGTGCAGGTGCTGCCCGCGGGGAGCGTTGACGTGCAGGAGCTGGCGGCGATCAGGAAGTCGCCCGTGATGGCGTTGGAAGACAACGTGGCATCGGACGTGCCCGCGTTGGCGACCGTGACCGTCTGTGTTGCCGAGGTCGCAAACACCGCCGTCTGCGGGAACGTGAGCGACGCAGGCGAGACTGTAATTGCAGGCTGGCCCACGCCCGTTCCACTCAGCGCTACCGTGTGGTTGCCGGTGGAATCCGGCAGCGAGAGGACGCCGGTCCGCGTGCCGGTAGCGGTCGGCACAAACGCCAGCTGAAGCGTGCAGGTGGTGCCCGCGGCCAGCGTTGTGCCGCAGGTGTTTGCCTGCAGCTTGAAGTCGCCGGTCAGGGAAAGCGCACCGAAAGTGGCCGCAGACGCTCCACCATTGCTGACGGTGACCGTCTGGGCGGCGGATGTGCCGCCCAGCGCCGTCCGCTCGAACGTGAGCGAGGCGGGTGACAACGTGACCAACGGCTGGCCGGTGCCGGTACCGCTCAGCGCGACCGTGTGGTTTCCGGTGGTGTCCGTCAGGGTCAGCACGCCGGTGCGAGAACCGTCGGCCGTGGGTGCAAACGCTACGGACACGGTGCAGGTACCAGCCGGCGCGACGGGGGCCGCGCAGGTGCTGGCCGTTATCAGAAAATCGCCCGTGACGGCTGGTGCTCCTACCGTGGTCGATGCGGTGCCGCTGTTGGTCAGCGTCACCCTCTGGGAAGCGGACGTGCTGTTCACCGCGGTCGCACCGAACTGCAGCGCGGCGGGCGACACCGCCACGGACGCCTTACCGCGACCGTTCCCAGACACCAGCACCTTGTGCGTCGTGTACTGGTCGGGCAGGGTCACCACGCCGTAGCGGGGACCGTCCAGCAGCGGCTGGAACACGACATCGAAGGTGCAAACCTGGCCGGGGTTCAGCGTGTCCACGCAAGTGTTGTTCTGCAAGCCGAAATCACCGGAGGTGCCCAGCACTCCCCAGGCCACCGTGTTGCCCGCCCGGTTGGTTACCGTCACGCGCTGCGACGTAGATGCCTTGCCCACGTCAGTTGCCGCAAAGACCAGGGACGACGGCTCAAAGGTGATGTCGGATACCACACCTGTGCCGTACAACGGGATCGTGTGGTCGCCGCCCTGTGCGTCCGACAGGGTGAAAACGCCCGTCCGCTGACCCGCCGCAGCGGCACCGAACGCCACAACGATGCGGCAACTGCTGCCGGCGGCGAGCACGCCCAGGCAGTCATTCTGGAAAATGGTGAAGTCGCCCGTTGCGCTCGGCTGGCCCAGATAGGCCGCTGCGTTGCCGGTGTTGGTCACCGTCACGTTGCCACCCACGAGGGGACCGTTGACCAGAGCGCTGCCGAAATCGATGGGCGACGGCGAAACCGTTACGCCCGCGGTGCCGGTGCCGGTGCCACGCAACTGCGTCGTGTAGGTTGCGTTCGCGTCAGAGAGCGAGACCGTGCCGATCTCCGCGCCATTCTGTGAGGGCACAAAGGCAATGGAAATCGTGCAAGCACTGCCCGCCGCCAATTTTCCCGTGCAGGTGCTGGCAGTGACGGTGAAGTCCGCACTAGCCACCGGCGTTGTCAGCGTAGCGTCGGCTGTACCGTGGTTGGTCGCGGTCACCGTCTGCGATGCGGACGTGGCACCGATCGCAGTGGTTGGGAAGACCAGGAACGTGGGCGCAAGAGTCAGGCTGGACATGCCGCGGCCCGTGCCGGTGACCGGCAGCGCCGCATAGCCGCCGCTCAGGTTGCCGTAAACCGTGACCGTGCCGCTGATGGTGCCTGCCGTGCTGGGTGAGAAGGTCACGGTCAGTGTGCAGCTCGCATTGACGGTGAGCGAGGTGTTCGCGCAGGTGTCCGTCTCTGCAAAACCTGCGCTGGCGCTGACGGACGTAATGTTCAGCAGGGCAGTGCCGGTGTTGGTCACCGTCACGGTCTGCGGGTCGCTGGTGGAGCCCACGTTCTGCGCCGCAAAGGTGAGTTGTGCCGGTGCAAACGTGACCGCGGGCGACGAGTTCTGCCCGGCGGAAAGCAACGGGATCTGCCAGATGCCGCGGCCGAACGTGCCCGCACGCAGGATGCCGTTGCCGAGCGCCTTGGACGCCACCAGCGACAGCACCGGAGCGTTGGGGAGCGACGTGCCCAGCACGCCCCAGCAGTTGCCGGTGGTGCCGGTTGCCGCGGAAACGCACGCCGTCACGTCCTGCGTGGCGTACACGCCGGTGTCCAGCGCCACGTAGACGATGAGCGGATTGTTCGGGTCCACCGCGACGCTGTTCGCCGGTGCGTCCGGCAGGTTGGCGGAGATGTTGGTCCACGTGGTGCCCGCATTGGTGGAGCGGTATAGGTGCGGGATGCCGAATCCCATGACCGTGACGTACACCGTCCGGCCGGTGCTGTCGTTGGGATCGACGGCGATGCTCGAGATGTCGAAGCCGCCCGGGTTGAAGCCGCGCGTATCGTTCGAGACGGGGTTTGAGCCGGCGTTGGTCCATGCTGTGGAGGAGGTCGCCGTATTTGCGGCAGTGTTCACGTACAGCGCTCCGCCGAAGCTGCTGCCGCCGTCCGACGTGCCGGCCAGACCGGCGTAGAGCACGGAGGAGCCACTGTTCTGGGTACCGTTGGTGATTACCGCAGGGCCGCCCGCGCCCAGCGAGCGGACATACGCATCGGTGCTGTTGCAAGCCGGCTGCGATGGGCCGGCCAGCACGCGGCTGATCGCGCTGGAACTCGACCAGGTGCTGCCGCCGCTCGCCGGACCACGGTAGACGCGGCAGGTCCCGGCAATGACGTTGGTGTTCAGCGCTGGATCCAGCAGAGCGGGTGCATCCACCAGACTGCCGTCACCCTGCACCTGCGCGCTGCTGATGGCGGCTGCACCGGCAAAGTCCGCTGCGGTGCAGCCGGTTCCTTTGGTACAGGTGTGCAGTTGCACGCCCGCGCCCGCTTGCAGCAGCCACGTTTGCCCGTTGGACTGGTCGATGGCGACCGTGCTGCTCTCGCCGCTGTTCAGCTGCGTCCACGGCGAGGCGGCCGTGGCCTGAGCGGATGCCGTACTGGCGGCGCTACCATTCGCACCCAGCGCGGCCAGCAGCACGTTGCTGTCTGTCGGGTGCGAACTGAAACCGGCCACCTCCGCCAGCGAACCCAGCGCGCCGTTCAGGTTGTCGAAGTGCGTGGCATCGTCGGCGGAGCAGACGGCAGCCTGCTGCCGCACGCCGTCGAGCGATCGCCACAGGCCGCCGTCATTGCCCACAAAGATGCGTGGCGTGCTGGTGTTTGCCGAATTCAGCTGCCAGTCCAGCGCGTGCTGAGCGGGTGAGACACCTGCCGGAGCGGCACATCCGTTGCCGGTGTTGGTGGTGTTGCGGAGCGCGCATCCGCCGGCTAGGCCGCAGCGGAACAGGTCGGTCGTGCCCACAAACAGCAGTGTGTCCGCCTGGCTGAGCGCGGTTGCAGCCGGAACGGCAGCCAGCGTCAGGTTGTAATCTCCCGCAGCGATCACGCCAGAAACTTCCAGAGGCGTGGAATCGATCGGCACGCTCCATTGCACGGTACTGTTCGTGCAGTTGCCGTTGGAGGCAGAGCAAACGTCCCGCCAGAGGCCCTGATTTGCGTTCGCAGAGTCCACCGTGAGCGCGAACAGGTCTCCGGACAATGGCTGCACCGCCAACGTTCCCCGGAAGATAGGGCAACTCGCCAGGCCATAGTCGCCGGGACGCGTTGGGCAGTCGGTTATGGACATGCCGTTGCCGGGCTGCTTTGCAAGCCGCGTCCACGTCACGCCGTCTGAGGATTCGTAGTAGCCATGCGCGCGCACGGCGGCGTAGAAGCGGCGTCGCACCGGGTTCCAGACCACAGCAGTTGCGGCGTTGCCACGGTAGCTCTGGAAGCTGCTGTACTGCGACTGAAGGACCGTGGCGCCGTCCTGCAGCGTGGCCACGTGCCATGTGGCACCGGCGTCCTGCGAGTAGTACAAGCCGCGCACGCCGGGGTACTTGCTGGCACCTACCGTGGCAGCCTCTGCCGCTGAGGACACTGCTGCCACCACAGTTTGTAGCGATGCCGTGCTCCATGCAAAGCCGGCGAAGCCCTCGCCGGTAAAGGATCCGTTGTTGGTGTCCTGGATGAGTGACCAGGTCAGGCCACTGTCGGTGGATCGCAGCAGGCCTTCGCCGTAGTAGCTGTCGGCTGCGTCGTTGGAGTCGCCGGTGCCCGCCAGCACCACGCCCGTGCTGCCCGGCTGCACGGAAACCGCGCCGATGGACAAGGATGGCAGGGTGCTGCCGCCCGCGTTGGCGGCGAAGACTGGGAGCGTATCCGTGAGCGGCCGGAACGACACCGCCGACGCGCTGCTCGCCGCGTTCGTGCTCTTCCACACGCCCCCGCCGCTTGTGCCGATGTACACCGTATTGCCGGACGTGTCGCCCGGATCGATGGCTACCGAGCTGACGCGGCCCGTGACCAGGCCGTAGCGGCTTGTCTGCACCTGTAGCGGACCCACGGCGGTCCAGGGTGAAGTCAGGGAGGCAGCCTGCGCGCGCTGTAATTGGAAGTGCTGCTCACGCGCTTGCTGCAGTGATCCCGCCGGAGTTGCGCCGTCAGGTGCTGCGACCGCCAGTGCTCCCACGTTCGCGCGGGCTGCTTGAGCCGCTGGGATGCGTCCCCGGACAAACGCGGTTGCACGGCGCTGCGGTGTGGCTGCCCCGGACTGCTGCGCACGGGCCATAGGAGCGGCCAGCAGGATCAGCAGCCAGCCAAAGGTTGATAGCAGAAAGGGCAGAACCGCCTGCCGCTGCGCAGACGCAACGGTGCCGCGGGGCCGGGCTGGTGGGTGCTGCAAGGACCGCACAAAACTCCTCAGGGTGCGCGGGGAAACGCGCAGACAATACGCACCTTCTGCGCAGAGCAAGCCGAACACCGCGCTCTGGAGAGTCTTGTAAGAAACCTCTCACCTGCGGGCCGGGGAGCTACTGCGCCGCAGGACTACAGGCCGGAGAGACCGGCAGGTTTCGGGGAGAATGGAGAAACGGCGCGCCATGCGGCTCTGCGGCTGCTGAACCCGATGAGGCGCAGCAGCCCGGCAGAGACGGGCGCTAGCAGCGCACGATCTTGGGCGAAGCGATATCACGGGTGGCGTTTCTCGAATCTACCACCAGCTTTGCGCCCGCCACAATCTGCTCCATCTCGTAGGAGGAGTGATCGGTCGCGATCACCACGCAATCAAACTCGCCCACCCGGTCCAGCGGGGTGGAGTGCATGTTCAGGGCGTACCGCCGGCCCTGACCGACGAACGGGAAAAATGGGTCGTTGTAGCTGACCTCGCATCCCAGGCCTTTCAACTGCTCGATCAGGGGCAGTGCGGGTGATTCACGCAGATCGTCCACATCGGCCTTGTAAGCCACGCCGAGCACCAGGATCTTCGCGCCTTTCATGGCGATGCTCCGGTCGTTCAGCGCGCGCGCCACCTGCCGCATCACAAAGGTGGGCATGCTCTCATTGATCTCGCCCGCGAGTTGGATGAAACGGGTCCGCAGACCGTACTCCTGCGCCTTCCACGAGAGGTAGAACGGGTCCACCGGGATGCAGTGGCCGCCGATGCCAGGACCCGGATAGAACGCCTGAAAACCGAATGGCTTGGTCGCCGCCGCGTCGATCACTTCCCAAATATTTACGCCCATGCCCATGCAGAGCTGCTTCATCTCGTTGACCAGCGCAATATTCACCGAGCGGTAGATGTTCTCCAGCAGCTTGGTCATCTCCGCCGTTGCGGGCGATGAAACCGGCACAGTGCGCGTGAAGATGGAGCCATACAGCGCGCATGCGGCCTCTGTGGCCAGCCGCTCTACGCCGCCGATCACGCGCGGGATGTCGCAGCGCGGCACCACCATGTTGCCGGGGTCCTCGCGCTCGGGCGAAAACGCCACCAGGATGCCGTCCATGGTGTCGGTGCCGTCGTCCACCGTGCGGACAGAGACGCCGCGCTCCCGTCCGGCCTCTGCCAGGATTTTGACCACGATCTCATCCGTGGTGCCCGGATACGTCGTGCTTTCCAGCACAATCAGCTGCTCCGCGCGGACATACGGCGCAATGGATCGAACCGTCGCCTCCACGTAGCTCAGATCGGGCGCGTGGTGCTCCGTAAGGGGCGTGGGTACGCAGATAAGCACGGCGTCGAGTTCCGCGACTTCCGAAAAGTCGCTGGTCGCGCGGAAACCCTTCGACTTGGCCGCTGCAATGTGCTCCGGCTCAATGCGCCAGATGTAGCTTTCGCCGCTGTTCAGGGTGCGGACCTTGGACTCGTCCACATCAAAGCCGGTAACGCGGAAGCCCTCGCCAGAAAACAGCAGCATCAGCGGCAATCCAACGTAGCCCAGACCCACGATGCCGACACGGGCTTCACGCTTTTCGATCCGTTCGCGCCATTCGCTCAGCGACGCTGCCTTGCTCTCTTGCACCGGCAGCTCAACACGTTGTCCCATCAACTTCGCTCTCCGCAACCTGTTGCAGGCTGCACTTTTGACGGGCCGCGCGGCAAACGGATGCAACGATTGTCGGTACGCCCCTTCGGTACGGCAGCTTACGCATCCGCGTGCATCTGTGCGCCAGGAAACTTTTTCCGACGACTGCACGACAAAGCTTCCTGATAGCGCATCCAAGTGTTTCGTTGCTCCCTGGAGGGATACACATGATCAAGAAATTTGCAGCAGCCGCCTGTACCGCCGCGGTCTGCTCCAGCATGGCATTTGCCGCTGACATGGAGAAGCTGAACCACCGCGTTGAGGACGCTCACGCTGTTCTGCACGAGCTGATGGCCACGCCGGATAAGGGTATTCCGCTGGACATCGCAGCCAAGGCAACTTGCGTTGCCGTGGTTCCGGGCTTCAAGAAGGGCGCCTTCGTGGTCGGCGGCCAGTACGGCCAAGGCGTAGCCACCTGCCGCACGGCCAAGGGCTGGAGCGCCCCGGTGTTCATCCAGATTACGGGCGCAAGCTTTGGTCTGCAGATTGGCGGTCAGTCGACCGATCTCGTCCTGGTGGGACGCAGCCGTAAGAGCATGGACGCCATGCTGCACGACAAGGTGAAGCTGGGCGGCGATCTGGCGGCGGCGGCTGGCCCGGTGGGCCGCAACTCGCAGGCAGCCACCACAGCGCTTGCCTCGGCCGAGTTCCTGACCTACTCGCGCTCGAAGGGTCTGTTTGCGGGCGTCGATCTGACTGGTGACGTGGTCAACCAGAACAACGGCGACACCGAGGAATACTACGGTAAGGGCATTTCCTACGAGAAGATCCTGTCGGGTTCGGTTCCCACGCCGGCCGGAGCCCAGCACTTTGTAGCCACTGTAAACCAGATGTTCAAAGCCGGCCAGGCTCGCTAGGCTGGTTTGCACTGAGGAGGCGCGGCTACGGCCGCGCCTCTTTCTATGCAACGAAACTTATCTGGTACCACACCACCGTCCCGCGGATACCTTCCTAGAAC
>CAXTBQ010000103.1:564-10854 GCA_964242065.1 uncultured Terriglobus sp. | reverse complement strand
CATGTTGCGGCTGCTGCAGGCAGCGACGCGACCATGGTCCGCACCAGCGGGCCGATGGGTGTGTTCGATTTGAACGTAGCCAACGCCCAGCCCGCCTTTGACGCGGAAGAGCAGAACAACATTGCCGTCTACAAGCGCCTGACACCCAGTGTGGTAAATATCACCAGCACTACCGTAGCCTTTGACTTTTTCTACGGCGCGGTACCCCAACAGGGTCAGGGCTCAGGCTTTATCCTGGACAAGCAGGGTCACATCCTGACCAACAATCACGTGGTGGGCGAGCACGCGCAGAGCGTGGAAGTGCAGCTCTACGACAAGCGTAAGTTCAAGGCACAGGTGCTTACCCTGGACAAGATGCACGACTTGGCGCTGCTGCAAATCAACGCGTCCAACTTGCAGCCAGTGGAACTGACCGATTCACGCTCGCTGATGGTGGGTCAGAAGGTATTTGCCATCGGCAATCCGTTCGGGCTGAGCGGCACCATGACGCGCGGCATTATCTCCGCCATTCGCAGCGTTCGCGGGCCTAACGGCAATCCTATCGACAACGCCATTCAGACGGACGCCGCGATTAATCCCGGCAACAGCGGGGGGCCTTTGATGAATTCGCGCGGGCAGGTGATCGGTATCAACACCATGATCGCCAGCAATAACGCGGACCAGAGCGCCGGTATAGGCTTCGCGATTCCTATCGATACCGCACGCGCGGTGCTGGACGATTTCTCAAAGTACGGCCATGTGCGCAGGCCGACCCTGGCGATCCTGCCACTTGAAATTGGTCCGGATCTAGCCGACCAGATCGGCCTGCCCAGCGACTACGGCGTCCTCATCCAGCGGGTGGTTCCCGGTGGTGCCGCTGAGCGCGCCGGCCTGCACGGCGGAACGGAGCGCTACCGGGTGGGCAACACACCGATCATGCTGGGCGGCGACTTCATTACAGCCATTGACGGCCAGGACATCACCAGCGCCCAGGACATCAGTGCTGTGATGACCAGCCACAAGACCGGCGACGTAGTCACCGTGACAGGCTACCGCGGTCGCAAGCGGTTCGACGTCAAGGTGACCCTGGGTGAGGCGAGCAGCGAGCAGCAGATCTGATTCAGGCCGTGTGCCGCGATGCAATCGTTCGGCCTTTTTGCACGACACATGGTGCAATTTGCGCGTGCAAAAAGGTGTATTTAGCGTGCAAAAAACGCGCAGGAAGCGTTCCGGGGCACACAGGTATGGAGACAGTAGCGGTCCTGCAAACTGCCGCTCAGTCCGCCGGCAAGTAACGCCGGCCTCTGACCACATATCGGCCGCTTAGGACACGCGCAATCGCCTCCGGATAGGCGCGATGTTCCTCCTGGAGAATGCGCTCTGCCAGCGTGTCCGCCGTATCCTCCGGCAGCACGTGCACCACACGTTGCAGGATCATGACGCCGTGGTCCAACGCCTCATCGACAAAGTGAACGGTGCACCCCGCCACCGTGACACCGTAGTCCAGCGCCTGCTGCTGCGCGTGCAGGCCGGGGAAGCTGGGCAGCAGCGAGGGATGGATGTTCAGCACACGGTCAGGAAACGCGCGCAAAAACTCCGGCGTGAGCACGCGCATGTAGCCGGCCAGCACCACGTAGTCCACGCAATGCTGCTGCAGGGCGTCGGCCATGCGACGGTCGTGCTCGGCACGCGGCACGCCTTTGCTTACGAAGGCCTCCGTTGCCAGTCCAAGCTCGGTTGCAACGCGAAGTCCCGGCGCATCTGCCACGTTTGAGATCACAATGGCGATCTCGCAACCAGGTAACTCACCGCTCTGGATGGCGCGTGCGATCGCGAGAAAGTTCGAGCCGCGCCCCGACAGCAGCACTCCCAAACGCTTGGGAGAACTCATGCGTAGTGAACGCGGCGGTCGCCCCGGCCGATGCGGCCGATGACGCAGTAACGCTCGTTCGCACGGTTCAGGAGCGCTTTGGCTCTCTTCGCCATCTCTGCCGGCACCACCACGATCATGCCGATGCCCATGTTGAAGGTGCGGAACATCTCATCGCGCGCCACAGAGCCAAGCTCCTGCAGGTGGCGAAACAGCGGCGGCGGCTCCCACGCGTCCAGATCGATCTGCGCGCACAGGCCCTTTGCCAGAATGCGCGGCAGGTTGTCTGTTATGCCCCCCCCGGTAATGTGGGCCATGCCGCTCACCACACCTGCATTGGTAAGTTTCTTAACGATCGAAAGGTAGCTGCGGTGCTGCCGCATCAGCGCGGCACCGGTCTTGTCTTTCAGTTCGTTCACATATTGATCAGGACCGTACTTGGCGATTTCAAACAGCAGCTTGCGCGCGAGCGAATAGCCGTTCGTGTGCAGGCCGTTAGAGGGCAAGCCGAACAACACATCGCCGGGCTGTATCTTTTCACCGGTAATGATGTTGTCACGATTGACCACACCCACGATGAAGCCGGCCAGATCGTACTCGCCCTCAGCGTAGAAGCCGGGCATCTGCGCCGTTTCGCCGCCGATCAGAGCGCATCCGTTCGCCTTGCAGGCTTCTGAAAGGCCTTCCACAACCTTCTCCATGACGCCACCTTCCAACTTGCCGGTGGCCAGGTAGTCCAGAAAGAAGAGCGGCACTGCACCCTGAACGGCAATGTCGTTGACGCAGTGGTTCACCAGATCGCAGCCCACGGTGTGATGAATGCCAAGCTCAAACGCGACCTTTAACTTGGTGCCCACGCCGTCAGCCGACGAAACCAGCACTGGGTCCGGGTACTTCTGCACGTCAAGCCCGAAGAGTCCGCCGAAGCCGCCAATCTCACTCAGAACACGCTTGTTAAAAGTCTTGCGTGCGAGCATTTTGATGCGCTGCTTAGTGCGTTCCCCTTCCGTGATGTCGACGCCGGCGTCTGCGTAGGTGGCTGCTTTCGGTGGAGGTAAAGCGGAGTCTCCTGCGTTCCCGTTCACGTGTGGTTCCTTCCACTGCCTGGTCTTGGGCAATGTTTGAGGATAGCAGGCTGAGAATTGCGCGGGATGAAAAGTGAACATAGGGAAACTCCATTCGGCAGGGCGGAAGAAGAAACGGATGCAAGTTGGCATCCTGTTTGCAGAGGCGTCATTTGCAAGAGAAATGGATCAGAGAAAGCGTCAGCCGCACGACCAGTCGTGTCTAAAGCAGCGGCTGTATCACGTCATGAGTGAACGCTGCTCCCCGCAAGAGGAACTTCAATTCCTGGCGTGTGCTCCGGTGCGGCTTCGTCCACGGCAGTGCGGACACGCGATGCGTATCCATCTCGTTCACAGAGGAACTCCAACACTCAGGTCACTGCGGCCCGGTCTTCAGAGAAGACTGCACCGGCCGATCGCCACGTGCGGCAGCTGCCGTGTTCGCGTCATCCATGTTCAAGATCGCGCCGTTTGCCCGCAGCTTCTGCTGCAGTTGGTTAATCGAGACGTTACGGACCGGCTGCCCCGTCCTGACGGCGAGGCTTGCCGCAGTACCGGCGGCCTGTCCCAGGATCATGTACTGCGGCTCCATGCGTACAGAACTGTACGCCACGTGCGTGGCTGAGAAGCAGACCGGCACCAGCAGATTGGCAGCCTGGCCGGGTGCCGGCAGAATGATCCGGTATGGAATCTCATACGGCTGAACCGGCACCTGCACATCACCCTCGTTGGTCACCGTTCCGTCACTCCTGGCCACGCGCTGGATGTTGTGCGAGTCGCTGTTGTAAGAGCCCATGCCCACGCTGTCCGGCTTGGTGCGTTCCGTCTGCAGGTCAGCTTGCTTCATCACGTAGGTGCCTAACATGCGGCGCGCTTCGCGGATGTACAGCTGGTTAGGCCAGTAGCCGGAATCCTGGAACTCGTCGCGCGACAGACCCCAGGTGTTCAGCTCTGCCTGCAGCGACGGCGGAACACTGGGATCATGCGCCAGAAAGTACACGAAGCTCTGCGTGTAGTGCAGCGTGTCATTCCAGGTGCGCTCGCGCTCCGCGTACGTCGCATCGGGGTAGAGCCAACTGTGGCCGATATAGTCCGTCGAGATGGGACCGTTGTTGTTGAAGTCGCACTTGCGGTTCGCAAAACAAACTGGGTTCATAAGGTCGCCTAACTCTGGTTCGTGCCCCACGTACGCCTTGTATCCCGATAGGTAGCGCTGAAGAAGTGCGAAGTCCGCCGGGTCGTAACGATCGGGTTTTGGAAAGGGAACGCGATTGGCCGGGTCGTTCGTGAGGATGAGCCGGAAGTTATAGGCTTGCACCTTGCTGTCGCCGGTGCCCGCCGCTGCCAGCGGCCCCTGCTGGATTTCCGGCAAGAGTTGATGCTGTTCGTCATATGCGTTTACCGGCCAGGTGAACTGGTGTTTTGGCGTATCCGCGCGCACGCCGGCCAGGTCCTCTCCGTATTGCGACTTCGATTCGCGACCGGAGGTGTAACGCACGTGGGCCTGCGCCATCAGGTCCCCTTCGTAGCTACAGTCGGCAAAGATCTTGGCTCGCCAGCGAGTACCGTCTTCCGTAGTCAGGCTCACAATACGCGTGCCGTTCACCTCCACCCCGTTCTTTTCTCTGAGGCGGTCGTGCAGATGGACTTCCACTTTGCTGTCCTGCAGCATCTGCTGAAAGACTTCCTCTCCCACGTGCGGTTCTGAAAGCCAATCGGAGCGTTTCTCGAGCGTGGGCGTGCCGTAATGCGCGGCTGCCCTGCGGTAAAACTCGCGGGCATAGCCGCCAATCACACGAAACTGTCCTGTATCCGTTGCAGAAAGCCCGCCCGTGACCATTCCGCCGATGTGCGATCGTGGCTCCAGCAGAACCACGTGCAGCCCCTCACGCGCGGCGGAGTACGCCGTCATCACGCCGGAAGCAGTCGCGCCATAGACTACAAGGTCCACCTCTGGTGCGGAGGAAGCGGGCTGATTGACTGCTGCGACAGCTGAGGGGAGAAAACATGCAATGAAAAGCGCCGAGGCTACGCAGCGGAAAACGCGAGAGAGAAGCATGGCAAACAGCTTGCCACAAGCCACGGTTGCTGCTCGAGTGCGAACGCACGCCACGCCTTCCTAAGTGCGGCGACGCAGCGCTCCCCAGCCGCCACCGCCTGGTGTTTCAATGCGGATGCGGTCCCCTCTCTCCGCACTGACGCTGCATTTGGCAGGCAACTCGCGTCGCTGGCTCCCGGTGAGGTGGTAAGACACACCGCGCTCTCCGTCGCTGCCACCCGATAGACCGTACGGCGCAAATCTGCGGCGCTCGGTCAGCAGCGTAATGGTACCGGGGGAGAGCAGTTCGATCTCCCGGACGATGCCGTCGCCGCCGCGGTAAAGGCCTTCGCCGCCGGACTGCTGCCGGTAGCCATAAGCATGCACGCGGAAGGGGTACGCATACTCCAGGGCTTCCACCGGCGTGTTCAGCGAATTGGTCATATGCGTGTGAATGCCGGAGACGCCATCTGCCGTTGGCCGCGCACCCATGCCACCCGCAACTGTCTCGTAGTAGGCGTACGGCTTGCCCGTGCGGTGGTCTGTGCCGCCGACCGTCAGGTTGTTCATGGTGCCGGAACTGGCCGCAGGCACACGGTCGGGCATGGCCTGCGCCAGCGCACGCAGCAACACATCCACTATGCGCTGGGACGTTTCCACATTGCCACCCGCGACAGGCGCTGGCAGCACGGCATCGACCATGCTGCCGCGTTCCGACAGCACGGTGACTGGGCGCATGAGCCCGGCCGTGGCGGGTGCGTCTTCTGGCAAGAGGCAGCGAAAGACGTAGTACACAGCCGAGTACGTGATGGCGTACACCGCGTTGATGCTGCTGCGCACCTGCGGATGGCAGCCCGCAAAGTTGACGACCGCGCTACGGTTTTCGCTGTCCAGCGTGATGCTGACGCGGATGGGCAGCGGCGTCTCGTCGAAGCCGTCGCTGTCCAGAAAGTCCTCCGCGGAGTAGATGCCACTGGCGCACTGCGCCAACTGTGCACGCATCAGGCGTTCGGAGTAATTCAGCAGCGCCGCAGACAACTGGCAGGTGCGCTCCGCGCCGTACTTTGCGGCAAGCTCCTGCAGGCGAAGCTCACCCACGCGGCACGCGCCGACTTGCGAGAGCAGGTCGCCTTCGCGTTCCGCGGGTGTGCGCACGTTGTGCAGCACCAGGCTCAGGATGGCGCGATTCAGTTCGCCGCCCCCCACGATGAGGACGGGCGGAATCCGCAGGCCCTCCTGGTAGATTTCGCGGCAGAGACCCATGGAGCCCGGGTAGAGGCCGCCCACGTCGGAGTGATGCGCACGCACTGCAAGATACATCAGCGGCTCGCCCGCTTTCCCTGTGAAGACGGCCTGCACCAGGGTGATGTCCGGCAGGTGCGTGCCGCCCGCATAGGGGTCGTTCAGCATGGCAATGTCGCCGGGCTGCAGAGCCATTGCATCCATGACCGCCTTGACAGACATGGGCATGGAGCCGAGGTGTACCGGCATATGGTCACCCATGGCAATCACCTGTCCCGCGCTGTCAAACACTGCGCAGGAGTAGTCGCGCCGCTCCTTAATGTTTGGCGAAAATGACGTGCGGCGAAGGGCTGCGCCCATTTCCTCAGCCACGGAGTGCGTCGCGCTCTTGAAGACGGCAAGGTCGATGGGGTCGATCTCTATTTGGAAGGTCTTCTGTGGAGAACTCATGCGGCGGGTACCTCAATGACGAGATTGCCCAGGGTGTCCACACTCGCGATGCAGCCGGGCGGAACAACCGTGGTGGAACTGTACTCCGCGATCAACGCGGGGCCGGCAAAGCGATCGCCCGCACGCAGCTTTTCGCGCTGGTACACGGTGCTGTTGTGCCAGGCACCATCAAAGTAGATTGAGCGATTCTTGAGTACGGCGGCGGCACCGTCATTGCCAATGGGTTCCTGCCGCACGAAACTGAGCGGCGCGTTGCGCACGGTCAACCGTACGCGCACGTTGACAACCTCCACGGGCGTCTCGCTGTTGCTGAAGCCGTAGCGCCTCCCGTGCAGCGCGTGAAAGTCACTCAGCGTGTTGCTGCCATGCGGCACATTCAGCTCGTACCCCTGGCCCACGTAGCGAAGGTCGAGCGAGTGTGCGGCTTCGCCAACAAGCCCCTGCTCCCTGAGTTCACCCTCAGCCCGTGCCTGCAGCTGCTGCAATGCTGTCCGTAGCGCCTCGCCGCTGTCGACCGGCAGCATCACGGTGCGGCTATAGTCGCGTACGGTGTCAGCCAACAGAATGCCGAGTGCGGAGAGCGCACCGGGCAGCCGCGGCACCAGCACGCGCGGGATGCCCAGGGATCGAGCCATGCTGCACGCATGCAGCGGTCCGGCACCGCCGAAGCTGACCAGGGTAAACTCTCGCGGATCATGGCCGCGCTCGATCGAGATGACGCGGATCGCCTTTTCCATGGCCGTCTCCGCCAGCAAGACAATGCCTGCCGCAAACTGTTCCACGCTGCGAAGTGGTCCGCGCGCCGCGTCCATGTGCTTCTCCGTCCGCTCGGCATCCAGCCGCACCGCGCCGCCGAGGAACAGGTCCGGGTCGAGCCTGCCGAGCGCTAGATTCGCGTCGGTGACGGTGGGCAACGTGCCTTTGCCGTAGCAGATCGGACCCGGCACGGAGCCCGCGGACTCTGGCCCCACGTGCATGGCGCCGCCCCCGTCAAAGTGCGCGATGGAGCCGCCGCCCGCGCCCACCGTGTGGATGTCGAGCATGGGCACGCCCACCGGGATGCCCGATACGATGGCTTCGCTCGTGGTCTGCGGGCCGCCCTCCGCGGCGTCGATCAGGGACACGTCAGTGGACGTGCCACCCATGTCGAAGGCAATGATCCGGTCGAAGCCTGCCATCTGCGCCACCCGGAACGCGCCGATCACACCGCCTGCCGGGCCAGAGAGCACGGTGCGCACAGGTTCCTCCGCCGCGATGGCTGCGGAGATGATGCCGCCCGAGGACTGCATCACCTGCACGGCACCGCCAGGGAACGCCTCCGTGACGCTCGCTTCCAACCGCGCGAGATAGGTGCTCACTTTAGGCGAAAGGTAGGCGTTCGTCACCACGGTGCTGCCGCGTTCATACTCGCGAAACTCTGGCAGAATTCGGTGCGAAATAGACACGGGCAAGCCAAGCGGCTGCAACGCCTGTGCGACCAGCCGTTCGTTTTCAGGGTTGGCGAATGAAAACAGCAGCGAGATCGCGATTGCCTCTGCGCCGCTGCTGCGTACCGCCTCTGCGAGACGCTGCAGTGACTCTGCGGAAGGCGAGCGGAGGATCTTGCCCTCGGCAGAAACGCGCTCGTCCACGCCAAAGCGAAGATCCTGCGGCACCAGTGGCGGCAGCGGCGAGTGGAACCAGTTGTACAAACTGCTGCGTGCCTGCCTACCAATGGCAATGGTGTCTTCAAAGCCGGCGGTGGTCACAAACGCGACGCGCGCGCCCTTGCGTTCGAGCATGGCGTTGGTACCCACGGTGGTGCCGTGTCGCACCTGTGGCACGGCTCCCGCAGAGCACACCTGCTGCACGGCGTTCAGCACCGCGCTCCCCGGATCAGCTGGCGTGGAAAAAAGCTTTAGCACTCGCACCTCGCCATCCTGCTCGTAGACGCAATCGGTAAAGGTGCCTCCGCTGTCGATGGCCAGGCGCAATCTTTAGCTCCTCGGGAAGTGGTATCGGTTCAGGCGGGCGCATTGCGCTGCCGCACGGCTGGTACTTCTTTGCGCGGATCGGCGTGGTAGCCGCCCTGCGGAATGCGGATGAGCGATGTGCGTTCCGTGGTGCGAATGACGTGCTCCGTGGCCCGGTCGCGTGCCTGCTCCGGCTTACGCGCGCGGATGGCACGTACCACGGCCTGGTGCTCACTTACCAGCTGCCTGCCGTAGCTCGCCATGGAGATCACAAGGTAGAAATAGCGGATCAGGCGAGTCTGCAGGTGGGTCGTCATCTCCACCATGATGTCGTTGCCGGTGGCATGCGCAATCTCAATGTGAAAGTTACGATTCCACTCCAGAAACGTCTCGTAACTCTTCTTTTCACCGGCGTGGTACACGTAGTTGGCCCAGCGCTCGATGGCTGCAATCTGCGCGTCGGTGGCACGCTCTGCTGCCATGGCCGCAGCCGCCGGATCAAGCACCAGCTGCATCTCGTTCAGGCTGCGGTAATCGTCAAGGGTGAGCGGCGCGATAAAGCAACCGCGAAAAGGGACAATCTGCAGCAGGCCCTCTTCCTGCAGGCGACGGCATACTTCCCGCACAGGGGTACGGCTCGCGTTGAATCGCGCGCATAGTTCTGCTTCAGACACGGGCGCGCCGGGTGCCAGTTCGCAGCTGATGATGCTGTCACGCATCTCGCTATAGATTCGAACGGCTTCGGTCACGAGCCCGATTCTCGCATGCAAGCTGTATACAATCCACTGTTTTCTGCCGCCCTTTGCGGTCGCAGAAGATGAAGGTTCTGCCAAATCCGGGCGCTTACGGCAGCAATGGCTGAAGCACGCTGCTCACCGGGCAAAGTTAGTTTTCTTTATTGACGCGCCACGCGGAAACGGCTATAAGCAACACACCGGCAGTGAAAACCTGATGAACACAGCGGAGCGCGCAAGCTCTCCGGTCTGGAGGATGCGATGCGCCCTGTCTCACGCACCACGGTCTTCTGTTCCCTTCTTCTGCTGTCTTCCGCTACGACGCTGCGGGCGCAAAGCACCCTGGGCGACATCTCCGGCGCGGTGCACGATGCGTCCGGTGCGAGCATTCCGAATGCCGCCGTGCTGCTGGTCAACACCGACACCGGTGTGCGCTCCACACTGACCAGCGGCGGTGATGGCGGCTATCGCTTCCAGCAGGTGCAGCCGGGGCACTACCGCCTGGAAGTAACCGCCACCGGCTTCAGCAAGACCGACGTGGGCAACCTGCTCATCAACCTGGATGGTCACCTAACGCAGGACGTGACGCTGGCCGTTGGCAGCACCGGCGAAGTGGTGCAGGTGGACGGTTACTCGCCGCAGATCAACACGGAAAGCAACAGCGTGGGCGGCGTGGTCACGCAGGACGAGATCGACAAACTGCCGGTGAACACGCGCCAGTACCTGAACCTGGCGCTGCTGGTGCCGGGCACCAGCCAGGACGCCTCGCGGTCGTTCTATAACAACGTGCAGATTGGCGCAGGCTCCGGTTATTACACCAACGGCTTTGTGGTGGACGGCGTCTCCAACGTCTTTGCGGAGATGGGCGAGCCGCGCCAGAACTTTCCGCAGGGTGGCGTGCAGGAGTTCAAGGTCAACATCACGCAGTACCCGGCGGAGTATGGCCTATCCATGGGCGGCC
>CAXTBQ010000103.1:0-554 GCA_964242065.1 uncultured Terriglobus sp. | reverse complement strand
TGTCGGTTGCCACCAAGAGTGGCAGCAACAGCCTGCACGGCGAGGCCTTCGAGCTGTGGCGCAACAAGGTGATCAACGCGCCCAAGTTCAACCAGACCGTGAACCCAGAGTTCAACCGCAACCAGTGGGGCGGCGACATTGGCGGACCGATCATTCGCGACCGCATGCACTTCTACGCGGCCTTCGAGCGTACACAGACTAGCGAAGTCTACACAGTCGCCGCAAATCCCACCTTTTACGCCGCGAACAACGGCCAGTTCTCCAAGCCCAGCCACGACCAGTTGCTCACCGGACGCGTGGATTTCAAGCTCAGCGACCGGCAGACTATGTTTGCCCGTTATGCTCAGGAGTGGAACCTGTTGGGCTATCAGGGCTGCGGCGGCATCACGGTGCGCAACTGCTACAACGGCCAGATTCCGCGGCAGTCCATCGTGTTCGGCCACACGTTTACGGCTTCGCCCAAGCTGCTGAATGACCTGCGTTTTCAGTACGCCTATGCCTCGTACCAGCTGGGCCCGCCCAACGCACCCATCCCGACGGACCCAAGCAGCTAC
>CAXTBQ010000102.1:5722-11103 GCA_964242065.1 uncultured Terriglobus sp. | reverse complement strand
CCCACGCAGTTGCGCAAACCGGAGGCGTACACTTTTTCAAACCTGCCCTCCGGTGTGTACTGGAGAACATCGGCGCGGTGAAACTCCTTCGGGTGGTCGTCCGGATTGTCGATGTTAGACCCGGAGCCTACGGAAACCAGCAGATGCTTCCCGTCCCTGCTGAACACAACATCGCGCGTCCAATGGCCGCCACCCGTCAGCCGTGCGTAGCCCGGCAGCTCAGGTATGACCGTTTCCGCGGGTGCCGTTGCCCGCAGATCACCGGACTGGTAGCGAAAGCGCACCACGGACGTGGTGTTCGCAACGTACACGAACGCAGGATCCACCTCCGGGTAAAAAGCGATGCCGAAAGGGTGGTCCAGACCCGTGGCAAACCGCTCCACACGAGCCGCTTTCCCATCCGGACGCATGCCGCGTAGGACCAGAACAGCTCCCGCACTGGAATCCGCCACGAAAAGGTCACCGTTGGGAGCGGTACGGATGAGGCGTGGCTGTTCAAACGTTCCTGTCGCCGGAACCTGCGTTTCCTGCTGCGCGTGCTGCTGGTCCGGCGAAGGGCTGGGCCCATTGTCACCGCCCGCGTACAGCGTCACCTTGAAGCCGGCAGGCGCCTTCGGCCACGCGTTCTCAGGTCTGGGAACGACCTTGGGCTGGTTGTGAACGGATTGAGCGGGAGCAGGAGCCGGCAAATCGGCGACGGTGATGTGACGGCTGACACCCGGCTTCTGGTCCTGCCAGTCAGCAAAGGCTGCCTGGCCGGAACGCAGTTCACCACCTTGGGCACCCGCGCCAAGTGTCGCGGACATCAACATCAGACTGCAGAGAACTTTCATACCGGACCTCCAGGCGCTCTGGACCAGCCGCCCATGGTGTAACAGGTCTCGACTAAGAGCCGCAGGAACACCGGTGCCGTTGCATCGCGCGCGGAAATGGCTCTCCATGGCAGAGGGAACCTCCGCTACGATGAAGCGGTCTCCGTACGCACGGGAATCTCCCGCAGCAAACGCGCAAGCGCCTGTTCCAGGCTCTTCTGCACGGCTGCGTGTTTCGGATCGCCTTGGAGGTTGTGCGCCTCGGCCGGGTCGTTTCGCAAATCGTACAACTCGAACTCCTCTGGTGATTGCGTATACCAGTGGATGAGCTTGTGCGTCTCCGTGCGAACCCCACGGTGCGGCGCCACGTTTTCGTAACCGGGATACTCGTAGTAGTCGTAGAGCCACTCTTTACGCCACTGCGGTCCTTTGCCTTCGACTGCATCCAGCATGGTCCGGCCCTGGAACTGCTTCGGCACCGGCAGACCGACCAGGTCCATCACCGTTGGCGCAATGTCTACATCCAGCACCATTTCCTGGCGCATCAATCCCGCCTGCACACGCTTCGGATAACGGACGGACATGGGCACCCGAATGGACGGCTCGTGCATCAGCCGCTTGTCAAACAGCCTCCACTCACCCAAGAGGTAGCCATGGTCTGAACTGTGGATCACGGCCGTGTCGTCCATGGCCGCCGTGTCATCCAGGTGCTTGAAGATGCGGCCCACGTTCTCGTCAATCGCGACCAGCCCCGCGTAGTAGTCCTTGCATAGTTCATCAAGCGACCGCACCGCGTCCACCGTGTCGGTGGTGCCGATCTTGTTGTCGGCATTTTTGAACGGCTTAGGTTTGCCGGGATAGCCCTTCAGGTCGTCATCGAAGCTGGCCGGCTTGGGGATGGCAACGCCGTTGTACAGGTCCAGGTGCCGTCGCGCACGGAAGAACGGTGCGTGCGGCGTCATGTACCAGAGCAGCAGCGCAAACGGCTTTTCGCGCGGTTGCCGCAACCAGTCCAGCACCCGGTCCGTCACAAAGTCGTCGCAGTAGCCTTTATCGAAAACCTGGAGCGGTCCAATGACACCGTTGCGGCCCTCCGCCAGTTCGGGCTTGTAGTAATTGGTGCCGGGTGCGTTCACGCCCAGGTAGTAGTCCCAGTGCTTCTCCTTGAGGCCGTTGCGAAGGTGCACCTTGCCCACGATGGCTGTCTCGTAGCCCGCGTCTCGCAAGTAATCGGTGAACACCGGAATGTCCTGCGGCAGCGGCGTGTTCACCGTCTTGTTGTCCAGTGCGCCGGTGGAGCGGGACCACATGGCCGAAGCGCGCGCCGGCGCGCACAGTGAGTTGGTACAGAACGCGTTCTTAAAGCTGACGCCCTCCCTTGCGATGCGGTCCATGTGCGGCGTTTGCAGCAGGGGATGACCGGCGCTGCTCAAGCAATCCCAGCGCTGCCCTTCCGTGTAGAGAAAGACCAGGTTCGGCTTCTTAGCGCTTGCCGGCGCAGTACCTTCTAGCGGCGATGCGTGCGACATCATCGCTGAGCCAAGCGCAACAGCCGCTCCCGCCTGCACAAACTGCCGCCGATCCAACTGCTTCCCTGCTGCTTCCATGGAAGTCCTCTTCCTCTGCTCAGAACGTAAGGCGGAGCCTGCATATGGCGAGACCCTGCCACACCGGTACGCTACGCCGCGCTGCCCAGTGTGCTGGTGATGGTACCGTATGCGGTGTTGCCCACGGTCACATTGGGCGCGTTGAAGTGCGGGCGGCAGAGGAGAGTTCAACAAATTCTCGACGATTCATAAACTCCTGCGATCATCCAGCTGCGGGAGCGCCACCCTTCTTTGGCCGCGCGAGAAGGAAGCAGAATGGAACGCAGAGGAAGGCGACATAGGCAAGATACTGGAAATCATCCACGTAGGCATAGAGCTGTGCCTGGTTGTTGAGCCGCATACTGCTAAGCGCATAGGCGCGCATGGTCGAAAGCTGCGGACCCACATGTTGTGCCATCTGTTGCGTGTACTGAGTGATTTCGCGGCGAAACAACGGGTTGGCATTGTTGAAACTGTGCAGCAGCTCAAAGCGGTGCGTTTGCAGGTGCCGTTGTGCGATGGTGTTCATCCAGCTGATTCCCACGCTGCCACCGACATTGCGCAGAAAATTGAAGATCCCGCTTCCATTGCCGACTTCGCTCTTGGGTAGAGTGCCCAGCGCGGCTTGAGAAAGCGGCACAAAGCAAAGCGAGATGGCTGCCCCGCTGACGACGATAGGCCAGAACAGCGACCATGGTGAGATATCCAGGGTGAAGCCGGACAGCCACAAACCGGAGACGCCAAGCAAAAGAAAGCCGAAGCCGATAAACCAGCGTGGATCGAACTTCGCCACGAGAGAGCCCACAACCATGGCCGACACCATGGCCCCGAGCCCGCGCGGACTGACCACAAGGCCAGCCTTGGTCGCATCGTAATGCAGCAGTGTTTGAAAAAACACGGGCAACACGGTGGTGATGGCGTACAGCACCAGGCCGAGCAGAAAGATGAGGAAACAGCCGATGCCCAGATTGCGATCGCGCAACGCGCGCAGGTTTACCAGCGGCTTGTCGGCCGTTAATTCGCGAAAGACGAAAGCGATCAGGCTGAAGATCATCACGGCAAAGGCAATGCGGATTTTCGTGTCGCCAAACCAATCATCCTCTTGCCCCTTATCCAGGATGTACTGCAGGCAGCCAACCCATAGGGCCAAGGTACCCAGCCCGATAGAGTCGAGTTTGCCGGGCTTTGCATTCTTGATGTAGGGCGGATCTTCCAGAACGCGTGACTGGAGAAAGATGGCTAGAAGCCCAATCGGGATGTTGATGTAAAAGGCCCACCGCCACGAGGCCGCGTCCGTAAGGTAGCCGCCCAGCGCCGGTCCGATCACAGGAGCCACCACAACGCCCAGCGCATACAGACCGAGCGCCTGCCCCTGTTTCTCTGGCGGAAAGCTTTCAATCAGGATGGACTGCGAGAGCGGCTGCAGCGCGCCGCCACCGATGCCCTGCAACGCACGCGCGACCAGGATAAACGGCAGCGTGGGCGCGATGCCGCATAGAAAGGAAGCAAACGTAAACAGCGCCACCGAGCCGATGAGGTAGTTCTTACGGCCGAGCTTTTCGCTGAGCCATGTGGATGCGGGAAGAAAGACCGCATTCGCCACGAGGTAGACCGTAAGCACCCATTCCGCCTGATCGTTGGTAGAAGCCGTGGACCCCGCGATGTATGGCACCGCCACAGACGCGATGGACGTGTCCATCACCTCCATGAACGTGGCGATCATCACCGCAACTGCGATGAACCACGGGTTGACCTTGGCTGGAGCCTGCTTGGGCATTAGCGGAACATCACCTTGGGTTCGACGCTCATGCCTGGTGCGAGCCGCCCTGCATCGCGCTGGCCAGCCTTGAAGCGAATCCGCACGGGCAGCCGCTGCACCACTTTGACGTAGTTCCCGGTCGCGTTCTCCGGCGGCAGGAGGCTGTAGACCGCGCCGCTAGCACCGGGCAGGTCCTCCACGTAGCCGTCGAAGTCTTCCCCCAGCGCGTCCACATGGATGCGCACGGCTTGGCCCTGACGCATCTTGCGAACCTGCGTTTCCTTGAAGTTGGCGGTCACCCAGATGTCCTGCGTTTCGGTCAACGCCATCAGCTCCTGTCCGCTGGTCACACGGCTGGCCACCTGCACCTGCTTGTTGCCGATGATGCCGTCTGCCGGTGCGTAGATGCGCGTGTACTCCAGGTTCAGTTCGGCCTGGTCCGCCTGCGCCTTGCTGCTGGCTGCGGCGGCAACGCGTTGCGCCAGTTGTTGTTTCTGCATTTCGATCTGGCGCGGCAGATTGGCATGGTCGCGTTTGGAGGCAGCGCGTGCCTGGTCAAGCTGCGCCGCTGTCTGCGTCATCACGCGGCGCGTGGCCTCTGCCTGTTCGCGGCGGCTGGCTACCTGCGCGGCCTGCGCATCGCGCGCGGTCAACTGCTGATCGTACTGCTCGTGAGAGACCTCGTCTTTCAGGACCAGCTTGCGGTAGCGCTGCTCCTCGCGGTCGGCGTTGGCCTGGTTGGCTTCAGCCTGGTGCATGTCGGCAATGGCGGCGTAAAACTGCCGCTCATTCTGCCGCAGCTGCGCTTCGTAGCGGACGACATCCAGGTCCGAGCTCAGCGTCTGCGTGCTCTGCTGATTGGCAGTGATGGGAACCTGCGGGGCTTGCTGGCGAACCGCCGCCACGGACTGGTCGTAGTTTGCAGAGGCCTGCTCCTTGGCCACCTGGTTATCGCGACGGTCCAACTCCAGCAGCAGTTGCCCCTTCTTGACGCGGTAGGTGTCCTCCACGTAGACGTTCGCCACCGTGCCGTTAATGCGCGTTGCAATCGGATCGGTGTGGCCGTCGATAAATGCATCATCCGTGTTCTCGTATCCGCTGAGATACCAGAGCAGGAGCCCGACAAGGAGGAGCAGCGGAATCAGCGCGAGCACGCCGAGAAAAATGTAACGGGCGCGCTGGCGTTTCTGCTGTTCGGCGAAGCGCCCCGGACCGCGTTCTACG
>CAXTBQ010000102.1:0-5712 GCA_964242065.1 uncultured Terriglobus sp. | reverse complement strand
CCCTTGTTCTTCTTGTCCCCGCCCTTTTTCTTGTCGTCATCCTCTTCGCCTTCCTTCTTCTCGTCGTCTTCTCCGCCTTCTTTCTTGCCATCGCCTTTGTCGCCCTTTTTCTTCAACTCATCCAGCTCGGCGCGCAGGCGGGCCTGCTCGTCGTAGAGCATGCGCATGGCCAGCGGAGTGTCTCCTACAGAGCCGGCTGTTGTGACCGGTGCTGGTGCGGGCACGTCGTCATGCGGCGCGGGCAAGAGGAGCTCGTGCTCGGGTTCGGGTAGCTGGCGCTCAGGCGGGATGGGAAAGTCGTCGGGCATGGTCTACTTTCGAAGGAGTTGGGGCAGTGTTTCTTCCGCGGATCCCATGGCGCGCGCCAGGGAAAGTTTCGCAAGATTGTGTTGGAAGAGCGCGGTGATCTGGTCGTCATCGGCCTGCACCACGGCCTGTTCCGCCTGCACCACCTCTACCGTGTCGGTGACACCGGCAAGGAAACGGTCGGTGGACTGGGTCAGCGACTCATGCGCAAGTACCTGATTGCTGCCGGCCAGCCGCACCTGGTTGTCTGCCGCATTTAATTGAATGAAAGCCTGGCGAACATCCTGGTCCACCTGGGCGCGAGCGTCTTCGTATTCCGCTTTGCGTTGCTTCTGTGCGGCCTCCGCCTGCTTCTCATCGCCCGCAATGCGGCCCCCGTTGTAGACCGGGATGGTCACGATGCCCTGCACCGTGTAAACGCCCAGCGAGGTTTGCGTCGGCGCGGTTCCGGCAATGCCCGCGTCCGCCCGGATATTCACGCTGGGCAACCGCTCACTGTGTGCCGCTTTCACCGCGGCGTCCGCCGCCCGCAAACTTGCGCTGGCTGCCACCAGATCCTGCCGGTGCGCCATGGCTCGGCCCATGGCGCTGTCCACTGTGTAGCCCGTGTCCGGCTGAAACCGGTAGATGTCCACAGGAACGAACGTCTGGCCAAGTGGCAGGCCGATGATGCGCGCCAGCCGCAGGCTTTGTGTGTCCACGTCTGCTTGCAATGAGATGGTGCGCTGCTGCTCCGTTTCCAACTGCACCTCGGCACGGGTGGCATCCAACCGCGCTGCCAACCCTGCCAGGAACTGGTCGTGTGCTCGCTGGGATACAGCCCGGGCGTATTCCACTTCTGCCTTGCTGGCTTCCAGCCGGGCGAGCGTCGCGGTTAGCTGCAGGTACGTGCCGCCCACGGCAAGCACAATCAGGTCGCGCGCATTCCGCGCATTGGCCACGCTGCTCTTCACCTGTTCCGTTGCGCCGTGAAATTGATGAAGGCTCACCAGGTCCAGTACCGATTGCTGCAGCAGCCCGCGCAGGTCGTCGTAGTTGAAAACCGTCGCGGCGGGGATAATGTTCGTCTTGAGCCCAACGGTGCGCAGGTTGGTTTTGGAAAACACTTCGGCCGCGCCGATGTTGATGTTCGGCAACAGCGCGCTGCGGGCCACCAGCCGCTGCCCTTCTGCCTGCTGCACGCCTGCGTCCTGCGATAGCCGGCCCAGGTTGTTGCGCAACGCCAGCTTCAGCGCGTCGTCCAGAGAAAGCTGCAACGTGCCGTCGGAAAGCTTGCCCTCTGGACGGCTGCCGGCATATTGCCCCTGTACCATGACCGTGGTACTCAGCACTTCCACGTCACCGGGTTGCGCGCCGGGAGCGGTCTGCTGCTGGATCGGTACCGGGTTGTCCGTTGCGCCACGGCCGGAAAGCGGGATCGCCTGCGGCCGCGTGGGACCGGTAATGCTTTCCACGGGCGTCTGCGCAAACAGGCCGGTCACCCTGCAAACGCAAAGCAAAACACCGGCCGCTAACACTCGCAAAGCACCGCGCCGCACCTGGGCCATCTTTCCTCTTCCTCTTTCCGTGCAGCGCGTAAAAAATCTTGCAGACGAAGTCCTGCCGGGGCGCGGCCTTTACACACCACCTGATGCTTTTGCAAATGTTGGATGCGCAACAGAGCCCATCGGCTCTTTCGTTCCGCACGGTACGCAAAGCGGCGGTTGACACTTACGTTCTGTGCGTGGGACAGACCGCTGCTTACACGCTCTCTGCAAAAGCAGGCGTACACAAAAGGGCAGCCTCGCCCGCCCTGTCTGCGCTCGATGAGTCATGGCAAAGCAAGGGGTGCGCTTGACCTCACATCCGGGCCGCTGTAGACTCTCAGCCATGCACCCTGCATCCAGACTGTGTTGTTGTTGCCGCTAACGCAGGCACCACACAGTCGTTCATGCTGCCCCATCAGAACGGGCGCGTCGCACGACGGAAGTTGCTGATTCACCTCACAACCTGAACGTTCCGGAGCCTTCGCCATGAAGCTGTCCCGCCGTGTTCTTGCACCCTCGCTGGGTGCGTTTTCTATCGTGCTGTTCGCTCTGCCCGCCGTCGGGCAGACTGCGTCGCCGGCAACGCTTGCTGGTGTCTGGCAGGGTATCGCCAAAGTGCGTGACACGGATGTTCCCATCACCCTCCGCATCTCGGGCAGCGGAGGGAACCTGCAGGCCGCGTTGTTGAACGGGCCGGTCGCGCACCCGGATGTTTCGCCGGCATCGTCCGTCACCCTGGCGGGCGATCACCTTGTAGCATCGTTCGACTACTTCGCGCGCACGATTCATGCCACGCTCGCCGGCGACACGCTCACCGGCACCTATGGGGCAACGCAGCCGGGGAAACACCCGGCTCCGCCTACACCGTTCACCGCAACACGGGCGGCCAGGCCGGCCGATCCCAAAGCTGTCACCGGCGCGCCTGACATCTCCGGGTCGTGGGAAATCGCCACCACCAGCAACAAGGGCGAAAAGGCGTGGGAACTGCGTGTCGATCCACCGGACGGCAAAACGCCCGTGCTCAAAGCCGCCATCCAGCGCATTGACGGGGATACGGGCGGCCTTTGGGGTACCTGGAACGGCACCAGCTACACGCTCACGCACTTTACTCCGGCGGGCGGCGCGGCCTACTCTGTCACCCCGGAACCAGACGGCACGCTGACGGTAAAGAGTCTCCTCGGCGGTGTGCATGGATCGTCCGCCGACCTGGTTGCGCGTCGTCCGGCAGAGGCTCGCAAGCTCAATCTTGCCGCTCCCACAGACACCACGCAGCAGACAACCGTAAAGGATCCGAACGTTCCGCTCGCATTCAGCTTTCCGGATCTCGACGGCAACGTCGTCTCCAACTCTGACCCGCGATTCCAGGGCAAAGTCGTCATCGTTGCGATCGGCGGCTCCTGGTGCCCGAACTGCCATGACGAGGCGCCGCTGCTCGTAAGTCTCTACAAGCGATTCCATGCCAGGGGGCTGGAGATTGTGAATCTCGACTTTGAGCAGGGCGACCCGGAAACGGACACGCCGCGCCTGAAATCTTTCATCCAGCACTACGGCATTGCTTACCCGGTCCTGCTTGCGGGAACCACCGATCAACTCAATGAAAAGATCCCGCAGGCGGTGAACCTGAACTGCTGGCCGACATCGTTCTTTATCGGCCGCGACGGCCTGGTCAAGGAAACCCATGCGGGATTCGCGGGTCCGGGCAACACCGCGGGCCACGCCACGCTGGAACGTGACGTGACGGCGCTGGTGGAGAAGTTGCTGGCACAGCCTGCCGCCACACAAAGCGCAAAGCTAAATTAAGCGGCTGGTTGGTTCATCCGGTAGGCGCTTCTGCAGAAGCTGTAAGCTTCCGTCCGCCAGGCGGACGATGAACAGAGGCGCCTTACCGCCTGCGGTAAAGTACGTATCCCTGCGGGATCGTTGAGACCTGTTCCCAGTTCGCCTGGAGGTTCTCAAGGAACAGTCTGCCTACGATGTACGGCGTGTGTCGCACGGGATAGAAAAATTGCGGTCCAAGAGGAAGCGGACGGTCCGGCCGCTCCACGATTGAGAGATCGAGTTCCGCCGGCAGAAGCGCCCATTTTGCCTCGTTGAACTCCGCCACTTCCTTCATCTCGGCCCTGCGGTCCAGTTGGTTGTCGAAGCCGAAGTAAAAGCTGGGAGCGTAAAGATCTGCTTTGACAAGCTCCTCATCGACAAGCCTGCTGGTTGGAATGAGATTTGTCACCCTCCCCTTGCGAACAAAGCTCTCGAGCTTCGGGATGTCGAGTGTAGCGGGGGCTGCACGCTGAAACACTTCGCGAGGCATCCTTGGCCGGAAAACACGGGCTAAGTCGTAGGCTGTTTCCTGTAGAAAGCGGTGTTGTCGCAAGCCTGGGATTGTGGCGCTGACCTGCTCCGCGTATACGCGCGAGTTCAGGAAGAATGTGAAAAGAATGGCAGACCCCGACGCAAGCAGCCAGGCGCTCCGTGCGGGCGCACTCGCCTGGCCCGCAGCAACAAAGGACAACAGGTAAATTACCACCCCATTCATAAGCACATGCGTTGGATCTGCCCTGCCGAAAGCAACAGGCAGCAATGCAAGCGCGGAAACGTACAACGCAAGCAGGAGCGGAAGGTCTGGCGTCCGCTGCCGAGCTTCATTGGCAAGCAACCACGGAACAAGCCCGAGCAGCGCCAACAGGAACACGAGGACGTAGGGCAGCGGCTGCACAACCAGCGCCAGAACCCCGCTTGAGAATAGACGGAGGGTGCGAAGATAACCGCCGCCCAACAGCATCATTGCGCTCAGAAACAGCGCCGTGCTCACCAGAGGCAGGGTCGCAAGCCACAAAAAGACTGACGAACGAGAATGAAAGAAGCGGTGGACGGCGAAGAAGGTTCCCGCTGCGAGAAAAGCCGCGCCCATCTCCGGCGAGATCGCCAAACAGGCTGCCTGACCCAGCAAAAGCACGGCTGCCAGCATCCAGGACCGTCGGCACCGTGAAGCAAGCACGATGCACGAAGCGGGCACAAGGAAGCGTACCCACTGGTAGTTCAGACTCAGGTTCAATTGGAAGCTGTGCAGGCCGAGCGTGGTGAATGCCACCAGCCGCCACCGGTACGTCATGGGTAAGGCATTTATCACGTAAGTTAGCAGACACATGCCGGCAAACTGCACCAGGACTACGGTGATAACGAACTCAGTTCGCAGTGAGAAGTGCAAGCCTGTCAGAAGTGGGCGAAGAAACAGAGGAAAGTAAAAGAGGAGCGGACCGTAGCCGAACTCTACCTGGCTGTAGAGGCTTTTGCCGTACACCACGTGACTCGTAAGCTGATGTACGAAGTAGTCCAGATCGCTTGGATAAAGGGCATCCGAGGCGAGCACAACGACGCCCAGCAAAGCCGTGCAACTGCAATAGAGCAGAGCCACGCAGAGCACTGTGGCGGGTGAAAGCGCTCTAGCGTGACTCAGCGGCTGCCTTGCCGGCAGAGCCGCTCGGTAGAACAGCAGCAAGGCGCACAGGCTGCAAACAGCCGCTGCTACGGCAGCAACCTTGTTATTGAATCCAGCGAGATTCGCCGCCGACAGGCCTTGAAGAGGAGCAGGTGCCAGGCGGAAAGGAAGCCAGAAGACGGCGAGACATGCTGCTGCGCTAAACGCTCCTGCTACAAGGATCCGCTGTCGCGTCGGCATGGACGCATTCTAGAAGCCTCAGCACAAAGTGCAAACCGCAGCCGTCGCGGCTTTCTCCTGCATCCGTCAAGTCTGTCGGGCGAAAACTCGTCCGCTGCGGAACAGCATGCGGGAGAGAAAGGCTCGTCCATCGTCAACTTCGTGGGGATCAGGGCTGAGGAAATGGCGGAGAGTGAGGGATTCGAACCCCCGATAGACTTACGC
>CAXTBQ010000101.1:0-11211 GCA_964242065.1 uncultured Terriglobus sp. | reverse complement strand
CATTCGGGAGCGGCTCGATTTCTCCTGCGCCATCTTCGACGCACAGGGTGCGCTGCACCGCTCGCTGGCCGATCTTGGCCAGAAAAACACCGCCAGCCATGAGTCGCTGCGCGACGGCGTACAGCAGCGGCTGACTGCGCTGGGTGAAGATCAGCGCGGGCACCAGGATCGCCTTCGCGCCAGCATGGAAGGCCAGTTAGACAAGCTCAATGCCGACAACGCCGCCAAGCTGGAGCAGATGCGCGTGACTGTCGATGAGAAGCTCCAATCCACCCTGAACGAGCGGCTAACGCAGAGCTTTGGGCAGGTGACCACCCACCTGGGCGAGGTGCAGAAGGGCCTGGGCGAAATGAAGGAGCTGGCCACCGGCGTCAGCGATCTGAAGAAGGTGTTCTCAAACGTCAAGTCGCGCGGCATTGTGGGTGAGTTTCAGCTGGGAGCGCAACTGGAACAGATGTTTTCGCGCGAGCAGTACGAAGTGAACTGGGCAGTAAAGCCGAACTCGCAGGAGCGCGTGGAGTATGCCCTGAAGATACCCGACGGCGAGCGCGCTCACGTGCTGCTGCCCATCGATGCCAAGTTTCCGCGCGAAGATTGGGAGCGGCTGGAACATGCCTATGAACACGGTTCAAAGGAGGAGCAGGAGAAAGCCGGCATTGCTTTTGAGAAGGCTATCCGAACCGAGGGCAAGCGTATTTGCGAGAAGTACATCGATCCGCCGGCCACGCTGCCGTTTGCGATCATGTTTCTGTCCACCGAAGCGCTTTACGCCGAGGTGATGCGGCGGCCAGGGCTGCACACCGGCCTGCAGGCGTCCTGCAATGTCACGGTCGCGGGGCCCTCCAGCTTTATGGCCATCCTCACAAGCTTTCAAATGGGATTCCGCACATTGGCCATTCAGAAGAAAGGCAACGAGGTCTGGAAGGTGCTGGGCACCGTCAAGAAGGAGTTCGGCAAGTTCGAGTTGCTAATGAACAAGGTGGAAGGCAACGTTCAGACCGTTCAGAACACATTGAACCAAATCGGCGTGCGCACGCGAGTCATCAACCGGAACCTGCACAACATCAGTGAGCTAGACGCGCCGGCAACCGTAGCGTCCGGCTTACTTGCCTTTGACGAGAACGGCGGCATGGCACCACTTCTGGCGGCTGCGAGTGACGAGGATGGAACCGCCGCTTCGTCAGACCTGTTGTAGGTCCATCTTGGAGACAGGCGCTTTAGCCTTTGAAAACCGACTGCCTGCTCCATCGGCCTTGTTCAGGTACATCCGCTGGTCGGCGGTGCGCATCAGCTGCTGGGCGGTACGTGCATCGTCGGGATAGATTGCCACACCCACGCTGCCGGAGATGTGCACCAGCTTGTTGCCGTAAGCAGGGCCCAAGTCGACGGGCGTTTCCACAGCCTTCACCATGGCAGAGACGATACGTTGCACCTGTGGAGATCGCATGGGGCCTCCTTCTGCCGCTGTTACCGCAACGGCTTCGTGGCGGTTTGCCCCGTCGATGTCTCCCGCAATCAATGTGAATTCGTCGCCTCCTAGACGGGCCAGCGTATCGGCGCGCCGCAGAAACTGGCTGAGATTGCGCGCAACAGTGCACAGCAGAACGTCACCCGCATCGTGACCCAGGGTGTCATTTACCTGCTTAAAGCCATCCAGGTCGAGGTTGAAGACGGCCAACCGGCTGCCGGATCTTTCGGCATTCGTCAAGGCGTGCTGCAGGCGGTCTTCAAACAGGCGGCGGTTCGGCAGCCCGGTCAGGCCATCGTGCAGTGCCAGCCATTCATTGCTCCGGATCTGGTCTTCCAACATGACCAGCAGCAAACCTACCGTGATCACGAACTTCTGCATATTCCAAAGCTGGCTGGCAAACTCCACCCAATCCGGATGCGAAGTGGCAATCCAAGGATGAGTGGCAAAGCACAAAGCCCACATGCTGAAGCCGGCCACGACGGCGATCTTGCCGCGACTGCCCCTGCGAAGCGAGAAGTAGAAAAACAAGGCGCACAGGGCGTAAAGAGCAAACAGGCTCAGGTAAATGGCTGTGCGGTATTCCTGCACCCGGGTACAGATGAGCAGCGGCGTCCAGACCAGGGTGAAAGCGATATAGAAGCGCCACGATCGTCGAAGCCAGGCGGAGGACCCGTAGCCGATGAGAAAGCCGAGCAGAATCAGGCTCCGGTAGATCCAGGCTGCCTTAATGTCGAAGCTGTAGACGCTGGACAATGCCAGCAGCGGAAGCATGTTCAGCCCAAGAAACGTGTTGCTGCCGGGCATCCGCCGGAGCGTGCGCGAAGCAGACATCAGAAACAAACCGCCAGCCATCGCATAAGAGTCCAAGGCGACGGCGTGCGAAACCATGTGGACCGCGCGTGACGTGTGCACACCGTACGCGATTCGCGCCAGGCACTCCAGCAAGATGAGCAGAAGGCCCGCCGTCCACATGCGAATGACGCCTGCGCTGCGTTTGCTGCGCACCAGCAGCAGCACAATCACCAGAAGCATCATCGCGAACAGGTCTGGCAATAGCAGAAAGTTCATAGAACAGCCTGAAGCCTCGCTCCCGGATCGTCCAAGGCACCCGACCGGCTTTGCGGTAAGTTCGTTGGTGAGATTCTAGAGTGCGTCCGCTTTAAGCGGCGCGGAAAGTTTTCGAGAGGGCGTCACATCCGAACCGGTCTGGTAAAGAGCCGCAGGCCGTCTGTACACTGGCAGAGCGGTAGCGCTCTCCGGGTGCGCCCTGGCCGGCTGCACAAAGATGGCGTGCCGCGCGGGTGGGTACCGCGACGCTCGCGGCAAACCCGCGGCGACAAAGATTAGTCAGAGTTTGTGAGGAGAACAGCAAGATGGCAGCAGTTGACGAGAAGGTCAAGAGCATTATCGTGGAGCAGCTTCAGGTGGACGAGGCTGAGGTCACCCCGGGCGCATCGTTCCAGGAAGACCTGGGCGCGGATTCGCTCGACGTGGTCGAACTGGTAATGCAGTTTGAGGAAGCCTTCGACATCCAGATACCGGATGAAGACGCCGAAAAGATCAAAACGGTGAAGGACGCGACGGACTACATCGAATCGCACGCAAAGGCAAAGTAAACGTGTCACAGGCAACAACCATTCCTGCCCGGCGCGTGGTGGTCACGGGGCTTGGCCTGATCTGCGGCGTAGGCAACACGGCCCCCGCCGTTTGGGCAAGCCTGCTGGCCGGTAGAAGCGGGATGTCGGGCATCACGGCGTTTGACCTGGAAGGTCATCCCGTTCGCTTTGCCGCCGAGGTAAAGGACTTTGACCCGCATCGATTCGTGGATAAGAAGGAAGCCCGCAAGATGGGGCGTTTTATCCACTTTGCACTGGCTGCATCCGCGGAAGCTATGGCTCATGCCGGGCTGGAGGTCACTCCGGAAAACGCCGAGATCATCGGCGTTCACATCGGCTCCGGTATTGGGGGATTTGACATCATTGAGCGCGAACACACCAACCTGATGAACGGTGGCCCGCGCAAGATCTCGCCCTTCTTTATCCCTGCTTCCATCGTGAACCTGGCGGCCGGGCACGTGTCGATCAAATACGGCGCAAAAGGCCCGAACGAGGCCACGGCAACGGCTTGTACGACCTCAGCCCATGCCATCGGCGACGCTTACCGCACCATCCAGCGCGGCGACGCAGACGCCATGATCGCAGGTGGCGCAGAGGCCACCATCACGCCCTTGTGCGTGGGTGGGTTTGCATCGATGAAGGCGCTCTCCACCCGCAACGATGACCCGACCCACGCGTCCCGTCCCTGGGATCGCGACCGGGATGGCTTTGTCATCGGCGAAGGTGCCGGCATCCTGATCCTGGAGGAGTTGGAGTTCGCAAGGCGTCGCAAAGCAAACATCCTGGCCGAAGTGGTTGGCTACGGCATGAGTTCCGATGCATTTCACATGACAGGAATGGCACCGGAAGGCGAAGGCTGTGCGCGGTCCATGCGCAATGCGCTCCGTTCCGCCGGCCTCGCCCCCGAAGCGATCGACTACGTGAATGCGCACGCCACCTCCACGCCACTGGGCGATGTCATGGAATCGAAGGGCATGGAGGCGGTCTTCGGCGAGCACGCTCTAAGCGGCAAGCTGCTGGTCTCTTCCACCAAGTCCATGACGGGGCACCTGCTCGGCGGCGCGGGCGGCCTGGAGGCCGGCGTCACCGTGTTGGCGATGCAAAACAGTATCGTTCCGCCGACCGTGAACCTTGAGAATGTGGATCCGGAGTGCCGGCTGAACTACGTGCCGAACTTACCCGTGCGGCAGGAGGTGCGCCACGCACTTTCCAACTCGTTTGGGTTTGGCGGTACGAACGGATCGCTGATCTTCAAGCGCTGGGACGAATAGGTCAGCGTTCCGCAATCACCGGCATGCGCGGGGGGAATGATTGAGCACTGCACCCCTGCTGGGCACCCTGCACATCTCCGCGGTACGCGGTGGTGCTGCCATCCTGCCGTTATTGCCGCGCCTGCAGCAGTTAGCTCTTCAGTACGGACAGCCGGGTACCATGCACGGCCTGCATCTGCTGATCGGCTCCGCTTTCAATCGGCGCAAGCTACCGGTACTGCTCTGCTTTCACCCGGATTCGAGTTCTGCCCCTTCTGCTGCCGTCCTCCTGCTTGAATATCGGCCGGTCGGCTTGCCCTCAGGGGTGTTTGCTACTGCAGATGCTTTCGGAGTGCGCACTGTGGTGGGTCCCACAGCACTGCACCCCGAGCTCTGCCAGCAGGCCGCGCAATTTCTGCTGCGTTCCGGCGGCAGGTTGGTGCTTGCCACCTGTCGCGTCCGCGTACCGGCTCCACCGTGCTCTCCGGCTCCATTCAACGAGGATTTTCTGTTTGCGGCAACTCTTCGCACCGTGCAGGACACTTTGCCGCTGCAAGCGTCTGCCGAAGCTACGTTGCAAAGGCTTGGCAAGCGTACGCGAACGCACATGCGGGCGGCGCGCAGGCGCTTTGATCTGCACTTCCCGGCAGAGCTGGTAGACGCTACGGAGGAACTTGCCCGCGCTGATGATGCTGCCCTGCGAGACCTCAACGCCGGCTCCATGGATGTGATCCAGCAAGGCGAGTTCGATCACCAAGTACGCAGCCTGTGCCGCGCGCCCGGCGGGTTCGCCATTGGGCTTGTGCTCGAAGGCCGTTTCATCTCACTGGCCGGAGGCTGGCGACACGGTGCGGCCACCTGGATCGAGTGGCAGTGTAACAGCCGAGGCTTTGAAAAGTTTTCACTTGGCAGCGTTCTGCGAACCTACCTGTTTGAAGAGGAGGTCCGGCGTGGGTGCACGCACCTTCACTTTCATGGTGGAACATCCCATTCCATGGTGCACGGTTTCGTACGGACGCAGGTAGTGGACCTGCTTGCACTTCGACCTGGCTTACTGAACAACACGCTCATCCGGTTGCTCCGTGTCGTTTGCGGCCATTGGCCCGGCTTGTTGCGCCGGGGAAACTTTGTACTGGACGCGCTGTGCGCGCCGGGTCTGCACTGGGTTCCAGCTTCAGCGTTTCTCTGGCCGGCAACAACGAACACACCTGCGGAGCGTGACGGCTGGTGCTAGCCTCAAAGAGGAATGGAAGCTCACTTCTTTCGGTTAGATTTGCGATTGCTCGGTGCAGCCTTGTGGCTGCACGCTGAGCCGGCTGACGCTGTGCTGGGCACCGACCACTCGCTGCGGCACCTGCGGCCAGTTCGCATTCGCACAGAAAGCGAAGCTCTGCGTGCGCTCCAGGCCGCGGGTATCGGCGAATGGAACAGCTTTCCGCCGGACGGCATACATGCCACGCTTTCGCTCCGGCAATTGCGCAGCATCGGCTTCCGCGGCAACTTCTAACCCTCCTCAGGTTCTCTCTCGTGACCATGCACCTGCGGGCCGCCAGCGAGGCGCAGCATGGCCTCCGCTGCCAAGGGTCCTGTGGGTTCGTCTTCGTGCTTGTAGTAGACGTACACTTCGCGGCTGCCGCTCAGCTCACGAAACCTGGCCGCTTGCTGCGCGAGGTCCCCAGGTGCATAGCCACCCGGCATGCGCAGGCGGTAACAGGCAAAGTCAACCGCTGTGTGCACTTTCGGTGTTTGCAGGACTTCGCTTTCGGCCACGCAGAGCGCGGCACCGTAGTTGCGGAGCAAGCGCCAAGTGTCCTCGACAAACCAGGAAGCATGGCGGAACTCGAACGCGAAACGGTCCGCCGTCTGCATTTCCGGCAGGGAGAGGAAGGTTTTCAGCCGTTCGTGGTCTGCTTTGAAATTAGGCGGCAGTTGCACCAGAACGCAGCCCAAGAGACCTGCCGCCCGGACCGGCTCCAGTGCAGAAAGAAACTCCGGCATGGCCTGATTACAGTCGCTCAGGCGCTTGTAGTGCGTGATCGCTTGGGGTGCCTTGAAAGAAAATCGGAACGTCGGCGGAACAGCCCCGATCCACTGTTGAAGTTGGGGCTCGGTGGGAAGCGACCGAAAGGTGTAGTTCACTTCCACCGAGTTGAGCCGCGCGGCGTAGTGCTCCAGCATGGGACGGGAGGACAGGCCGGCCGGGTAGAAACCAGGCTTCCACGTGGGATACGCCCAACCGGAGGTTCCTGCATACAGCCTCAGGCCCATAGAGACCAGATTCTCACAAGCTGTGCTGTCAAAGCCGTATTCAGCATACTGTGCCCTGCTGCAAGGCTGTGTAGTGCAATCACAAGGAAACGAATACCTACGACCTTAGTAACGACGCTTCGATTCTGATGTATCGTCATATGAGTACATATACAGACCTGGGAGAAGGGCTACAGAAATGTAGCCCGCTTTTTTGCTTTTGACCTTTGTGCCGCCCGTGACCAGGCAACACATCACTTCCCAGCCTGCAAAAGGAAGAGGCCGTCCGGATGCTACTCCAAGGACGACCTTTAGAATCCTGCGGCCTAGCATCTGAATGGCTCAGATGCCTCGCAAGTTGTTGATTTGTTGGGGCGGCTAGAGGGATTTGAACCCTCGACATCGGGTGCCACAGACCCGCGTTCTAACCCCTGAACTATAGCCGCCGTGCCCAGACTGATTGTAGCAGGGCGCACTGGGCGGCTTGGCCTGACGTATGCTGCTTGCATGGCCGGCACGGAACAGATGCACGCAGTGCAGGGCGATCCCGCCATTGCACGTGTCATCGACTCAGATGAGACCGGGCGCAAGCCGAAGCGGTTGCTCTCCGTGGACGTGCTGCGCGGCCTGACCATCGCTTTCATGATCCTGGTCAACAACGAGCCGGGACCGGACGCGTTCCACGCCCTGAGCCACGCGGAATGGAACGGCTTCACACCGACGGATCTTGTATTCCCCACATTCCTGTTCCTTGTGGGCTTGTCGCTGGTGCTGTCCACGACGGCCCGGCTTGCGCGTGGAGCGACGCGCGGCACACTGCTGGTGCACATGCTTCGACGCGCCGCCGTGCTGTGCCTCTTCGGCCTGGTGGTGAACACCTTTCCGTTCCAGCACCTTGCGGAGGTTCGCTTTTACGGCGTGTTGCAGCGGACCGGTCTGTGCTATCTAACGGCGGGTGCACTGTGCATTCTGCTTCCGGGCTGGAAGGACAAGGCCACGGTGGCGCTGGTATGCCTGATCTCCTACTGGGCCCTGATGCGGTTTGTACCGGTGCCGGGCTGGGGCGTGCCGACGCACACTGTTTCCATCAATCATCCAGATGGCAACTTGACCGCGTGGCTTGACCGGCTGCTGTTTGCGCCGCAGCACCTGTACCAGCGAGTTCGCGATCCTGAGGGCCTGCTTTCCACCTTTCCCGCGATCGCCACCACGCTGCTGGGCGTGTTGGCCGGGCAGTGGCTGCGTTCAGCGCGCACTACCGCGCAGAAGACCACCGCAATAGCCGTTGCCGGAGTGCTACTGGTGGTCACCGGAGCGCTCTGGAACCCGTGGTTTCCGATCAACAAAAAGCTCTGGACCAGTTCGTTCGTCCTGTATGCCGGGGGATGGTCGCTGCTGCTGCTGGCGCTGGCGATGTTCCTGATTGATCTGAAACAGGTAGGACGCGGCGGTGTCTCCAGGGCCGATGCTCCGGAGCGACCCACGGTGTACGGGCCGCTCCAGGTGTTCGGCACCAATTCGATTCTGGCGTACATGGTGTCAGAACTGCTGCCGCCCCTGATCGGCCTTATCCCTTCTGCAAGCGGCAATGTCCTGCGTAGCTATTCCGTGTGGCTACACAACGTGGTGCCGGTGTTTGGTGTGCCTTCCATGATGTTTGGGCTTACGTTCGTGCTGCTCACGTGGCTGGCGGTGTACCCGCTGTACCGGCGGCAGATCTTTCTACGCATCTGACCTGCCTGTACGGATTTGCGCATCTGAACAGGACGGCCATGCCCCTGCCCCAATCAGAACCCGAGATCCTGCGGCCGCGAGTCGCGCGCGGCGCGGACATGTTCAGCGACCGCAATCTGGATCTCTTGTCGCACCTGCTGGACGACTTCCTCCGCATCCCCGGCACGCAGATCCGCTTCGGCCTGGACGGCATGATCGGCCTGATCCCCGGCGTCGGCGACATCCTGGGCGCAATGGCTTCTTGGATCATCATCCTGGCGGCGTGGCTCCGCGGCGTCCCCAAGGTGACGCTGGCGCGCATGCTGGCGAACGTGGCCATCGAAACGATTGTGGGCACCGTACCCGTTCTCGGCGACGCCTTTGACATTGCGTGGAAGGCGAACCGCAAGAACTTTGCGCTGCTGGAGCGCGCTACCGGCGCCGTGCCTTATTACACGGCGAACGGCGACGCCGTTGCGCCGCGCATGGCACTCGGCACCACTCCGCAGCAACGGAAGCGGCATGCACTGTCTGACTGGCTTTTCCTTGCCGGTCTGTTCGTCGGCATGTTGCTGCTGCTGGCGATACCGCTGGCGCTGCTGGCATGGATCGCAGGCAGATTCTTCCGCATGGGAGCGCACGCGTAAGCTGCGGAGCCTACGGTCCAGCGTAGAATGTCAAAAGTCGGGGCGTAGCGCAGCCTGGTAGCGCATCTGCTTTGGGAGCAGAGGGCCGGGGGTTCGAATCCCTCCGCCCCGACCATCCTTCCCCGCTGAATGACTTCAAACAATCCTCAGCCATGGCGTGACGCACTTGTTGAGCGCATCCGTAAAGAAGCGCAGCCGCCCGAGAAGTTCTCACATCAGGCGCGGCTCTACGCGCTTGCTCATGACATTGCATATGCAAGCGGCAGTCCCGTGGACGACGATGTGCTGTTTGCCGCAGCGTGGGTCCACGATTTGGGCGTCTTCCTGGGGCACCGTCCAACCGTTGTTGAAGCATTGAAGCAGTGGGACTCTACAGCGTATACCGTCGCGCATCTACCGGCAGTGCTGGTGGATTGCGGTTTTCCTCCAGACAAGATCGCTGCTGTGGCGGAGTGCGTCCGCACCCATGAAGCTACTGGCGAGCCGACAACCGCCGAGGGTATCGCCCTGCGTGATGCGGATCTGCTGGAGCAATTGGGTGCCATAGCGGTTCTGCGCACCGCGGCGAAACTTGCGCAGGACACCCGCTTCATCACCTTTGCCGATGTGGCGGCATCGCTTGAGCGAGCTCTGCAAGCGGCTCCTGCACAGTTGCGTACGGCACGGGCGAAGGAATTCGCTGTATCGCGCGTGGATGCACTGCGCGCCTTCCTGCTAGCGCTCGCCTCTGAGTCGAAGGGCGACTTGAGTTAGCGATACTCTACGGTAGATGCCGCGGCACCAATCCTTCCACCCTACTCTGCTTGCTCTTGCCGCGCTCGGGACCGCAGCCTTCCCTGTTTGCGCTCAAGAGGCCTCGACCGGCACCCTTCGCCTGAATGTGCGCGACACCCAGGGCCGCGCCTTTGCGAACGCGCGTGGCACGCTGTACGGACCCACAGCCGGCACCAGCAGACCGATTGCAACGGCAAGCGATGGATCGATCACGGCGGAAGGCCTGCCGCTGGGGCGTTACACCTTGCAACTCACCGCGCCAGGCTTTGCCGCGCAACAACTGACCTACACCATCACATCGGCAACGCCGCTCACGCGCGACATCACGCTGGCGGTGGGCAGCGCGGGAGCCTCGGTGACAGTCATTGCGTCCACACCGATTGGACCGCTGGATGTGCCGCTGCGTGACGTGCCCGTGCCGGTGCAGACCCTCACGGCACAGACGCTGGAAGACACCAACTCCATCGACCTGACCGACACGCTGCGCCGCCGCCTGAACGGCGTGTATGTGAACGAGAACCAGAACAACCCCTTTCAGCCGGACGTGAACTATCGCGGCTACACCGCGTCGCCGCTGGTGGGTTCGCCCGCCGGGCTGAGCGTGTACCTGGACGGCGTTCGCCAGAATCAACCATTTGGCGACGTGGTGCAATGGGACCTGATCCCGAAGATTGCTATCAGCACCACGGAACTGATTCCCGGCTCCAATCCTGTGTACGGCCTGAACACGCTCGGCGGTGCCATCGCCGTGCAGACAAAGAGCGGGGTAACGGACGGCGGTTTCTCCGTGAGCGCATACGGTGGCAAGTACGGTCGTCGCGCCGTGGAAGGCCAGTACGGCGGCAGCCGAGGTGCGTGGAACTGGTTTGCCGCGGGCACGTTGTTTCACGAGGATGGATGGCGCGTTCAGAGCCCTTCAAGCGTCAAGCAGTCGTTTGCCAAGCTGGGCTATGCACACGGCAGGTCTGTGTTCGCACTGTCTGGCGGTTACAGCATCAACAACCTGATTGGCAACGGCACGCAGGACTTTCGCGCGATCCAACGGCAGACAGGACTGAACAGCGGCTATGGCAGCGTCTACAGCATTCCGGACGCGACGTACCAGCACCAGCCCTTTCTTACCGCTAACTTTACACAGGCTCTGACCAGCACGTTGAGCCTCAATGCCAACGCCTATCTCCGCTACACGCGCAGCAACACTACGAACGGAGACGTTAACGACGACAGTTTCGACCAATCGCTTTACACGCTGTCTGCGAGCGACCAGACCGCGTTGCGCCGAGCCGGCATCGCATTCCCGGCCACGGCTATTACGGCGGCGAATACGCCGTTTCCTTACCTGCGATGTGTTGCCGCCAGCCTTGAAATCAACGCCGGCAACACTGCCGGCGAACCGGCGGAAAAGTGCACCGGCGTGGACACCGACACGGTGACCCGGCAACACGCGTATGGCGTGACGGTGGCGATGGCCTGGAACACGACGCACAACAAGC
>CAXTBQ010000100.1:0-11865 GCA_964242065.1 uncultured Terriglobus sp. | reverse complement strand
CAAGAAGGATGCCGTCTGCACCTCCTACGCGGCCAGCAGCCGCGTGTGGTTCACCGTATCGCACGGCACGCTCAACGAGATCTACTACCCGACCATAGACCGGCCGCAAACCCGCGACATGGAGCTGATCTTCTCGGACGGCGAGACCTTTGTGCACGAGGAGAAGCGCGACTTTGACTTTCAGTTCGAGTATGTGGACCCGGATGCGCTGGCGGCACGCGTAGTGGCCACTGATCTGGGCGGCCGCTACACCGTAACCAAGGAGTTCATCTGCGATCCGCATCATCCAGTGGTGTTGATGCATGTCAAGGTGGAAGGCGAAGAGGCGGTGCTCTCGCGGCTGCGCTGCTACGCGTTGCTGGCGCCGCACCTGAACGGCGGCGGTGCCGGCAACTCCGCACGCTCGCTAGAGGTGGCGGGCAAGCGGGCCATTCTCTGCTGGAAAGAGAACCGGTCACTCGCCATGGGTGCGGACTGCGGCTTCACGCGCAGTTCGTGCGGATACGTGGGCTCGTCCGACGGCTTTCAGGACCTCTCCGCGAACATGCAGATGACGTGGCAGTTCGGCCAGGCGCTCGACGGCAATATCGCCGTGATGGGCGAAATCGACGTGGCACATCACCCTGAGTTCACGCTTGCGATTGCACTGGGTGACGGCTACCATGCGGCGCTTGCCGGCATGATGCAGTCGCTCTCCGTGCCGTTTGGTTTGTCTTTGAAGCGCTTCGTGGAGCAGTGGCACCGCGCCGCCTCGCCGGAGCGCCTGGCGCTTGCCTCGCATGATGGCGGCCGCCTGATGCGCGTGAGCCACAACACTATCCTGGCGCATGAGGACAAGACCTACTCCGGCGCGTTTATCGCGTCGGCTTCTATTCCGTGGGGCAACGCCAAGAGCGACGACGACCTGGGCGGCTACCATCTGGTGTGGACGCGTGACATGATCCAGAGCGCCACCGCGCTGCTGGCCTGCGGACGCGTGGACACGGCACGCCGCGCGCTGGTGTACCTGGCCTGCACGCAGCGGCCGGACGGCTCGTTTGCGCAGAACTTCTGGATCGATGGAACGCCCTACTGGAGCGGCATCCAGCTCGATGAGGTGGCCTTCCCGATCATGCTGGCATGGCGCTTGTGGAAGGTGGATGGCCTGGGCAACTTCGATGTGTTTCCGTTTGTGGAGCACGCGGCGGCGTTCCTGATCCGCTATGCGCCGGTGACGCAGCAGGAGCGCTGGGAAGAGGCATCCGGCTACTCGCCGTCTACGCTGGCAACGGTGATCTCCGCGCTGGTGTGCGCGGCGGACATTGCGCGTGCGTACCAGTCGCCGGAACTAGGTGCGTTCCTGGAGAGCTATGCGGACTGGCTGGAGGACCACCTGGACGAGTGGACCACCACGAACGATGGCGTGCTGCTGCCGGAGGTGAAGCGGCACTACGTCCGCATTCAGCCGCCGCGCCCCGGCGAGTCGTTCTACAACCCAGACTTTGGTGAGGGCCGCTACAACATTGCCAATCGCGGCCCGGGCGAAACGTTCAACTTCGCGGCGAACGAGATTGTGGATGCGGGCTTTCTGGAACTGGTGCGCTACGGCGTGCGCCGTGCCGACGATCCGCTGATCGTGGACTCACTCAAGGTGGTCGACCACGTCCTGAGGATCGATACGCCCTATGGTGCGTGCTGGCGGCGCTACAACCACGACGGCTACGGCCAGCAGAAGGACGGCGAGCCGTTCACCGGCTACGGCCAGGGCCGAGCTTGGCCGCTCTTGTCGGGCGAGCGCGCGCACTATGAACTGGCCGCGGGTGGCGACTTCCCACCGCACATCAAAGCACTGGAGCGCTTTTCCTCCAGCGGCGGCATGCTGCCGGAACAAGTGTGGGACTACAAGGACATGCCAGACAAGGGAATGTACTTCGGCCGGTCCGCAGGCAGCGCGCAGCCGCTGGTGTGGGCGCATGCGGAGTACGTCAAGCTCTTGCGCTCCGCCATGGACGGCCGTGTGTTCGACCGCATCGCCGTGGTGGAGGACCGCTACGGCATTCGCCGCGAAGGCCGCACCTTCAGCAGTAAGACAGAGTTCTTTCAGATGACAAGGCCGCTAACCGCGCTGCCGAGGGGCAAAACGCTGCAGGTGCTGGACGCCCTGCGCTTCCGGGTGCTCTGGACGTTAGACAACTGGGCCACTAACCACTCCACGGACGCGCGCATGTTGGGTTATCCGGGCTTCGCGGCGGAGGTACCAATCGCGCCGGGCACCACAGGCAAATTAGAGTTCACGATATTCTGGCCGGCGGAGGAACGCTGGTTAGGCCGGAACTTCACCGTCATTCTTCAATAAGGAGTGGCTCTCAGCGGTCAAACTCCTGCAACTGAGCGGCAGTTTCACCCACGCCGTGCTCGCAGAGCAGGTCGATGCTGCTAAGCGCACGCGGTGTCCACGCATCCTCCGGATGCTGGTGATACACGCGAAAAATCAGCCTTGGTACTAGGTGACCATCTGCCGCACGAAAGGTGCGCATGTCGCTTGCTTCACGTCCAAAGCGATGGAGAAAGAACTCGCACGCGACACACACAGAACCCGGTAGCTTTTCCACGGATTGTTCCAGCGTGTAGAGCAAGGCATGCGAGTTTGCCTCATACGCGGGACTCTGGCAATACTCCTGAATCAGCTGTTCGAAGTCTTCCAAAGGCTGGTCTTCCAAGTGCCTGAAGCACTCTCCCGCCGCGTTACGCACCTGCGCGTCTGCATCCTGAAACAGCGTACGCAACCATGCTTCACACCGCGCTCGGCACTCTGCAATGCCTATGTTCGCCGCGGCGACGTCAGCTGCTGCTCGCCGCTGGGTATCGCTGCCGCGTAGCGCTCGCTCTGCTAGGGGTTGCATGTCCGCATGCATCAGCGCGGAAATGCATGCCAGCCTGGCACCGGCAGCGGCAACCTCGCCGTTGTTATCCTCAAACATCTCCTCAATCACAGGCCGCACCAGTTGCAGGTGGTCATGCAGGCCAATCCAGAGCACCTGGAAGCCACGGTCGAACGCCGCCAGCGATGGCACGAGGGCACGGCTCTGTTGAAACATGGAAAATGCAAAACGATAGTCGCGCGTCGCAAGCACGCGCCAGATATATACCGTGCAACTCTGCACGGCGGCGCTCTTGTCTGCGGCCAATTGTTCCAGCGTGGACGCGAAGCGATCCATGTATGCGGAGTCGCGCTGGACAAGACGGCTCAAGGCAAGTGCCGCCCTGCCGCGTGTACAGTTGAACCCGTGGTCAAGCGCGCTTCTCGGAAAGCTGTTCTTCTCGTCGGAGATTGGCTCATCCGCGTGGCCGTATGGCGGGTCAGGACTCTCAATCGTGAGCCATTGCAGCTGGGCAGCGGCTTCCTGCGGTAGTGGCTGCTCCACCGTACCCAACAGGTCAGCAATGCTCTTTCCGCAGTAATCGCGGTGCTCCTCGAATGCGTTGGAACAAACCTGCAGCTTGAGCATGTCATCGAGCTCCGCCTTTTCGAAGACACGGAGCAACTCATCGAGAAAGATAGGACTCGCATCCGGCGGCAACCGGAGCGCGATCTGCGCAAAGCGTGTTGGCTCCTTAGTCGCCATGGTCGCGATCTCGCGCGCGAGTTCCAGGCTGCCGCTGCGCAGGAAGTGCAGCTAATTCGGTGGTTGCGTGTTGCTGCTGAAGTGCTGGATGGCACGCAGGATTGCCTCGTCACTCATGCGGGCAAGCTTGCCGCCCGCAATGGGAGACATGACAGAGCCTGCGCGCGGCTCCCCGGTTCACCGTCCGGTGTCCTGAACTTTCTTTGCAGTTCCCGGTACGCCTGTGCACCACGCGCACTACGCAGCTCCGGCGGTATGGCGTCCAGAAGGTTGAACCGGGCATGCCCGTACTGCTTGTAACCATGTCTGGTCGTTTCCCACGGTGCAACATACTGCAGCACCGCGGCTTCAAGCTGCGCTCGATGCGTCTCGTCGCAATGTGGAGCAATCGCGCGGATTGTCTGCTGGGTATACCATCGCGAGTTCCCCATGGTACCGGCCTGGACGCGCCACGGCTGAAGCGAAAACGTTTCAACAGCGAGATTTGCGAAGTACGTGCCATTGCCGGCGTAGATGGCAAGCAGCAGCATATTCGCAATCGAGAGATCGGAGGCGCGCAGCGTTTCCACGTAGCCAGCACCGCATCCACATCGGTCTCAGCTACAGCCTTCAGGGCGCGTAGCAAGCCATGCAGGGCAAGGTCCTTTGGCGCGCTGCCCTCATCTTCGGGCATCCACCAGGGCCAGACACGGTCCGCTCGCGGCGGTTGTTTCTCTGCGTCCACAGCCCATGCAGCCACAGCGAGAACCACTGGCAACACATGCTGCACAAATGCGGCTGGCGCACCTTCGACCGCCCTGTGGATGGGTTCTTTAGCGAAGCCATCGTGCCGGAAGGATACAAAGCCGTCCGCATCACCGGAAGCTTTCGCTAACTCGAGTTGGCGCGCTAGCCAGGCTGCCACGATCTCGCAGACCCGCCCGGGGCTCTTTCCTGCAAGGCCGCAGGTCAAGTTCCAGAAGGTGCTGTTTACAGCAATCGGCCCGCGCGCTTCATCCAGCGTGCCGTCCCCGAGCAGGCTCAGGAACAGGTCGAACATCTCACGGCTGCCGTCGAGGCTCACCAACTGCATGAACCACACCAGCCGCCTGTTCCAGACCTCGTTGCGGCCTGCAAAGGGAGTGAGAAGCTCGGCCACATCGCGCGAGAAGCGTTCCTCGTGAGGCCGCAGATACGACACTGCAAGATCGACCATGGCTTCGCTCGTGGACGTAAGCCACTGCTGGAGCATGCCCCTTTGCAGCGCCTGCTCAAACAACGCGGGGGAGCCGTAGAAATGCCTCCACGCAAGTGTCCAGGATACCTGCTGTCCAGCAGTTACCGCTTGCAGATGCGGCGCAATCAACTCCACCCACAATGCCCATTCCTGTGGCGATATGGTGGCACTCCCGGCCGCCACGGCGAGCGCAAGGTCCTTCAGGTGGGTTCTTACTTGCGCATGGTAGAGCACTGCTTTCAACTCGTAGCAAAAGCGGTCCGGATCACTCTCGTGCAGGTACTGCAACACCTGGCGCACCTGCGCCCGCCGAAAGAGATGCTGCTCGCCTGCCAGCAGAAACTCCACTAAAGTGCGTGAACCGCTGACAAACTGGCGTGCGAAACAGTAGTCGAAGAAGCTTTCATGGCCGAAGCCGACCCGATGGCGTTCCAGCGTAAGCACGCCTTCGGAAATCATCTGGTTGATGTAGCGGTCGTCAAACCGGTCGAGCAGTTCCCGTCGCACAAAGAGCTGCTGAGAAGCTGTCATCTCCTGCACTACCGTCTGCAGCGCATCCACCCATGCATCTGCGGCCGGTACGCTGCGTGTTGCCACGGACTCTCGCTTGAACTGCCAGTAACGATGGAAAAGATCCAGGCTCTGATTCGGTGGCGTATCCAGCGGAAAGGCGGCGTCAAGGAACAGAGACAAGTTTTGTGGCAGGCATAACAGCGCCGTCTGTCGGGGCGTAAGGGATGTGTGCTGAACCCCAGACTCGACTAAGGTGGCATGTACCTGATCGAGGGAAAAGACGCCGACCGCAATGTGTGCATGCTCTCTGTGCAACAGCTTGCGAAGCCTGCTGTCGTTCTTCCAATCGAACTCGCGGCACACCACCACCACGTGGATCGCCGTACGGTGCCGCAGCGCACGCACCTCCTCCAGTAAGGATTCCACCGCATCGAAGAATCCGGTGGTCCGGCCGGATGCGGTACTGATGCTGTCAAGCTGATCAATGACGAGCGCGGCATGCGCATGCCCGTCGCACGCTGCGGCCAGCAGCAAGGCAGGCGACTCCTCCAAACCCAGCGCCTTCCCCAACTCTTTGGTGGATTTAACCGGATCGATGCGGTCCAGCCGAAAGGCCAACACCGGCGTTCCCTGCTGTACCAGCATCTCCACAAACTCTGCGACGCAGCCGCTTTTGCCGGTACCTGCGCGGCCCGTCACCACGCAGTCCGCTGTTTGCTCCTCTAAATGCGCTAGCAGCTCTTGTGTTTCCGTCCGCGCCATCCGCTTGCCCTGAATAAGTCGCCGTCTCCCGCTTGCCAGATACTGCTGCGTGACAGCATCAATGCTTGGGCGTGCCTCCCGCGTGTTCGCCACTTGGCGCAGGTGGTAGCCTTGGCTCCCCAGATAAGTGAGGATGTCCGCGCGCGAAAGCTCCCGGTGAACGGAGTCAAGCACGAGCGCCGCGAGAGTGAAGCAAACCTTGTCAGGCGGGTAAAGAAACAGAACTTGAGCAAATGCATACGCTTCGCTCCGCAGACTTAGTTCGTCGGCGACTCGCACGTCGATCCGCTGCAGGTAGTCTCGCGCCTGTTCGACGCTGCAATGATTCCAAGTGCTCTGTAGCTTTGCGACGTCTGCCTGATGAGCTTTGCTGCGGACGAAGAACTCTTCAAACTCCGCCGTGGAGGCAGAATCGCGTGCTCTCTCGCAGAGTTCACGGAGTTGGGGTGCGTCGCTACCAGAGATGAAAACAATTCGGGTGTCAGTGTGCTGCAGTTGCCGCCCTATCGTTTGAAGATAGCGATTGTCAGGAGATGACAATTCATCGATCGTCCACTTACCCGTCCATGATTGCCGCCTTGGCTTGCTGGAACGATCTTCTTCCGCGGCGCCGCAGAACAAACTCTGCCTTCTCCGCAGCAGGTTCCTCAATGCGAATGGAGTCCCACTTACCTTGGACAACGTCAAGCACCTTCAGAAGGGTCCATCACAGTTCATAGCGGTTGCCAAGTTTATCTGCGGCACCTCCCGGAAGCGGCATGATCTGTTCTCCCTCGATGGATAATCGTGTGTAGGGCAGAGGCCACTTACTTGGTTGTCTGCAGCCAGGCGGTGAGGCTGGGCTGTTGCGCCGCTCGGAACCGGGTGCAGCTGTCGATGCTGTCCAGCGCGTCGCGCAGTGCGCGTTCCGATGCCTCCACCGGGTGCGACGCGAAGAACTGCTGCACATCCGCCTTGTCTGCCGCACTACAGAAACTGCCCGTTGCAGATACGACACGGTTGCCGCTGGACGTGGTGAACTGTGCGTGGATCTTGGTCCAGTTCGCCTTGATGTAAGCCCAGGTTTGTGGGCGTGTTTCGCGCTGCTGCAGCAGGCGTGAGAGCAGGATCCAACTATCCTGGTTGCGCACCCTGCCACTTACCGCATAGTCCAGCGTGCGCCGCACAAGCGAGGGTTCCTCAAACGCGGGCAGCGTGAACAGCGCGTCCGTGCGCACCGTTGGATTGGTGCTGGTTTCTGCAAGATGCTGCAGCCGCGTGTACATGGCGGCATCGCCTTTGGTTGCGACGATGTCCACGGCAGACCGCATCAGCTCCGGATCGCTATTGATTTCGCCCGCCAAGGAGCGCACGGCCAGAGCCTTCGCCTCAGTATTCACGGCCGGGTCGCCTGCGTAGCCCAGCAAGCCGAGCAGGCTGACGCGGCGCTGCGCCTGGTCGAGCGGTTCCGCCGCGGTCGCCGGTCCAAGCGAGGTATACACAGGGCCGAACTGCTGCCGAACCCAGGCGTTCATCTGCTGCACCTGTGCGTCTGTGGCGATGCTCTCTCGGATGGAGCGGAAACCGCTCAGGCCCTGGTCCAGCACTTGCGGGTTAGGATCATTCTTGAGTTCGGCCAGGAGGTTCAGGTAGGAGCCCACCGTGCCTTCACCCGCGCGCAGCAGCGCAAAGCGGTCGCCCAGCAGCAAGATGCGCTCGGGCGCGCAGCTTGGGTGCGCTGGCAAGCAGCGTCTTCAGCGAGGCTTCGTCATAGCTGGTGCGATAAAAGCCTTTACCATCCGCGTTGGTGAACGCACCGGCAGATGGAACGGTGATGCTGCCCGTTCCGATGACCAGTTGGCACGTGCCTCCGCTGACGCACACCGGTACGGTCCAACTCTGAGCGGCCGGCTGCGTGGGTGGCGACAGGAAGAAGCGGCTCTGCGTCACGTTGTCTTTACCGCTGGCAAAGGCGGTGCGCAACAGCGGCGCGCCGGGCTGCGCGACAAAGCTCTCCATCACCTTATTCACAGGCTTGTTGCTGGCGGTGGTCTGCGCGCTCCAGAAGTCTTCCGCGGTGGCGTTGCCGAACTTGTGCGCTTCCATGTAGGCGTGCAGGCCACGCTGAAAGTCCTGCTCGCCCACGTAGTGCTCCACCATGCCGATGACAGCACCCGCCTTGCCGTAGGAAATGCCGTCGAACTGCTCGTTGATCTCATCCGGCGTGTCGGCCTTGGAGCGGATGGCGCGGGTCTGCGGCGCGCTGTCGAGATTGAGCGTGGCGTTCAGGTCGCGGGCCGCGTCCTCCCGCAGGCCCCACGTGGGCTGCCATTCATCCACGGCCTTGTACTCCATCCACGTCGCGAAGCCTTCATTGAGCCACAGGTTGTTCCACCACTGCATGGTGACCAAATCGCCAAACCACTGGTGCGCCATCTCATGAGCGACATCGACTGCGACCAGTTTCTTCGCGCTGAGTGGTGCGGTCTTCTCGTCGACCAGCAGCGCGGTTTCGCGGTAGGTGATGCAGCCCCAGTTCTCCATGGCACCCGCTTCAAAGTCGGGGATGCCGATCATGTCGAGCTTGGGCATGGCGTACTTCACCCCAAAGTACTGGTTGTAGAAGTGCAGAAAGTGCTCTGCCGCGTGCAGCGCAAACGGCGTGAGCGCGAGCTTATCCGGCGTGGAGCAGGAGCGGATGGGCGTACCGTCCGCTTCGCCGCTGGTGCAAACCCAATCGCCCACCTGGAACGCGAGCAGGTACGTGGACATGCGCGGCGTAGTGGCAAAGGTCTGCGTGTGCATGCCATGCGCCGCTGGCTTGTCACTGAGCATCTGCGTGTTCGCAATCACGATGTCCCGCTTGTCCACCGTGAGTGAAAGATCGAAGGTGGCCTTCAAAGCGGGCTCGTCAAAGGCCGGGAACGCGCGTCGCGCATCGGTCGATTCAAACTGCGTCACAGCGTAGTTGCGCTTCTCCGTTTTTGACAGGTAAAAACCGCGCAGCTTGTCATTCAGGATGCCGGTGAACTCAATGGCAAGCGAAACCTTGCCCGCGGGCAGCGGCTGCGCAAAGGTGAAGGTGGCCTGCTCCTTGCCTGTGTCGTACGCGATGGTGCCCGTCTGCCTGGCAGCCTTGACGCTGCGAATCTTAAGCTCGATGGCATTCAGAGTAATGGTCGCGGAGGGCTTGTCCAGCAGCACGTCAATCGTCTCAGAACCGAAAAACGTGGCTGACTTAAGATTCGGCGTCAGGTGCAGAGCGTAGTGCTCGGGGTGGACGTCAGAGGGGAGGCGTTGCGCGGTAAGAGGAAGGGCGGCAACACACAAGGCAGCGAGTGCGGAACAACGAAAAGCCATAGGCACAGTTTACGGCGCTGGAGGAAGCCAATCTAATTACCGATTGCCATTACGTCTGGAGGTACCTAATCCCAGAGAACAGGTATGCCATAGCCTTGAAGCAGACGGTGACAAGCGTCAAGCGATGCCTACGAGTTTGGGCCACCAGCGCACGGTAAAACGGGTCTTTGTGGAGCGATGGCAAAATCTCCAGTTCGGCCAGATCAGCCACTTCAAGCGGCAGCAGGACGATACCGCGCTCTCTTACCGCAGTGGCCATCAGCGTGATGTCAGCTACGAGCAACCGCAGAGCGCGTTTTGCGGACTTGATCGTCATCTCCCACAGCGAGACCGTACTAAGCAGCAGCGTATTGCTCGGCGAGACAATCTCATTCAGCACAACAGCTAGCAGGAGCTCTGGCCGTGACAGTAGCCATAGCAGTGCATGTGTGTCGAGCAAGAGTTTCACGTCAGATTAGGGAATACGGGACCGTTCAGAAACTCGTCCTCGATTTCCTTGTTGAGTTCCGGAGAGTCGAAGTCTGAAGATACCCACATCTGCCCCCGGAACAGACCCACCAGCTCCGACTCCGGCCGGTGTGGCTCAGCAGTTCGCTTCGCCACTAGGGTCAGCGCAGGTCTGTCTTCGCGCGAGATCTCAACCTCTTCACCGCGGTTCGTTGCGGAGAGAGGCTCCTCGAAGTGCTCGGAGGCGTACTGTGCGCGGACGACCATACGGTTAGTCTATCTCGGCTATGGCGTGCTTGCCGCCCGTTCGCTGTGGCCTGAGATTTCCGCCGCGCGTGCTTCCGCGTAGGCTGCAGCACCGATGAGGGCGCAGCGGTCTTCCAGGATCACGCGCAGCGGCATGGTGTGCAGCAATGGTGACAGCCTGCCCTTATCGAAGAAGGCCTCGCGGAACGGGCCTGCCTGCAGTGTTTTCAGGATTTTCGGCGGGATGCCCCCGCCAAGATAGATGCCGCCCGAGGAGAGCAGCTTCAGCCCCATGTTGCCGCACTCCGCGCCCAGTGAGCCCGAGAATATCTCCAGCACCTTGGCTGTCAGCTCGCAGGAGCCGTCCTCGCCTGTGGTGCCGATGACGAAGTTGGGGTCCTCCGTCTCCATACGCTCGCGCAGCCAGTCCGGTTCGTCCATCTTTCTGCCGTCGCGTAGGAACTCGTAGATGTTCTTCAGTCCCAAGCCGCTGACCACGCGTTCGGTGGAGACGCGACCATTCAGCTTCTTCCAGAGCCACTCCAGCAACTCGATCTCGAGTGGGTTGCGCGGTGCCCAATCCACGTGGCCACCCTCGCTGGGCAGCGGTATGTGGCGGCGGGCCGTGGCGTTGTAGATCAGCAGCGCCTCGCCCAGGCCGGTGCCCGGCGAAACCAACGCACGATGGCCCAGCGCGGATTTGTCACCCGCTTCCAGCTCGAAAATCTGGTCGGGGCCAAGCTCCGCGATGCCGTAGCCGTTCGCTTCCAGGTCGTTCAGCAGAAAGATGTGCTCAATGTTGAGGATCTTCGAGAGGTCGCGTGCGTCCAGTTCCCAAGGCAGATTGGTAAGCTTCAGGTGTCCGTCCTTCACGGGGCCTGGGCAGCCGAAACAGGCGGCAACCACCTCGTGCTCCACCTTTGCTGCCACGTCACCCGTACCCAGAAAGGCCTGCACCACCTCCTGCAGCGACGGAAACGCAGATGCCGGAAACTTCTCCTGCCGGACCATCTGCAGTTGGCCGCCGCCAAAGTTGTACAGGGCCAGGTCGACCTTGGTGCCGCCCACGTCTCCCGCAAGGATCATCGTGCCAGCTCCAGGGTGCCGGTTTCCGCGTCGCCGTGCATGCCTACCTTCGGTAGGCGGCGAGCCGCTTCCGCGTCCAGCAGGAGGTACACCTTACCGCTGTCGGGGCGAATAAGTTGCGATGGCAGGCGCTCTGGATCATAGTCACCCAGCAGCACCTCGTGCAGGCGCTCTGCCTTGGCCGCGCCTTCGATCAAGAACACCACGCGGCGGCCCTGATTGATGACGGGCCAGGTGAGCGTGATGCGCCAGGGATTTTTATTTTCGACCTTGTTCGCGACGACCAGGCGGCCGAGTTCATCAATGGCGGCGCTGTGTGGGAACAGGGAAGCGGTGTGGCCGTCGTCACCCATGCCCAGCAGGATCAGGTCGAACGCCGGTGCTTGCGCGCCTTCCAGCTTGAAGCTGTTGCGCAGCGCGGCCTCGTACTTTGAGGCAGCTTCCTCAGGGTCCAGTTCGCCTTCCATGCGGAAGATATTGGCTGCAGGCAGCGGCACCTTGCTCAGTAGTTGCTCGTTGGTCATGCGGTAGTTGGAGTCGGCATCGGTGGGCGAAACACAGCGCTCATCCACCCAGTACAGCTGGAGCTTGCTCCAGGGCACCTGCGACAGGAACGGCTCTGCTGACAGCAGTGCAAACATACGCTTGCGT
>CAXTBQ010000099.1:0-12039 GCA_964242065.1 uncultured Terriglobus sp. | reverse complement strand
AGCGAGGAAAGTATTATGGCACTCAATCTATCGAACCTTGGCGCGCCCAAGGGAGCAAACAGCAACAAAAAGCGCGTGGGCCGCGGTATGGGCTCAGGCATGGGTAAGACGTCGACGCGCGGCCATGACGGCCAGCGTGCACGCTCTGGTTCGCGCATGATGCGCGGCTTTGAAGGCGGCCAGATGCCGCTGCACCGCCGCCTGCCCAAGCGTGGCTTCACCAACATCTTTCGGCAGGAGTACCAGGTGCTGAGCCTGGACACCATCGAACTGTTCGCCGCGACTAAGAATGTCACGGAACTGACGCTCGACAGCACGAAGTCGCTTGGCCTGCTCAAGAAGAAAAAGGCTCTGGTCAAGGTTCTCGCGAACGGCGAGATCAACGTAGCCGTCACCGTGTACGCGCACAAGTTTTCCAAGCAGGCGCAGGAAAAGATTGAGAAGGCTGGCGGCAAAGCCATCGTTCTGGGCGGCGCACCTGCTGAGTCGGCACCCGCGGCTTAGCTGCGGCACGCGGTGAGGCTTCCGCGTAGAATCAGGACACGTTCTTCAGGGTAGGGGTCGCGCCGAATGGCTCGGCCTTTGCCCGTAAGCGCAGCCTTCGCAGCAGCGCCGCCTGGAACAGACACAAAGCAGTGAGCCCGAGTGGCTCCGGATGGACTCTTACCCTGATGTTCGACAAGATCGCTAACATCTTCCGCATTCCCGAACTGCGCACGCGCGTCCTGTTCACGCTGGGTCTGCTTGCTGTCTATCGCCTTGGCGGACACATCCCGACACCCGGCATCAATGCAGAGCTTCTGGCGCAGTACTTCGCGCAGAATGCCGGCTCGTCCCTCGGCCTGGTGGACCTGTTTACCGGCGGATCGTTGCGCCGGCTGACGATCTTTGCGCTGGGCATCATGCCGTACATTACGGCGTCCATCATCTTCCAGCTGCTCACCGTAATTTACGAGCCGCTTGCCAAGCTGCAGAAAGAAGGCGAAGTCGGGCGCCGCAAGATCACACAGTGGACCCGCTATGTCACGGTTCTGCTGGCAATCGTGCAATCGTTCGCTATCGCGCTGACGCTGACCAAGTCGCAGACGGGCGCGCCCATGGTCACCATGGGATCCACCAAGTTCATCATGCTGTGCGTGCTTACCCTGACCACCGGTACGGCCTTCATCATGTGGCTGGGTGAGCAGATTACCGAGCGCGGCATCGGCAACGGCATGTCCTTGCTGATCTTTACCGGTATCGTCGCCGGCCTGCCCAATGGCATCAACGACCTGTTCCAGAAGGCGAAGGACGGTGCCTGGGGCGGCTTCACGCCGCTTGCCATCGCCATCCTGATTGTTGCCATGATCGCGGTCGTTGGCTTCATCGTCTACGTCGAGCGGTCCGAGCGCCGTATCCCGGTGCAGTACGCCAAGCGCATTGTCGGTCGCAAGATGATGGGCGGCCAGTCCACGCATCTGCCCCTCAAAGTCAATTCCGGCGGCGTGATGCCGGTCATCTTCGCGAGTTCTATCCTGTCGGCACCGCTGCTCTTCGCAAACACGCAGTTCGTGCAAGGCCACACATTCTTCCGCACGATTGCGGATGGGTTGAAGCCGGGCGAGCCTTGGTACCAACTGCTCTCCGCTGCTGCAATCATCTTCTTCGCTTACTTCTATATCTCCATCGTGTTCCGTCCGGATGACATCGCGGATAATCTCCGGAAATATGGCGGCTTCATCCCCGGCATCCGCCCGGGCCGCCGCACCAGCGACTTCATCAACGACATTCTGACGCGCATCACGCTGGTCGGTGCCATTTACCTGATCATTATCCAGCTGATCCCGCAGATGTTGATCTCCGGTATTCACCTGAACCACCTGTGGCTGGTAGGCCCGGTATTTGATCGGTTGCCAAGCTGGCTCACCAACGGCCTGGGCGTGAACTTTTACTTTGGAGGAACCTCGTTGCTCATCGTGGTGGGCGTCGCGATGGATACGGTGCAGCAGGTGGAGTCGCAGCTGATCATGCGTCACTATGACGGCTTTACGCCGAAGAGCGGCCGTACCCGCGGCCGGCGGAGCTGGTAAGTACGCGTGGCGTCGGTTGATGAGTTGAAGGGGAGCGGCTTCGTTCCCGGGCCTGTTCTGCTGCTGGGTGCGCCCGGCGTGGGCAAGGGTACCCAGGCCCAGATCTTGATGGACAACTGGGGCATTCCGCAGGTGTCCACGGGCGACCTGATCCGCGACAACATCGCACGCGCAACGCCGGTTGGACTGCGTTTCAGAGAACTGGTTGCGGCCGGTATTTTCGTGCCCGACGAGATTGTCAATCAGATGGTTGAGGATCGTCTCGGCCAGCCGGACGCGCATCGTGGCTACATTCTGGATGGCTATCCGCGCACGCTGGGACAGGCAGAGTGGCTCGACGGCTATCTCGCGTCAGCCGAGGCAGAAAGCCTGCCCGTCGTTGCAGTCTCCATTGAAGTTCGCTATGATGAGTTGTTGCGTCGCATCACGGGGCGGCGCACGGGTCCCGTTTCCAAGAGGATCTACAACATCTACACCAATCCGCCGGTGAGTCCCGGTGTTTGCGATGTGGATGGCGAGCCGCTGGTGCAGCGGCCAGACGACACCGAAGAGGTTTTCGCCGAGCGCATGAAAGCGTTCGACGAACTTACCGCGCCAGTGGTCGAGCACTATCGTGGCCTCGGCAGGTTTGAGGTGGTGGATGGAGATCAGCCCGTCGAAACTGTGACGGAGAGTATCGCCGCGGCGCTGAAGCGTCTACGGCGCGGAGCAATGTAAGCAGGCACATGGCAATTGCACTGAAAACGCCGGGTGAAATTGAGAAGATGCGCAAGAGCGGCATCATCCTGCGTGAGGTGCACCGCGCAGTGGGCGCGGCGGTAAAGCCGGGCGCGACTACCATGGACCTGGAGCGCGTGGCGGAAGCAAAGATTAACGAACTCGGCGCGAAGGCGGCGTTCAAAGGCTATAACGATTATCCAGCCTGCCTTTGCACTTCGGTGAACCACGAGGTGATTCACGGCATCCCTTCAGCCAAGAAGGTGTTACAGGAAGGCGACATTGTCTCAGTAGACTGCGGAGTGATTCTGGACGGCTATTACTCCGACGCGGCAGAGACCTACCCGGTCGGCAACTTGAGCGCGGCCACACGCAAGCTGCTGGACGTGACCAAGGCGTCGCTGGAGAAGGCGATTCAGGCGGTTCACGTGGGCGGTACGGTAGGTGACATCGGCGCCACAGTGCAGGAGATCTGCGAGGGCGAAGGCTTCGGCGTGGTTCGCGATTTCGTGGGGCACGGCATTGGCAAGAGCATGCACGAAGATCCGCAGGTGCCGAACTTTGGCCGGCGGGGTAAGGGTACAAAGCTGAAGGCAGGCATGGTGCTGGCGATCGAGCCCATGATCAACGCCGGTTCAGCCGACGTAAAGGTTCTGCAGGACGGCTGGACGGCAGTCACGGTAGACGGCAGCATGAGCGCACATTTTGAACATACGGTTGCCGTCACAAAGGACGGACCGGTGGTGCTGACTCGCTAACGCGGTTGGCGCCACACAAGAGCAATACAAGGAGAGCTTTTGGCAAAGGAAGACGCGATTGAGGTGATGGCAGTGGTGGTAGAAACCCTGCCCAACGCCATGTTTAAGGTTGAGATGGAGAACAAGCACCAGGTGCTGGCCCATGTCTCAGGCCGCATGCGCAAGAACTTCATCCGCATCTTGCCGGGAGACCGGGTGGCCATCGAATTGAGTCCCTACGATTTGAATAGGGGTCGGATTGTGTACCGGTACAAGTAGTTCGCCGGGTAGCAGGTCAACGAGTCAGCTTGGCTCACTGGCAAAGAGGAAGAGCGATGAAAGTAAGAGCAAGCGTTAAGAAAATTTGCGACAAGTGCCAGATCGTTCACCGCAAAGGTGTGGGCCGGGTGATCTGCGAAGTCGCAAAGCACAAGCAGCGCCAAGGCTAAATCGGCGTTGTAAGACTAGGAATAGCGGAACCCCAAGCTCCCACGGGGGAGCGGTCTTCTCAGGGCGAGTTAGCCGAAGCAAAGGCTTGCGATGAACCCCGGGGCACTCCGCCCAAACCGCCGGTACGACAGCGTCCGGCTGAAGCACACGAGGAAGACACATGGCACGTATTGCCGGAGTCGATCTGCCGAATAACAAACAGGCACGCATCGGCCTCACGTATATCTATGGCATCGGCGAGACTCGCGCTCTCCGCATCCTGGCAACGGCAGGGATTGACCCCTTTCGCAAGATGCAGACGCTGGACGAAGACGAACTGAACCAGATCCGTAGCGCGATCGAGCAGGAAGGCGGCATTGAGGGCGACCTCCGCAAGGAAGTCGGCCTGAACATCAAGCGCCTGATCGAAATCCAGAGCTACCGCGGCCTGCGCCATCGCCGCAGCCTGCCTGTTCGCGGTCAGCGCACCCACACCAACGCCCGCACGCGCAAAGGTCCCCGTAAGGGCACGGTTGCCGGGAAGAAGAAGGCGACCAAGTAATGGCGAAAACAGCGACCAAGCAGGCGTCCGCCGGCAAGACCGGCAAGGGCAAGAAGTTTAAGAAGCGGGAACGGAAGAATGTCCCGTACGGTCTGGTCTTCATTCAGGCGTCGTTCAACAACACGATCGTCACCATCACGGACCAGCAGGGCAATACGCTGTCGTGGAAGAGTTCGGGTTCGCTCGGCTTTCGCGGATCGCGTAAGGGCACCCCGTTTGCGGCACAGCAGGCAGCCATGAACGCAGCCACCGCGGCGCGTGACCACGGGCTGCGCTCGGTTGATGTGCGCGTTTCGGGTCCCGGCTCCGGTCGCGAGTCTGCGGTACGTGCCCTGGCGGCGGCAGGCATCGACGTTCGCAGCATCCGTGACGTGACGCCGATTCCACACAATGGCTGCCGTCCGCCCAAGCGTCGCCGCGTATAAGTTGATGTTAGGAGTTAGTTGAATGTTCTAAGCGAATTACATTTGAACTTAGAACATTCAACTTAGTTCATCCGGATCGGGACGAAGCGCCAGCCAGCGTGTAAACCGATCGTCACCTGAAGTACCTGGAGAAGAAGTACATGGCACGTTATACCGGAGCTGTCTGCCGCCTTTGCCGGCGCGATGGCGTCAAGCTGTTCCTTAAGGGTTCCCGTTGCTTCTCAGACAAGTGCGCCATCGACAAGCGCAACTTCCCCCCCGGCCAGCACGGCCAGGCACGCGCGAAGAAGATCGTGGGCTACGGCCTGCAGTTGCGTGAGAAGCAGAAGGCAAAGCGCATCTACTTCACGCTGGAAGGCCAGTTCCGCTCGTACTACGAGAAGGCCTCGAATAAGACCGGCGTGACCGGCGAACTGCTGCTGCAGCAATTGGAGCGCCGCCTCGACAACGTAGCCTATCGCATCGGTTACGCAACATCACGCCGCCAGGCTCGCCAGGTGGTCCGACACGGGCACGTTTCGGTGAATGGCAAGAAGGTCAACATTCCTTCCTTCCAGGTAAAGATCGGTGATGTGGTCGAGATTCGTGAGAAGTCGAAGAAGCTTGCCATTCTCGAGAGCTCCGGCCAGTTTGCATCCGGTCTGGTTCAGCCCACCTGGCTGCACATTGACCGCGAAGCGCTCACCGGCAAGGTGCTTGCACTGCCGAAGCGTGAAGAAATTCAGTTGCCGGTCAACGAACAGCTGATCGTCGAACTGTACTCGAAGTAAGGCAGCGAGTTAGCGGAGAGCGAGTCAGCGAGTGAGCTGACTTGCTGCCTCGCTGAACTCTACTTCGCTGTATTTACCAGTGCCACTTAGAAGCTGTGCGCAGCTTCTTGAAGTCACTCAACCGAACGAACCGAACTCCAGCGCCCGCAAAATGCTTCGCGGTACGTATTGGAGCCAGGAAATGAGGAGAGTACCCATGTTGTGGAGAGGTTTTCAGAAGCCCAAGCGTCTTGCGGTGGACACCGAAACGCTGACGGAAAAGTACGGAAAGTTCAGCGCACAGCCTTTTGAGCGCGGCTTTGGTACCACTGTGGGCAACAGCCTGCGCCGTACCCTGCTGAACTCCATCGAAGGCGCGGCTGTGACCGCCGTCAAGATCGAGGGCGTGCTGCACGAGTTCCAGTCCATTACCGGCGTGGTGGAAGATGCGACCGACATCATCCTGAACCTGAAGCAGATCCCGTTCAAGCTGAACGGCGACGGCCCCAAGGCGCTGTACCTCCGCGCGGAAGAAGCAGGCGTCATCACCAGCGGCATGATCGAGGCCGACGGTGACGTCGAGATCCTCGACAAGGACGTGTACATCGCGACCGTGTCCGAGGGCGGCAAGCTCGACATGGAGATGCGGTTGAAGCGCGGCCGCGGCTACGTTTCAGCAGACAAGAACTTCGACCCGGATCTCGGTATTGGTTTCATTCCAGTCGATTCCGTCCACTCGCCCGTGCGCAAGGTGAACTACGCCGTGGAAGCCGCACGTCTCGGCCAGATCACCGACTATGACAAGCTGACCATCGAGATCTGGACCAACGGCACCGTTCTTCCGGCAGACGCCCTGGGCCTTTCCGCCAAGCTGATGAAGGATCACATGACCATTTTCATCAACTTTGAGGAGGAGATGGAGCATGGCATGGACGGCGGCTACGACGGCCCGGCCATGCGGAACGACAACCTGAACCGTTCGGTGGAAGAGCTTGAGCTTTCCGTGCGCAGCTACAACTGCCTCAAGAACGCAAATATCGCAACCATCGGCGAACTGATCCAGAAGACCGAAGCCGAAATGTTGAAGACGAAGAACTTCGGCCGCAAGAGCCTGAACGAGATTAAGGAAATCCTCGCGCAGATGGGTCTGTCGCTCGGCATGAAGATCGACGATCAGGGCAATCCACAGCCCGGTCCCACCTCCGTTCTGCCCGCGGCAACGCTGGCGGCTTCTTTTGGCAACTTCGATGATGAAGAAGACGAGGAAGAGGACGAGGACGACCTGGTTCTGCCGGAGACGGAGAACTTCTAACTACCGGCAAGGAGCAGGTGTCGCTGCCTGCTCCTTGCACAGTTTTGCAGTACACCGCATGCGACACCGCAGCGGAAGATCAGCAGGAGCGACGCGGCGATCCGTCCAGCCCTGACATCGATAAAGAGAGACAGCCATGCGGCATCGTAAAGCAGGAAACAAACTCGGACGTAACCCCAGTCACCGCCGCGCACTTTTGCGGAACCTTGTCACATCGGTCGTCGTAGAAGATCGCGTGGAGACTACCCTGGCCAAGGCCAAGGCAGTGCGTCCTCTGATCGAAAAGATGATCACTCTGGGCAAGCGCGGCGATGTACACAGCCGCCGCCAGGCAGCAGCGTTCCTTATGACACCGGAGTCCGTCACGCGACTGTTCGCGACCGTGGCACCACGCTACGGCGAGCGCAACGGCGGCTACCTGCGCATCGTTCACACAGGCTTCCGCAAGGGCGACGGTGGAGAAAAGGCCGTGCTGGAACTGCTGGGTGCGGAGCAGGAGCTTAGCGAAAAGCAGCAGAAGCGTGCCGAGGCGAAGCAGAAGAAGCAGGAAGAACTGCAGAAGCAGCTGGCTGACCAAGGCGGTGGCGAGGGCGGTTCAGAAGAGTCGGCTGCCTAACGTCAGCAGTGGAGACGGATGCAGAAGGCGCTCCCAGCCGGAGCGCCTTTTGCATGCACGTGACTAATTGTTTGTGGTGACGACGGCGGTCTGCAGGTGGTCATCCGTGACCAACTGGTCCACAAGGAACTGCGCAAGGTCGGCCCGTGTAATCTTGTGCGCCTTTTCGTGTTCCGCAACGATTTGGATGGCTCCTGTGGGTGGATCGTCCGTCAGGATGGGCGGTCGAACCAGAACCCATTCCACTCCGCTCGCCTTGACCTCCGCCTCCATGGCATTCTTGTCCGGCAGCGCACCGTGCAGAAACGTGGGCAGGAATAGGTTTTCATACCAGAAGGGCGACTGTTTGCCGCTGTCGCCCGCTCCTAGTACGGAAATCACAACCAGCCGTTTCGCTCCCGCGGCTTTCATCGCACGCAGCACGATGCGAGCGGCACTGGACTCAAGGTCGGTCTTGAGAAAGGGCTTCTTACCGCCCAGTGCATCGATCACCGCATCGCAGGTTGCTACCGCCGTCTGTACCGTTGCGGGATCGTGGACATCACCCTGCACAATCTGAACGCCTTCTGCAAAGGGCTGCTGCGCCAGCGCGTCGGTATCATGGACGAGTGCCTTCACTGAATGACCTGCTGCAAGCGCCCGGTCGACCACCAGGCGGCCAGTCTTTCCTGCCGCACCTATTACAAGCACCTTCATCGATCCGTCTCCTGCGCGCATTAGATGGCCAACAGCGCCGGATGTGTCGCTCATCGAGCATTTCGACCGTCGAGGATCAGCGGTAGCATGTCTCGCCCCGTGTTGCTTGGTGGCAGAACCGGCCTGCGGACTTCCAGCCGCGGCGTATGGCTCCTGCTGGTGTGGCTGCCCGTTCTTATCTGCCTGGGTGTTGTCATGCGCGAGTCGACAAACAGCTTCTCGTCCGAACAGACGAATGGCCCGCTACGACACCTGTTCGAGTGGATTGTTGGTCCCGTACCCGCGTACCGCTGGGACGAGATCCACCATGCCATGCGCAAGACCGGCCACTTTCTTGGTTACGGCTTTATGGGGCTCTCGTGGCTGCGCGCCTGGCTGCTCACGTGGTTTGCGCCGCTGCGCCTGCGCAGCATCTGGTTGTGGTGCCGGGTGAGCTTTGGAATGGCACTCTGTTGCACGATGATCATTGCCGGCGCGGATGAGATCCACCAGACCTACATCCCAAGCCGCACCGGATTATTCAGCGATGCCTGCCTGGACACAGCCGGGGCGCTCACGCTGATGTCGCTCATGCTGCTGTTCTGGATACGCATGCCGTGGAAAACGGAGCCGTCGATAGTTGCCAAGCAGCACGCGTAGACTAACGGTATGGAATTTGTTCTTGCCGGACTCACGCTGCCGTTGCGCTTTCGTCCCGCCGTGCCCATGACGGATGAGGAACTCATGGCGTTCTGCGAGAAGAATGAAGGTCTCCCGGTGGAGCGGGACTCGAATGGAGAGATCGTTGTGATGAGTCCGTCCGGCATGGGCACCGGCGTCAGCAATTCCGAGATCAATCTTGAACTGGGGCTGTGGAACCGGCGTACTGGGAACGGTATCGTTGTGGATTCCAACGGTGGTTTCACGCTGCCGGACGGATCGGTGCGCGCTGCTGACGCGGCATGGCTCTCCCTGCCCAAATGGGAAGCGTTGTCCCCGCGCGACCGGCAGCGTTACGCGCCAGTGTGCCCCGAGTTCGTCATTGAACTGCGGTCCCCGTCCGATTCCTTACCAGAATTGCAAGTCAAAATGGCGATGTGGATCGGCAACGGAGCGTTGCTGGCCTGGCTCATCGATCCTCAGGAAAAGGCAGTGACCATCTACACGCCAAACGACTCGCCTCAGCGGCTCGATGCTGTGTCGCAGGTTTCTGGCACTGGCCCAGTGACCGGGTTTGTGCTGCCGCTGGACCGCATCTTCCAGAACTGAGAGCAGGAAGCGCCCGACCGGTTCGTACAAACGCGTTCTGAACTCGCGCTTGCACCGCATAACAAATTCAGGCATACTGATTCAAGTGTCTGAGCCTCCGTGCGTGTCTCGTACCGCCGGTCCTCTGATGCATCGCAATCAGGCAATCGAAAGAAAGCCGGTTGCGTCTACGACCACGGCCGAACGGCTCATTCCCCCAGCAGTTGAGTACCAGCAATTCGGGATGGGTTCAGCGCGAAATGTGCGCTGCGGATAAAGGGCGGGGCCCTCGTTGCAGTTGGCTCGAGACGAAAGTCAAAGGCTGAAGTACAACGCGAGGCATACCCGCTGGGCTAGAAGAATCCATCAGCCCGCTTTATCCAATGGTTCGAGCGGTGGGAGACAAGGAAACGGAATGGCACGCAAGATTTCGAAGAATCTGGCAAAGGCACGCGCGGGTGTTGAAGCGCGTCCCTATCTGCTGACAGACGCAGTACCCCTCCTGCAGAAGATCAAGTACGCAAACTTCGACGAGAACGTCGATATCACCCTGCGTCTTGGTGTGGACACGCGCCACGCCGACCAGATGGTGCGTGCCACTGTGATCCTGCCGCATGGCCTTGGCAAGACCAAGACGGTTGCGGTGATCTCAACTGCCGAGAATCAGCGCCTCGCGAAGGAAGCTGGCGCGGACATCGTTGGCGGCGAAGAGCTGGTTGAGAAGATTCAGAAGGAATCCTGGACCGACTTCGACGCTCTGATCGCCACACCGGACATGATGCGCTCCATCGGTCGCCTCGGTAAAGTGCTCGGCCCCCGTGGCCTGATGCCGAACCCGAAGACGGGCACTGTGACCACCGATGTGGCTGCCGCGGTCAAGGAAATCAAGGCCGGTAAGGTCGAGTTCCGCGCAGATAAGACCGCGCTGGTACACGTGCCGGTAGGCAAGAGCTCCTTCGACGCCGAAAAGCTGATCGACAACGCCATGACCGTTATCGGTGCCGTGGTCAAGGCCAAGCCGGCCGCCGCCAAGGGCAAGTACATCAAGGCGATGTACATCTCGTCCACGATGGGTCCCGGTATTGAGCTGGACCAGGCTGTGGCTGACGTCGCCGGCAAGGTATAGAAGCAGCCGTTGGCTATTAGCTTTTTAGCTTATAGCTATCTGTTGCCTGATGGATTCGCGCGATTTACGAGCATTCGCGCCGCAGCAAGACAAGCTAGCAGCTAAGAGCTAGCAGCTAAAGGCTAAAAACCATGGCATTGACGAAGCAGAAAAAGACGCAGAAGGTAACGCAGCTTGCAGGCGAACTGCAGACCGCGACCGCGGCCATTATCGGCACCTTTACCGCAATGACCGCCTCCAAGGATTTCGAACTGCGCAAGACTGTGCGCGGCGCGGGCGGCAAGTACCAGGTGCTCAAGAATAAGCTGGCCCCGAAGGCTGGAGCCGGAACGCAGGTAGAAGGCGCTCTGAGCGGTTTGAAGGGCGTCAGCTCGATCGCATACACCTCGGGCGACCCGGTCGCTCTTGCCAAGGCGCTGGCCGCCTGGGTCAAGGACAATTCGCAGTTCACCTTCAAGCTGGGTATTGTTGACGGCAAGGTGCTGAACGTTGCGGAAGTCAACGAACTGGCCACCATGCCGGGCAAGGAAGAGCTGTTCTCAAAGCTGCTGTTCCTCATCAACGCGCCGGCAACCCGCCTCGCCACCGTGCTCAACGCCACTGGCCGCAACCTGGCGGTGGTGCTGGACCAGGCAGCGCAGCAGGTGAAGTTCAGCGGCACGGCAGCACCGGTAGCGGAAGCGTCAGCAGCATCAGAAACGCCCGCAGCGGAAGCGTCAGCAGCATCAGAAACGCCCGCAGCGGAAGCCGCTCCGGCAGCTACCAGCGAAGCCGATCCGGCCCAGCCGGAAGACGGTGCAGATTCGCAGGCAGGCGTCGGGCCAACTGAGCCGCCGGTGGAAGGCTAGAACAAGTTCGCTCCAGCTTTTTGCGGGGTGCGCAGTCTGGGCGCATCGGAAACCCCGCAAAAAGTCAAGAGCAGCCGGGGCTTAGAACGTTCCGGTGCAGCAGCAAATTCGTAGTAAAGAAATCGAATCAAACGGAGATTTACCATGGCAGACATCCAGCAGTTGGAAGACCAGATTGTTAGCCTGAGCCTGCTTGAGGCCTCAGCGCTTGTGAAGAAGCTCGAAGAGCGCCTTGGCGTTTCGGCAGCAGCGGCAACCGTTGCAGCAGCCCCCGCGGGCGGCGGTGCAGCAGCAGCCGCACCGGTGGAAGAGAAGACCGAGTTCACCGTCATCCTGAAGGATGCCGGCGCGAACAAGATCAACACCATCAAGGCTGTGCGCGAAGTCACCGCCCTCGGCTTGAAGGAAGCCAAGGACCTGGTCGACGGCGCTCCCAAGCCGCTGAAGGAAAACATTTCCAAGGACGACGCGGCTGCCATCGCGAAGAAGTTCGACGGCATCGCTTCAGTCGAAATCAAGTAAGCAC
>CAXTBQ010000098.1:8552-12243 GCA_964242065.1 uncultured Terriglobus sp. | reverse complement strand
GCCAGCATCAACGCGCGCGAGATCGTTGTGCTGGGCAAGGTCCGCGGCAACTGCCAGGCCAGCGACCGGATCGACATCCGCAGCGAAGGTTCGCTCACCGGCGACGTCATCGCCGCCCGCATCTCCATCGAAGACGGTGCCTTCTTTAAGGGCGGCATCGACATTCGCAAGCCCGGCGAAAGCAAGGGCACGGAACAACCGCAGTTGGTTGCGGTTGAATCTGCCTCCTAAGACTGGCAAATAGCTTCAACAACGAGGAGCCCGTAAGGGCTCCTCGATCCCGGTAGGCAGCGCGGAGAACACTCGAGGAGTGCTCACGCACGCTTCAAGATCGCATTCAAGCGTGCACGCCAGGTGGCAGGGACGAAACAGTTTGCCGCTTGCCCTCATATACCTTCAGCCGCACATAGGCAGCCGTAAGCAGAGGCACCGGCACGTCCTTCGCCCGCAGGATCAGGTCACCCAGGATGTGGTCCGCTTCGACCGGTGCGCCCTTCAGCATGTCGCGGTACATGGATGAGGTCAGTGTGGAGCCCGCTTCTGTCATGCGGTCGGCCTGCTGTGCCGCAAAACCTGCATCGGGCGGGTAGCCGTTTGCGGTGGCGACGCCCATCGCTTCTGCCAGAATCGCGCGTGCGACGTCCGCTCCGTGCGGCACAGCGGCCAGTTCGCCCACCGTGCCTCCGGAGACCACGCAGACGGAACCCATGGTGGCCAGAATCCACCATTTCCGCCAGAGCGAGCCGATGATGTCGCTGGAAAGCTTCACCTCATACCCGGGCACGGTGAACTCCTGCAGCAGGCGCTCGCCGCGCTCGCTGCGGCCTCCAGCCAGCTCGCCGAACACGAACTCGTCCAGCTCGGTCAACTGGTGCACCCGGCCTTCGGGATCCACATCCGAAACAATGCGGACTGACCCGGGCATGACGCGCTCGCGGCCGAACCGCTCCACCAGCGTATCCACGTGTCGCATGCCGTTGAGCACCGGCAGCACCACGGTTGCCGGCCCCACTGCAGGTGAGAAGTCCGCAATCGCCGCCTCCAGCGCATAAGCCTTGGTGCTGACCAGGACCACATCAAACGGTTCAGCCGCAACCAATCCGGACGCCTCCACGAGCTTCGGACGAATGGTGGCGTCACCCTGCGGACTGACGATCTCCAGCCCGCGCTCCTGCAACTGCCGCAGCCGGGCGCCGCGCACCAGAAAGGTCACATTGCGACCCGCCTGGGCCATCCGGCCGCCGTAATAACCGCCAGTGGCACCCGCGCCCACGATGAGTGTGCGCACAGGGTTAGGTGGCCTTGTGCGCGAAGATCGGCAGCTTGGTGATGTCGTTGAAGATCACGAACACTGCGAAAAGCACAATGCACACAAAGGCCGCCTGGTAAATGCGCTCCTTGAGTGCGGCGTTCACGTCGCGGCGCATCACGCTTTCGATCAGCAGGAACAGGATCATGCCGCCGTCCAGCACCGGCATAGGCAGCAGATTGAAGATGCCAAGGTTCAGGCTGATGCCCGCCATCAGCTGCAGCACGAACCACGAGCCCATTTGCTGGGCCATGCCCACCTGTTGCGCAATGCCCACCGGCCCGCTCAGGTTGCGCACGGACACCTGCCGCTTGAACATGCCGCCAATCACGTCAAAGATCATCGTCGAGCTGTGCACGAAATCGTGCCAACCCGTTACAGCGGCGCGGCCCAGCGGCTGCCTCGTGGTGACTGCGGGCGGTGGTGTCACCCTGTAGCCCAGCAGGTAGGCCGCGGTACCATCCTGCGCCGGCGAAAGCCGTGGCGTGGCGACCACGGTCCGCGTGCTCCCGCCACGTTGCACCAGCAGCGTCACCGGCTTGCCCTGGCCGGTTCTCAGGTAGGCAAGCGTCGCGTCGCGGCCGTGAAAGGCGTGGCCGTCCATCGTCAAGATGGCGTCTCCGCTTTGTAATCCGGCCTTGGCTGCGGGCGCCGTCGCATCCGGTACGTCCGCGACGATGAGGGGGTCAGCCTGCACCCGCGGCACAAGCCCGAGCGTGTTCGCCAGCTCGTCCGGCCCAAACTCCTGTGCGGCACCGCTGTAATTCACAGTCAGTGTGGCGTCCACGCGACGGCCGTTGTGCGTAAAGGAGAAGGGAAGGGCATGGTTCGCCTTGAGCCCGCTCAGCAGCATGATGTCTTCCCACGTGGGATTGGTCACCGTGTCGAAGCGGTCGATATGGTCACCCAGCGCTACCCCGGCCTTTGCAGCGGCTGAGTTCGGCACCACGTAGTCCAACTCGCTGCGGTCCTGCAGGTACTCGATCGTCTCGTGGTGAAAGTGCGCAATGGCGATGAAGATGAAGATGGCAAGAATGAAATTGGCCACCGGTCCTGCGAATGCGATGAGCATGCGCTGCCAGCGCGGCTTGGTGTTGAAGTTGCCGCTGTCACCGCCTGCCTCTGCTACCGTCTGCGTTTCCGTGGGCGAGGTCTGGATCATCTCCATCTCGGTCTCGCCAGCCATCTTCACGTAGCCGCCCAGCGGCAGCATGCAAACCTTGTAGTCCGTGCCTTTGTGCACGTAGCCGAACAGCCGTTTGCCCATGCCGATGGAAAACGCTTCCACGCGGACGCCGCACAGCTTGGCAACGGCAAAGTGGCCGAACTCGTGCACCAGGACCATAATGCCCAGGATGACCAAGAAGTAGACGGTAACAACCAGGAAGTGCGGAATGTGCAAAGAAGCCCCTCGCAGCTTGGCCATGGAGAACGCACAAGCGTCCCGCCCTGAAGAAGCCAAACCCTATCTTAGACGTTTATCGGCAACGGGTAGCACCCTCCAGGCGGTCGCACGAAGCGGCGACGTTCATGGCCCGCGGCTAAAGCCGCTGTTTCACCGGCGCTTTTTCAGCGGCCTGAAGGCCGCTGCTTTCTCCGTAAAACAGACCTTCAGCAGCCTAGATGCTCGCTGTTTCTCCTGATGACTGCTTTCAGCAGACGATGGCCGCTGCTTCTCTGACGACAGTTTTTGAGCGGCCTGAAGGCCGCTGCTTTACCGGGAAATCACCCGTGCGGCGGTCTCTCGCGCGGCCCGGTCGATCTCCAGCACCGTTTGTATGTCGGCCGGGTCGGCTGCCGGGGTAAGCTCCAGGACGCGCTCAATGGTCGCCGGAATGCCCAGGAACGGCAGGTCGCCAGCGAGGAACGCGGCCACGGCCACCTCATCCGCAGCATTCAACGCAATGCAGTGGGAGCCGCTAGTTTCCGCCGCCTGATAAGCCAGCCGAAGACAGGGGAAGCGCTGCAGATCCGGCTGCTGAAAATCAAGTTGCGACAGCGCCCGTAGATCAAAGGTCAGGTCCGAGGGAACTCGCTGCGGGTACGCCAACGCGTACAGGATGGGCAGCCGCATGTCCGTAACGGAAAGCTGCGCCAGAATGCTGCCGTCCACGTACTCCACCAGCGAGTGGATGGTGCTCTGCGGATGGATGGTGACCTGCACTTTGCCTGGTGGCAGATCGAACAGGCGGCACGCCTCGATGATCTCCAGCCCTTTGTTCAGCATGGTGGCAGAGTCGATGGTAATGCGCTGGCCCATGACCCACGTCGGGTGCCTCAGTGCCTGAGCGGGCGTGATGTTTGCGAATTCAGCGAGCGGCGTGTTACGGAACGGCCCGCCGCTGGCCGGCATGGCTCGATAGACCGGGATGTCACCCGTCT
>CAXTBQ010000098.1:0-8542 GCA_964242065.1 uncultured Terriglobus sp. | reverse complement strand
CCGCTGGCCGTGAGCCAGATCTGCTTGACCTCTGCGGCGGTGCCGCCGCGCATACATTGATGGATGGCGTTGTGCTCGGAGTCGATGGGCAGCAGTGCAACGCCGCGCTCCCGCGCAGCCGCTGTGATCAGGCTGCCCGCTGCTACCATGGCTTCCTTGTTGGCCAGGCCAATGGACTTGCCCGCACACACGGCCGCGTACGTTGCCTCCAATCCGGCAACGCCCACAATGGCGCTGACCACAAAGTCCACTTCCGGCAGCGTCGCTGCGTGCACCGTGCCCGCGGTTCCGTGTACCACCTCAATCCCGGTCACACCCTGCTGCTTCAGTCCTTCGGCCAGCTTGCCTGCGGTGGCTTCGTCCGCCATGGAGATCACGCGCGGCCGCCACTGCATGCACTGTTCCAGGGCAGCCTTCAGATTGCGCCCGGCGGCAAGTGAGACCACCTGGAAGCGGTCCGGATACGTACGGCAAATGTCGAGCGTGCTGGTCCCAATGGACCCGGTCGAGCCCAGGATGGCGATCTTCTTCACCTCTTCATTTTCGCAGACAGGCACTGCTCATACTCCCACTCACCGTGATCCTGAGCGCAGCGAAGGATCCCAAGGCACTCCACGTTCGCAACGAACCATGGTGCTTTCTCGCGAGAAACCCAGATCCCCTGTGCCGGCGCAAACGGCATCGGGATCCTCGCTACGCTCAGGATGACGAGCGTTGCGGAAGATGAAGAGGCTCCGCCGCGTCAAACGCATCAGAGCCAAGGGTGAGGTGCGCGCGTTGAGCAACAGCGAAGCAACAGTCCGGCAGATTGAGTGGATCGATACAGCATCACCGGACTACCCGCGACCGGACTTTCGCCGCGCGACATGGGCCAACCTCAACGGCACATGGCAGTTCGCCATCGATTCGGAGGCGGCGCACCACAGCCCGCCTGAGGTGCACTGGGACCGCAGCATTACCGTGCCGTTCGCGCCGGAAACACCCAGGAGCGGAGTGAATGACCAGGGGCTCTACTGCGCTGTCTGGTATCGACTCTCGTTTTTGGCCCCTCCACTCCAGCCGCGCGAACGTCTACGCCTGCACTTTGGCGCGGTGGATTACCAGGCGACCGTCTGGATCAACGGCGTGGAGGCGTGCCATCATCGCGGCGGCTATACGCCGTTCCACGTGGACATCGAACACCTGCTCGTCGAGGGCGTGCAGGAGATAGTGGTCCGCGCGCTGGACGAACCCGCCGACCTGGAGAAGCCCCGCGGCAAGCAGGATTGGAAACGGGAGCCGCACTCCATCTGGTATCCGCGCACCACCGGCATCTGGCAAACCGTGTGGATGGAAGCCGTTCCTCACGCCTACCTGGATACCGTGCGCTGGGCGTCCAACATGACGCGCTGGGAACTCGATGCAGACGTCCACACGGCGGGTGCGCTGCCAACCGGGGCAAAGCTGGCGCTCACCATGCGCGTGGGCGAAAGGGTGCTGGTGCAGGACCAGTACGCCTTTGTCACACGCGCTTCCGATGCGGGCCAGTCCGCGGCTGGCGAACTCCACCGCAGCCTTGCACTCTCCGATCCCGGCATCGATGACTTTCGCAACGATCTCCTCTGGAGTCCGGGAAACCCAACGCTCATCGATGTGGATCTGCGCCTGCTGGACGCAGACGGCACCGTGCTCGATGCCGCGACCAGCTACACCGCGCTGCGCTCTATCGCCATCCAGGGCGACCGCTTTGTGCTCAACGGGCGTCCGCTGCCGCTACGCTTTGTGCTGGACCAGGGCTACTGGCCGGAAACCGGACTCACCGCGCCCGACAGCGAAGCCTTCCAGCGCGACATCCTCCTGGTAAAGGAACTCGGCTTCAACGGCGTTCGCAAGCACCAGAAAATCGAAGATCCGCGCTTTCTCTACTGGGCAGACCAGTTCGGCCTGCTCGTTTGGGAAGAGATGCCCAGCGCCTACCGGTATACGAAGCGCTCGATCGAGCGGCTCACGACGGAGTGGGAAGCCGCGCTCGACCGTGACGGCAATCACCCGTGCATCGTGGCCTGGGTGCCGCTGAACGAAAGCTGGGGCGTGCCGGACCTGCCGGAGAACCCGGCGCAGCGGCACTACGTCCAAGCGCTCTACCACCTGACCAAGACCATCGATCCCAGCCGGCCGGTGATCGGCAACGATGGATGGGAGAGCGTGGCCACGGATCTGATCGGCATCCACGACTACGACTCGCGGCCGGAAGCGATTGCGCATCGCTACGGGCTGGAGGAGATTGAAACACGGCTGTTTCAGCATGAGCGTCCCGGCGGCCGCATCCTGCGCCTGTCGAACCCGGACGACGAGGAGCACCAGCCCATCATGCTTACGGAATTCGGCGGCATCGCCCTGCGGGATGCGAGCGATCCGAACTGGGGCTACAGCGATGCCCGCACGCCCGAGGAACTCCAGCAGCGGTACACCGCTCTGCTTGGCGCGGTTCGGGCGCTGCCGACACTGTCGGGCTTCTGCTACACGCAGTTCACCGACACCTACCAGGAGGCCAACGGCATCCTGCGCATGGACCGCACAGACAAGGTGCCGCGCGAGGTCATCGCCGAAGCGACCAGCGGCCAGCGCTTCCTGGCCGGCAACGCCATGGAACTGCGCTGGCGCGAGCGGCTGATGCAGCTCCAGGGCAAGACTCGGTAAGACAAAACACGCGCTCCACTCAGCTGTGTCAACCTTGATTCTGTCATCCCGACCGGAGCGCAGCGGAGTGGAGGGACCTGCTGTTCGCGTGCGAAACGCACATGATCGTCATCTCAACGGCTTGTCATCCCGCAGCGAAGCGGAGGGATCTGCATGTATGCCGGCTCGCGAGGTGACACGCTGTGGGCTGCTTGGAGGACCGTTCGCGCAAAGCGCGAACACTGGCGGCTTCGAGCCACACACGAGCGGTGTGCGTGTGCGGACATAGAAGCAGATCCCTCCGCTTCACTACGGGATGACAAGCCGAAAGATTGTTTTCGGCTTGAGAGCAATGCAGAGGCAGCTCTACTTCGCGGCCGCCTCCAAATCCGCCCACTCGCTTTCGCTCAACTCCAACTCCGCCGCCTTTACGTTTTCTTCCAGGTGCTCAAGGGAGGAAGTGCCGGGGATCGGCAGCATCACGGGGCTGCGTTGCAGCAGCCATGCCAGCGACAACTGCGACACGGTTGCGCCATGCTTCTTCGCAGCGTTGTCCAGCGGTCCGCCGGGCTTGGCCAGCTTGCCCGCAGCCACGGGGAACCATGGAATGAAAGCGATATTGTTCTTCTCGCAGTATTCCAGTGTCGCTTCGCTCTTGCGCTGGCTGATGTTGTATTCGTTCTGCACGGAGACGATCTCGACCACCTTGCGTGCCCGCTCGATCTCTTCCACGTTCACTTCCGAAAGGCCGATGTGACGAATCTTTCCTTGCTTCTGGAGCCTTGCAATCGGCCCTAGCGACTGCTCTACCGGAACATTGGGGTCGATGCGGTGCAGTTGCCAGAGGTCGATGGTGTCTCGCTTCAGCCGTCGCAGACTCAGATAAACCTGCTGCTCCAGGTATCCCGGTACACCCACAGCACGCCACTTGTGCGGTCCGGTGCGGACAAACCCGCCTTTCGTCGCAATCACCACGCCTGGCTTGTAGGGCGACAGCGCCTCGCCGATCATGGGCTCGCTGACATCGGGGCCGTAGCTGTCGGCGGTATCGATGAAGTTGACACCCAGTTCCACGGCACGCTGCAGCACTCTGTGTGCGCTTGCCGGGTCGGCAGGTGGTCCCCATACGCCCTCGCCAGTCAAGCGCATGGCACCGTAACCAAGCCGGTTCACAGAGAGGTCGCCACCGATCGCAAATGTCTTCGCATTGTTCATGGCGAGTTGGATGACGATTTCTGCCGGCCCGGATAGCGCTTCAAGCCGAGCTCTCGATATAACGCTGTGCGGGTGCCCCATGTCTCGCCTCTGAGACGTGGGACTGGGGACTGGAGCGATCCATCCCATGTTTCTGTGAGCCATAGGGCACCCGCTGCACCATCCACTGCAATCGTTCCGGCTTGCCGGATGACTGCTTGGAGCGTCTAACCTGCTGCGTATGTGCCGGACACTTTCATTATCGCTGTTATGTGCCCTTCTGCTGACGTTGGTGCCCGCTGCTGCCGAAGCGCAGCAGAGCAGCGCTCTGCCTCGCGAAAGCCAACCCGGGAACGGGCTGAAACGTTCGCGCCTGTACCTGAAAGACGGCTCGTTCCAGGTGGTGCTGTCGTACCGCGTGCGCGGCGAGAACGTATACTACCTCTCCGCCGAGCGTGGCGCGGAAGAGGAAATCGTCCCCCTGCGGCTGGTGGACCTGCCGGCAACGGAAGCCTGGGCGCAGAAACGCGATGCCATGGCAAACGGCACGCCTGCCGTGCAGATCGACCCGGAACTGGCCCGTGAGGAAGCCGACCGTGCCGCGCGCAGCCCAGAGGTGGCAAAAGATCTGCGTCTGCCGGATGAGGACTCCGTGCTCGCGCTGGACACCTACCGCGGCATGCCGCAGCTTGCCATCCTGCAGCAGACCGGCGGCGAACTGAATCGCCAGACCGCCCACAACATTGTTCGGCAATCAATCAATCCGCTGGCCTCAGCCCACCAGATTGTCGAGATCAAAGGCGAAACCGCGCCCGTCCAGTTACATGTGAACGACCCGGAAATCTACGTCCGCATGGATGACAGCAGCGAAGAGCCGGTGCATGGCGGCACCTTTCGGGTCGATACGGGCGGCGACCGCGGCGGCATTAAAGTGGAGGCACCCTCACCCAGGAGCGAGTACGTCATTCTGCGGGTCGATGTACGGCGCGGCGTCCGCGTGGTCACCAGCTTCTCGATCGGCATGCTTGGCACCGCTCGCCGCCAGGCGGATGTAATCCAGACCACCCGCACTCTGATGCCGGGCGGTCACTGGCTCAAGATCGTGCCAAAGGAGCCGCTTTCTTTCGGGGAGTATGCGCTGGCCGAGGTGCTCGACGAGCGGAACATCAATTTGGGTGTATGGGATTTTGGGGTTCGTCCCACGGCGGGGCCGAATCGCGATGCCATTCTTCCGGAAGAGCGCCGGGCACCGGTTCTGGCTCCGCGCCGTTCTCAACCGTAAGCTCTGCCTCTCCCGTGCCGAGTTGCTTCTGCGGTTCGTCCGTCAAGTGGGTTAGATCCCCTTCAATCGTCCGCTGGGGAAAGATGGAACCCTGCCCGGCGATCGCCAGGTTGTCGCGTGTCGTGCCCTTGACGTGATACATCATGTCGTCGGCAGCCTTGATAATCGCTTCGATGTCTTGACCGTCCTCCGGGAAGGTGGCCATGCCGAACGATCCACGCAGCTCCAGCGACAGCTCCTCCTTGGTCAGGAAGCGGCTGGAACGCAGCGTGTTGAACAGCTTTACCGCCATCTCGCAGCCCTGCGCCTTGGTCATGTTCGGCAGGAGGACCACAAACTCGTCCCCACCGTAGCGAAAGGCCGGATTGGCCGTGCCCACCACGCGCTTGATCATCTCTCCCACTTCCATCAACAAGCGGCTGCCCACCAGGTGCCCGTGGGTGTCGTTGATGCTTTTGAACCGGTCCAGGTCCATGAACAGCAGGCTGAATGGCGGCGTGCCCGGCCGGATCAGTTGCTCCTGCAGCAGCGTGTACAGGTGCCGCGCGTTGAACAAACCCGTGCAGTCGTCCGTAATGGAAAGCATGTGGATGCGCTTCATGTCCTCCGCATTCCGCACCGCAATCGCGGAAAAATCGCACAAGACCCGCAGAAACTGCACAGAGTAATCCGACAGGAGGTCGATCTTGCTGTTTAGCAGCTGGATAACGCCAACCACACCCTCTGCGGAGCGGACCGGCATACAGGCGATGGAATGGATGTCCAGCCCCGGATTTTTACGGTTGAACTCCTGCCAGCGCGGCTCCACACTGGTGTCCGGCACCACCATCGGATTGCCGGTAAGCGCCACCCAGCCGGCTACGCCTTCTCCCATGGGCACACGCCGACCGCGCAGGCTATTGGTATCCTCGCCCACCGCGATCACGTAATAAAGATCGTTCTTCTCCTTGTCCACCAGCATCATGGACCAGCGTTCCGGCCCGAAGAACTGGGCCATCTTGGTCATCACGGTGGTCAATACGATCTCAAGTTCCAGCGTCGAGGTGAGCGCGCGCGCCACATCCACAAACAGGCGTGTGTAGTCCTGCTGAAAGGCCTGCCTGAGCTCTGTTTGCTGAATCTTTTTTGACTTACCGAACAACGTTGATCTCCATGCCCACACGAGCTTTACAACGGGAGACGCATTCCGCGCCCCGCCCGGGCCCCTCAGCGACTTCTGAACCGATAAAGTGGATCCCCTCGCGTTATCCTGCTCCATACCAGAATGGCGCATCAGGTGAACGTCCGTCACGAAGAGAAAACCTAAAGTTTTCCCTTATTCATTTAGCATACGAAGGTGATTTGCAGAATGTTTCCACGACACTGATTCAACCGCCGATCTGAACCATGTTCCGCGATGGCTTGAGAAAGCCTGCTTCGCCAATGTGATGGCGCTCTTCCTTGGTTTCAGCCACAGACCGGACGTACCCGCGCAACTGCTCGTCTGACAAACCACGAGCCATGCGCCCATACAGGTCGTGATCCACCTGCGAGAACAGGCAGGTCCGCAGTTTGCCGTCGCTGGTAAGCCGGATGCGCGAGCAATGTCCGCAGAAGGGCCGCGACACCGGAGCGATGACGCCGATCTCTCCCCGGCCGTCTGCAAACCCATAGCGCCGCGCTGTTTCGCTGGCGGCATTCGCCGGCATAGCCACCAGCGGATACACCCGTCCGATGCGCTCTAGAATTTCCGGCTCGCGAACGACACGATCCGCAGACCAGGTGCCGCCTTCTTCCAGCGGCATCCACTCGATGAATCGCATCGCCACTGACTCGCGCCGGGCAAACTCCGCGAACGCTTCAATCTCCCCGTCGTTGAACCCTCGGATCAGCACGCAATTCACCTTGACCGGCGCAAGGCCTGCGTCCTGTGCCGCGTGAATCCCGTCAAGCACCCTGCTCAGCGCGCGCGGAACTCGCGTCATGCGCACGAATGTGGCCTCATTCACGGCATCCATGCTCACGGTGACACGGCTCAGCCCGGCTGCTTTCAGATCGCGCGCCATGCCCGCCAACAGATGGCCGTTCGTCGTTAGGGCAATCTCCAGCGGCTTGCCGCGAAGTGAGGGCCGGCCGTGCTCGTCATAGGCCCTGCGGATGCTGTGCAGATCACGGACAAGATCGACCAGGTCCGCGCGCAAAAGCGGCTCGCCGCCTGTAAGCCGCACCTTCTCCACGCCCAGCGAGACCAGCAGCCGTACCATGCGCGCATAGCTGCCCATGGGCAGCTCGCTCGACCCCACGCCACTTTCTCCCGTGCGGCAATACACGCAGCGGTAATTGCAGCGGTCTGTGACGGAAACGCGAAGGTCTGTGATGGCCCTGCCGTAGCGATCGCGAAGCCTCTCCCGGCGTTGCGGAGAGCAAGCATCCATAGCCAGAACATCGGGTGCCGGTATGGAAAGGGTGCTCGCCATGGTTTCTGCGTTACTCATTGGATGCGGGCAGAGCACGTTCGATTGGAACGGTCGCGCCTCTTGCTGGCGCCATCGCACGAAAGCCGCGCCCATGCGCGGCTCTTATCAGAGCTTGGCAGCGGCAAAGCGCCTAGTAGCTCGTGAACTCATGAAACCCACGGCGCAGCGCCAATCCCCAAAGCAGGCAAACCACGGATCCGGTGCCGGTCACGGCCGACCAGTAGAACATGGGGTGCGACCACCCCGGCGAGTGCGTCAGATCCTGTCCTACCCACAACACGCCCACCAATGTTGTGACCACCAGCAACTGCAGGCCAATGGTCAACAGCAACTGACCTCGACGGCGTCGCGCATCCAGCGCTTCCACTTCCCGCGGTGTCAGGGTGCGCTCTTCAACTGGGATCAGGGTGTTTGCCATGAGTTTTGCTGGTCTCCGGTACAGGGCTATTAAATCACAACCGTCTGTGCGCCCCACTAATCAAGGAAGGCGACACTCTTCACGCCGGTCACCTCAAAACGCTTCCGGCAGCGTGGGTTCGAGCAGTTCGCGGTGTCGTCGCGCAGCACCATGTAACTCTGTGCCTTGGCGAAGCGGGCGCGGTCGCGCTCGTCCGCACGTCCCGACAGGTTCTTCTTCTTGCGCCGAACGATCCAGTTCAACTGGTACTCGCCGGCGGCACCGCACTTGCCGCATACCAGCGTGTGCGTCCGGGGCTCCGTGCGTTCATCAAAAAAGTCGCGCTCTTCCATAGTGAGACGCCTCCCCGTGCGCACACAGCCCTTCCATGCAAAAGGTCCGCTCCATGAGCATAGTCTCTCCGTTGTATGTTGCGCGAGGGCGGCGAAGAACCTGACTCGGGCAAACCCTTAGCTTGTCATCCTGCAGCGCAGCCCTTCACTCTTCAAGATGTCATCCCGCAGCGCAGACCTTCGTTCTTCAAGTTGTCATCCC
>CAXTBQ010000097.1:0-12333 GCA_964242065.1 uncultured Terriglobus sp. | reverse complement strand
CTGGGCGTAGAGCGCAACGTTCAGGGCCGAAGGCCCGTGGCATAACAGCCTGGGCGTAGAGCGCAACGTTCAGGGCCGAAGGCCCGTGGCATAACAGCCTGGGCCGTAGGCCTAGGGTAAAGCCACGCTCTTGGATAAGGGCTGAAAGCCCGACGCAAGCACGCCACCGCAGGCATGTGTCGCGCCTTCAGCGCTCATAATCTTTGCATTAGCGAACCCAGGGCTTCGCCCTAGGCTGTTATGCCGGCGGGCCTTAGGCCCCCTGGAAGTAGGCCAAGGTGGAGAGGCAAGGAAGCCCTGCAGATCATTGCTTCGGCTCCTCGCGAGGCCATAGAACCCTGCGCGGCATGTGACGCGCAGGGTCCCTGACAAATGAAAGTTCCTCAGTACTCCTTCACCCCGTCCACAAAGGCCTTGAGCTTGCGGCTGCGGCTGGGGTGGCGCAGCTTGCGCAGAGCCTTGGCTTCGATCTGCCGGATGCGCTCGCGCGTCACCTGGAAGCTCTGGCCAACCTCTTCCAGCGTGTGCTCCGAACCGTCTTCCAGGCCGAAACGCATCTTGACCACGCGCTCTTCCCGCGGCGTCAGGGTGCGCAGCACCTGACTGGTGTACTCCTTCAGATTGACGGAGATGACGGCATCCGAAGGCGATACGGCCATGCGGTCTTCGATGAAGTCGCCCAGGTGCGAATCTTCCTCTTCGCCGATCGGAGTCTCCAGCGAGATAGGCTCCTGCGCAATCTTGAGCACCTTGCGCACCTTGGCCACGGGGATGTCCATGCGCTTGGCAATCTCTTCGGACGAGGGTTCACGCCCAAGCTCCTGCACCAGCTGTCGGCTGGTGCGGATGAGCTTGTTGATGGTCTCGATCATGTGCACCGGAATGCGGATGGTGCGGGCCTGGTCCGCGATGGCGCGGGTGATGGCCTGCCGGATCCACCACGTCGCGTACGTCGAGAACTTGTAGCCGCGGCGGTACTCGAACTTGTCCACCGCCTTCATCAGGCCGATGTTGCCCTCCTGAATCAGGTCGAGGAACTGCAGGCCGCGGTTGGTGTACTTCTTCGCGATAGACACCACAAGACGCAGGTTGGCCTCGATCAGCTCACGCTTGGCGCGCTCCGCGTCCATGTCGCCCTGCACCATTTCGCGCTGGGTCTGCTTCAGAATGTCGACGGTCAGGCCGGCTTCCTGCTCCAGGCGCTCCAGGTCGGTGCGGCAGTTCTTTTGCTGGCGGCGGTACTCCTTCTTCAACTCCTCACTCTTGGAGGCGTCGAACTTGGTGTCGAGCGACTTGATCTGCCGCTCCAGCGTACGCATGCCGTCCACGGTCTTGTTGACTTTGTCCAGCAGCCGCTTCTTTTCGCCATTGGTGTACTTCAGCTCGCGAACAATGCGCGTGACCTTGACGCGTTCGCGGCCTGCCGTCCAGCGCAGCTTGCGCGCTTCCTTCTGCGACTTTTGCTTGCCGTCGTTCAGCTTTTCTTCGGCATCATGCGCGGCGGCCTGGTGCTTGACCAGCGCATCGATGCGCTTGACTGTGGACTTGACGCGCGACGCCAGCACCTCTTCGGTCAACTCTTCCTCGTCAAACGTGACCACTTCCTTCACGTTGCGGACGCCGCGCTTCAGGTCTTCACCCAGCGCGGTGATCTCGCGGATCACGATGGAAGAACGCGAAATTGCCTTCATGACGCGGTTCTGCCCGCGCTCGATGCGCTTGGCGATTTCAACCTCGCCTTCGCGGGTGAGCAGGGGGACGGTACCCATCTCGCGCAGGTACATCCGCACGGGATCGTTTGTCTTTTCGAGCTGACCGGGCGTCAGATCCAGCTCGACGTCTTCGTTCTCTTCGGACTCTTCGCTGTATTTGTCGCGGCTTTCGAACTTGTCTTCGCCGCTCAGGACATCGATGCCCTGGGTGTTGATGGTGGTCAGCAGATCGTCCAGATCGTCGGCAGAGGTAATCCCCTCAGGAATCAGGTCGTTCACCTCGCCATAGGTGAGGTAGCCCTTTTCCTTGCCGGTATCGATCATCCGGTCTACGTCTTCTTCGTACTTATCGATTTCTTCTGCCACTGTCCGGCTCCCAACCTGAGTAAGTGTGCACAAGGGACGGCGCGCCAGAGCGCTGGCGCAGACACGGCTCCCCATATGAATGCTGAATGTGCCAGGAGGAAGAAAGCTTAAGGCGCGGTAACAAAGACCGCAGGCGCAAGGTTAGCGGCCGTATCAGGGCCGGACCACGAGGCGCACTTCTCCACCAGCGCATAGCGTAGCACATTCTGTTAGACTCACCTAGCTCTAAATAGATGCAGGCGCCACGCGAAAGTGGTACACCGCTTCCGGAAGCGGGTACCGGAAGTGAAAACGCCAGGTCAGAGCCTGGCGTTTTTGAGAAACGTTGGGTGTTGGTCAGGGACTAGCTGTTGCCGCCCTGGTAGATGCCCTCGCTGTCGCGTGCCGACGTTTTGGGCAGACCCATGGGATAACCCGCAACCTGCGCTGCGCTCATCTGCTCCACGGCCGTGATCTCTGGCAGGGTCCAATTCTTCTTGCTATTGTTCATGTCCATGTAGCTCCGAGTGAAATGTGTTTCTGCCTAACTAGAATACGTTTACACGAAAAGAGTTGCGCAGGGAAGCCCGTGACGCCTTTTTTTCGATGCCGACCGGAGCTTGGAGGCCTGTCCGGGTTCCGCTCCCATGCAAGTTTCTGCCTGGAGGGCAGCGCGATTACATGATCCTGGCCATAAAGCCGAGAGCTCGCGCATCGTCATCCTGGATGGTCAACTGCACCTCCGATTTGCCGTCCACCGTGGCGAGTACCGAATCCACCCGCGCAGGCGGCATAATGCGGGCCAGCAGCGTGCGGAGTTCCGTTCGCGACACGCAGAACGGTGCTGCGCAGGGTGTGGGCACGTGCATGACGGGCACGCAGGACACCCGGGCGAACTCGGACATGCCGGTCAGCGGGAACACACTCAGGAGATGGATGCCTACGGTTTCATGCGCCGGTTGGTGCGGGAAGGATCCCAACCCGCTTTCTTCCGCGGAAGCAGGCGCGTCGGTTTCGCCGGAACGGCTTGATCCTCGCAGAGTCCGGGAAACGAATCCTTCCGCGCTTTGCGGCATGGTGGTGGCACTTCCTTCCTTACAGGCAATATCGGGCATGGGCTGGCTAGATCTCTCCATCTCTCAGTTTGCAGGCTGCTGGGTACATCAGGCGGGGGCGAAACGTAGGATGCACGGAAGAACGGTTTGCTGGTTACTTTCGTGCGTTTAGTTTCGCAATATCGTTCGCGAGCGGTCCCGGATATGATGAGGTCAATGTGATCGCCAGCTTCAGACGCCTTCTGGCGCATACGTCACGCGGTTTTCCCCGGCCACTGCTGCCAGTTCGAACCCCTCTGGAACGCTTGCGGATGCTCAATTTTCAGGAGAGCTATCGTAGCTTGCGGCCCCTTGCGCGGGCCGGCGTATTTTGCGCGCGCGTGCTGGGCTGGCCATTCGCCGCCGTACCCGGCATTGTGAGTGCCGTTGCTAGCTTGCCGCGGTTCGGAGTAGCCGTTCCGTCAGGAGCATTCTGGCCGATGTATGCGGCAGCCATGCTCCGCAATGTTCCCCCTGTGGAGTACCTCCTGTTCGGCTTCGCAGATCCGGCACGCCGCCAGGAGTCTGGCCAGTATCTTTACTGGATGGACCAGCCGGCGCTGCAGTGGCTCAACCGCAGACGTGGCGCACAAAACGCCGACGTACAGGACAAAGGCCGCTTTGCCGCCCTGTGCCGCGAAGCCGGCCTGCCGCACGCGGAAGTGCTCGTGGAGTTTCGGGGCGGCAGGCAGGTCAGCGGTCCTGAATCGCTTCCCCAGGAGGACCTATGGTCGAAGCCACTCACCGGCAGCGGCGGAGGGGGTTGCCGACTCTGGCGGGCACAGCCGGATGGAGCGTTCCTTCACGGTAACGACCGGCTCTCCCGTGAGCAGTGGATCGACACCTTGCGACACCACGACTGCATTGTGCAGCGGCCGCTGCAAAACCACCCCGATCTGACCGGCATGACCAGCGGGCCGGCCATTGTGCTGCGGCTGGTAACCGTGCTGGACCGGGCAGGCGAAGCCACGCTTATCGGAGCGAGCCTGGCGCTGCCGCAGGGCAAGGCAGACTCCACCGCAGGCGCACTGGGCTGCATCCCCGACCTTGTAAGTGGCTTTATCCAGGAGGTTTCGGTCGCAAACAGCGGGCCTTCGACCGCTCATCCTGACACCGGCGTACCGTTGGTGGGTCGCGTGGTTCCCCTGTGGAGCGCGTGCTGCGATCTGGTGCTGCGCGCGCATCGCGAGGCTTTCCCGGCGTTTGCGTCGCTTGGATGGGACGTTGTCGTGACGCCGGACGGCCCCGTTCTGCTGGAAACGAACTCCGGCTGGGGCACCCTGGGCCAGCAGATGCACTTCGGTCCACTGGGCCGGGGTCCGCTGGGCCGGATCGCCGCCGAAGAACTCGAGCGCGCGGCATGAGGCTGATCTGCGGCTTGTGGAACCTAACCGGCGAACCCGCCAGCCGCGAAACGCTGCGGACTATGTGCGAGGCCATGCAGTCACCCATCTTTCCGGGTGAAATCCAGGTGTGGACGGATGGCCCGGTCGGCTTCGGGCTGCTCACCTTCCGCGAGAGCGCCGCTCCTATCGACCGGGTGGCGGGTCGCGTCACGGTGGCGGACGTGCGCCTGGATGAGGGCGACAGCCTTCGCCGCGCCCGCAACCCGCCCGCATCGCTCTCCGACGCGGACGCGGTGGCCGCTCTGAACCTGGAGGAGGCCGCATCCGACGTTCTGGGCGACTTTGCCGTGGCGCAGTGGGATGCTGCAGCGAACCGGCTGTTGCTCGCCCGCGACGCACTTGGCATCCGGCCGCTGAGCTACTACCACCGGCCGGGCAGCCACCTTGTGTTTGCCTCGCTGCCCTCCGGTGTGTTCGCGTCCGGCCGGGTGCACCGTTCGCTGGACCTGCACTCGCTGGCTCGGGAACTCGTCAACCTGCCGGATACCGGCGGAACGCTGTTTACCGGGCTGAAGAACGTGCCGCCGGGCCACACAGTCGCCTTCACCGCTGCTGGCGAGCAACGCCGGTGCTATTGGCGACCGCAGCCACAACCCGCAATGCGCGGCACGCGGGAGGAAGCGGCGGTAGAACTGCGCGGCTTGATCGGTGACGCAGTGAAAGCTTGCCTGGGCGACGCAGGTCCGGTGGCAGCCCACCTGAGCGGCGGGCTGGACTCCTCGGCCATCGCGGTCATGGCTTCGCGCGCGCTGGAGGCGCAGGGCCGCCACCTGCTGGCATACTCCTTTCTCAGCGATACCTGGCCCGGCCTGCACATTGAAGGCGAACGGCCCTACGTGGACGCCGTGCTGCGGCAGGAGCCGGGTATCCAGTGGCAGGAGATCGCCGCGGTGTTCTCGCCGGACTGGCTGGGTGACCAGTGGAACCCGGACGCTCCGCAACCGCTCTCGCACGGAGCGCCGGAGAACGCCGTGTGCTTCCATGCAGGCGGTCTGGGCGCAGGCGTTGTGCTGTCGGGCTGGGGCGGCGATGAGGGCATTACTTTCAACGGGCGCGGCACGTTTGCCGCGTCGTTCCGCCGGGGCCGGTGGGCACATCTCCTGCGGGAAATGCGGCACATGCGGCAGGAGCGTGGATTCCGACTGAACCACATGCTGGTGGGCGACGTGTTCGGACCCCTGGTTTCGCCGAAGGTCGCTCGCCGGGTGCGGCGGGCCGTTGGACGGCAGCACGCGGTGAGCATCACCATGCGCCACTTCCTTGCGCCGGAACTGGTCGACCTGGCCGCGGGCCTGGAGCCGGTGGAGATCGTCGCCAACCCTGCCGAGGTTCAATCGCGATTGCTGGCCGCGGGTCACCTGAGCTTCCGCGCCGGACGATTTGCCACCCTGGCTGCGCGCTACGGCATGGCGTTCCGCTTCCCTCTGCTGAACCGCCGCGTGGTGGAGTTTGCCCTGGCCATGCCGCCGGCCTGGCACATTCACGCGGGCTGGAAGCGCCGGCTGTTCCGTGAGGCCATGGAAGGCGTCCTGCCGCCCGCCGTGCAGTGGCGTCACTCCAAGTTCCGGTCGCTGCCCCGGGTGCCGTACCAGTTCGCGTCGCAACGTGATCGCGTGCTCCGGCGCGTGGAAGAACTGGCCGGGAACCCAGCCGTGGCAAAGCTGTTTAGGATGGAAGCAGCGGCTGAGGTGCTGCGGGCGCTTCCCCCACCGGAAACGGTGCGGGACCCCGGTGCCCATCCCGCGCTGGCCGCCCTGCCGATCCTGGCACAGCTGCTGGACTACGCCTTCTATATTGAGCAGCATTTCCCCGCATGAGCCCCACGTCCGCCGTTGCAATATCGACCTTCCGCTACATCATCTCGGGCCTCCACGTGGAGAGCGACGTGGAACTGCCCTCTGCCATCCCGCACGGCTTTGAGGACGTGGCAGAGATCACCATCCGCGAGAGCCATTTACCCGCCGCGGAAGACCTGCTGCCCGATGCCAAGGGCACGGCATTCCGTTTCCGCGTACCCGAGATTGGCCGCTTCCTGATGCGCAATGGCCGCGAGCTGCTGTACGAGACCGCGCCCGGCCACGACCCCGGATTGCTGCCGCTGCACCTGACCGGCATCTGCTTTGCGACCCTGCTACAGCAGCGCGGCAGCATTGTGCTGCATGCCAGCGCGGTGAGCGTGGGCGGACGTGCGATGCTGTTCTGCGGCGAGTCTGGTGCGGGCAAGTCCACGCTGGCGGCCCTGCTGTCAGACCGCGGCTATCCCCTGCTGAACGACGATGTCTGCAGCCTGACGCGGAACAAGAGCGGCGGGTACGAGGTCCATCCGGACGGCCGCATGCTCAAGCTGTGGGCCGCATCGCTGGACCAGCTCCACACGCCGCAGCGCGGTGCAGAAGTGATTGGCCGCACCGACAAGTTCTACGCCCTGCCCGCGAACAACGACCTCCAAGCAAAGCCGATGGGCGGGCTCTATCTACTGCACGAAATCCCCAGCGGCGAAGCGCCGCGGCTGGAGCCGCTCTCTCCCGCACGCGCCATGGCCACGCTGCACGACAATGCCTATCGCCCGGAACTGGTGCGCGCCATGGGCCAGGTACCCGCCTACTTTCAGGCCGCCGCCAGCCTGTGCAGCACCGTGCCGGTCATGCAGCTGAGCCGGCCCAAGGACTTCTCCGTGTCCACGCAGGTGCTGGACCTGCTGGAAGCTGCATGGCACCGCAGCGAATAGACGCCTCTTCCGGAAGGATCTCGTCCTAGAATCAGAACCGCTCGACCTTCGTGGAGTTCCTCATGTTGATTGCCTCACCTTTCTCGCGCCTTTGCATCGCCGGCCTCTTCGCCATCCAGCTTTCCGCGGGCGCGCAATCGCCGGTGCACGGGCCCAACGCCGCCGCCATGAACAAGGCGGTCAAGCCGGGCGACGACTTTTTCCAGTACGCCGCCGGCACCTACCTGAAGGGCATCACCATCCCGGCGGACCGCAGCTCCGTGGGCACATTTTCCATCCTGCAAGACCGCGCGGACGAACGGCTCAAGGCCATTGTGACCGACCCTGCGCTGGTCGGCGCGCCTGCCGGGTCTGACGGCCGTAAGATCGCCGACCTGTACCGCGCGTACATGGACGAACCCGCTATCGAGGCGCATGGCATGGCCTCGCTCAAGGCAGCGCTGCAGCCGCTGGAGGCCATCCACGACGGCAAGAGCCTGGCCGAGGCGCTGGGCCGCTCACTCCGCGCAGACGTGGACGCGCTGAACAACACGAACTTCCACACGCAGAACCTGTTCGGCCTGTGGGTGGCGCCGGGATTCAACGACCCCGACCATTACGCGCCGTACCTGCTGCAGGGCGGTCTTGGGCTGCCGGGCCGCGACTACTACCTGCAGGACACGCCGCACATGAAGTCGCTGCGCGAAGCCTACCTGCACCACCTGGAGAGGAACTTCCAGCTTGCAGGGTTCGACCGCCCTGCGGAGCGCGCCGCCGGTGTCATGGCCCTGGAGCACGCCATCGCGGAGAAGCACATCTCCCTGGCGGACAGCGAAAACATCGAGCACGCCAACAATCCCTGGACTCCCGCCGACTTCCAGAGCAAGGCACCCGGTCTGGACTGGAAAGCCTTCTTTGCCGCAGCGGGTCTCGCCAACCAGAAGACCTTCATCGTCTGGCAGCCGACAGCCTTCACCGGTGAGGCTGCGCTGGTAAGCTCCACGCCCCTTGGCCGGTGGAAGGACCTGCTGGCCGCGCACCTGATGATGCAGTACGCGGGAGCCGCCTCCAAGGCATTTGCCGACGAGGCGTTCGTCTTCAACAAGCAGTTAAGCGGCGCACAGCAGCAGCGCCCACGCGAGAAGCGAGGCGTGGCGCTGGTGAGCAACACGCTGGGCGATGCCGTGGGCAAGCGGTACGCCGAAAAGTACTTCTCCGCGGAGGAGAAGGCAAAGGTGCAGCAACTGGTCGGCAACATCATGGAGGCGTTCCGAGTGCGGCTGCAGCAGGCCACGTGGATGGCGCCGGCCACCCGCACGGAGGCGCTGGCCAAGCTGGGCACGCTGCAGGTGGGCATCGGATACACCGACAAGTGGCGCAGCTACTCCGGCCTCGACATCAAGCCGGACGACCTGTTCGGCGACTACCAGCGCGACGACCAGTTTGAGTACCGCTACGAGATCTCGCGCATTGGTCAGCCGGTCGATCGCAAGGAATGGACCATGACGCCGCAGACCGTGAACGCGGTGAACCTGCCGCTGCACAACGGCCTGAACTTCCCGGCGGCCATCCTGCAACCGCCGTTCTACGACCCGAACGCGACCGATGCGGCAAACTACGGCTCCGTGGGCGGCATCATCGGCCACGAGATTTCGCACACCTTCGATTCCGAGGGCGCCGCATTTGACAGCAAGGGCCGCGTCCGCGACTGGTGGACCCCCGCCGACCTGCAGCACTTCAAAACAGCCACCGCCGCACTGGCCGCGCAGTATGACACCTACAAGCCGTTCCCCGACGTCCATGTGAACGGCCAGCAGACACTGGGCGAAAACATCGCCGACGCCGCCGGTCTGCAGGCCGCGTACGACGCCTTTCACGTCTCGCTGAAGGGCAGCACCGCGCCCGTGGCGGACGGCCTCTCCGGTGATCAGCAATTCTTCATCGCCTTTGCCCAGAGCTGGGCTTCCGTCGCGCGTGAAGCGGCGGAACGCGCGCAGTTGCTGGGTGACCCGCACGCGCCTGCGCAGTACCGTGCGCTGACCGTGCGCAACATGGATCCCTGGTACACAGCGTTTGACGTCAAGTCCGGCGACGCGCTGTACCTCGAGCCGGACCGGCGCGTGCACATCTGGTAAGCACCGCATTGCCCGGCATCGCTTTCGCGTTGATTGACGTTGCCCGGCGCTGCAGCCGGTACACTGTGGCCTGAGGCGATGAGACTCCGGCGCATTCTCCAGCTGCTGTTGACTGCATTTCTGGGCCAGGGCCTTACGGTTCTGACCCAACTGCTGGTGCCGCCATTCTTTCTCAAGTTCTACGGCGCGGGCGTTGAGGTCTACGGCGAGTGGATCGCCCTGAGCGCCAGCGTGAACTACCTGGGGACACTCAACTACGGCGTGCAGACCTATGCCAACAACCAGATGACCATCCTGTACACACGGGGCGACGTTCCCGGCGCGAAGGCAGTACAGGCCAGCGCGTTCCGGCTCCTGCTGCTGTTCCTGGCCGTGTTTGCCGTGGGTGGACTGGCGGTGTTCGTCATTCCCGTGGCGTCGCTGCTGCGGCTGCGGCATGTGGGCGCATCGGCTGCCGCGGTCACGCTGTACCTGCTCATCCTGCAGATTGGCGTCAACATGTTCTTCAGCCTGTTGACCAACAGCTACATGGCCGTGGGACGGCTGCATCGCGGCAATTACATCGCGAGTGCGCAGCGGTTCGTCAGCATTACGGGCATGGCATTGGCGGTTGCCGTGCGCAGCTCGTTCGTTACGCTGGCAGCGGTGCAGCTGGCGGCGCTGCTCCTCTTTGCCGTCTACGCGCTGGTCGATCTGCGCCGGACGGAGCCGGTGCTGGTGCCCTCGCTGGCCGATGGTTCCTGGGCGGAAGTCGGTCGCATGATCAAGCCCAGCGGCCATTTCGGCCTGATCGCCATGGCGGGCTTCCTCACGTGGCAGGGCCCGGTCATCGTGATCCAGCGTGTGCTTGGGCCGTCCATGGTCACGGTGTTTGCGCTGGTGCGCGTGGTGTTCCAGATGTCGCGGCAGGTGCTGTCCATGGCCAGCAACGTCATCGGGCAGGACATCACCATGCTCGTGGGCAAAGCGGACTGGGCCGAACTGCGGCGGCTCTACGATCTGTCGGAACGCGTGGTGCTGTTCCTCATCCCCGTGGTCAGCATCGGCAGTTTGTTGCTGTGTCCGTTCCTCTTTCAGGTGTGGCTGCACGGCCGCATGCCGTACCAGCCCGTCCTGTGTATCGAGATGGCGATTGTCTCGGCCGTGCTCGGCTTGAAGGAGCACAAGACGCAATTCCAGTCCTCCAGCAACGAGCATGAAAAGCTGTCGACGCGTATCCTGATCGGCTATGTCGTGATGCTCTCTGCGTCCGTGCCCATCATGAAGACGTGGGGCGTGTCCGGCTTTATCGTCACGTGGCTCGCGTGGGAAATCCTCCAGACGGCTTACGTCGTCCACCTGAACCGCAAGCTGTTTCCTGACGACCACAGCATCGACAATGGCCTGCTGACGCGTTTCAACATCTTCATCGTGGTGGCCTTCGCGCTGGTTGCGTTCCCAGCCATGTGGTCCGCGCACTGGACACTGCCGCTCAGCGTCACCGTGGCCCTGCTGTGTACGGCGACGCTCGGTTTGTGCGCTTACTTCACCTTCCAGATGGACGACCTGCGCGTCCTGCTGATGCAGCGCCTGCGCCCCACCCGTGCAGAGGCGGTATAGGCCTTTGAGCTTGCTGTTGCACATTGCAGCCCCGGTCAGCCAAGTGCTGGCGCGGCTCCATCGCTGGTACAGTACCGCATGGCTCCTGGGCCGGTTTCCAGTAGCTTCGCTCGACAGCACATCTGTTGGCAGGCTGCGCTATGCACTGATGATGGCCAGCCGCAGAAAGGTCCGGGCCACGCAGCGCCTGTTTCACGGCATGCTGCAGCGAAACCGCGACACCACGGCCGAGGCGCGCATCGAACTGGCCGCTATGGCGACCGGCATTGGCGCGAAGTCCGCCGCCGCCGACCTGCTCCACCAGGCCGCCGGTCTTACCGCAACGGAGGACCCCGCACGAAGGCTGATGCAGGTACTGCTCCAATCGGAAGACGGTTCACTGCAGCGAGACCTGTCCGGAAAACTCGACGCGCTTCACCTGCCACAGGGCAGCCTGCTCACGCTGGTCCCCCTGAGCGCGCGCTACGTTGATCTGTGGCAGCTTTGGCTCCCACAGGTGCAGACCCACGTCGGTGGCAGCGTGGTGGCCATGGCCATGGACAGTGCCGCGCTTGAGCTGCTGACCGGCACACCCGGCGTGTGCCCCGTGGACGTCCGCGACTCCTTCAGTTGGAGCGCAGAGGGCCGTCTGCATCCGCACACGCGCGGCGTGCTCTGGTACCTGCGCACGGTCGTTCTGCGGCAGTTGGTGGAGCGCGGTCACACCGTCCTGGTGCTGGACCTGGACGCAGTTCCGGTGGGCGATGTTCAGCCTCTGCTCCACAGTCTTCGGGAAGCGGACGTGATCGCGCAGCAGGACCACAGCATCCCCATGGACGTGGACCGCGAACTCGGTTTTGTGTTGTGCTGCGGCTTTATGCTGTGGCGGCCTTCTGCCGGTTCGCTGGCGACGCTGGAGCGTCTGGAGACGGAAACTGCGCGTGAACGCGACGATCAGCTTGCCCTGAACCACCTTCTCAGCCGGCAGGGGATACGGCAGGGCACCCGCGATGAGGTTGCCATGCGATTCTTCTCGGAAGGCACAACCTTCGCCTGTCCGGACGCGGCGCTGGTGTCCCGCAGCCTGCACACCGGCAGCGTCGCGCGCCACTTTCACCAGACAGGCCAAACGGTCGCCGAGCTGGAAGCGGCGTTGGGATTGCCGCCCGTCTAGGATCTATCGACATGTTGCTTGAGGCGTTGCCATGCTAGACCGCTGGCCTAGGTCATGAGGGCTCTCGTCCGGTCTAGGTCATTAGGCCTCTTGCGGTCTAGGTCATGAGGGCTCTCGTGCGGTCTAGGTCATGGGGGCTCGTGCGGTCTAGGTGGGGGGGGCCCTCGTTCGGGGTAGGTAAT
>CAXTBQ010000096.1:0-12399 GCA_964242065.1 uncultured Terriglobus sp. | reverse complement strand
TGTCAGCCCGCGGCGCGGCAGCGCCCCGGCACCTCGCGTTCCCGGAAGGCGGCAGCTTGCCATCTTTCAGGATTCGGCTCCGGTTCAACTACCAGAGATCGTCGGAAACGATCGCACGCCGCTGCGGCTTTCCAACTGGCTTAAACAGCGCTCTCAACTAGGGCAGATGAAGGTGTTCGCGGCAGATGGCGGTGTGATCTACATGGCCGTAGTCGACCGTGTTGCGGCCGGCCCCGACCACGGAGTTACCGTGATCGGAAGCATCCCCGTGACGCCGGAATTGCTAAACGGAGTTGCCGAGGGCTTGGGCGAGGTAACGCTACTTCCAGGCCTTGTCCTGGAGGAAAGCCGCCAGGAAAACCTGACCCGCTCTGAGGTTCGCCGCCGACGTATCGTGGGCGGCAGCCGACCCGCCGCGGTGAACTTCCTTGATGGTGAAGTAGCTTTCCGCTCTACGCTCTCCGTCATTGACTGGGAAACAGGTGAAGTTCGCATGGTTCCGCTCACAGTCACGTCCCGCCCTTCCATCCTGTTTGAACAGTTGTTCGGCACGGGGCTTACCGGGCGCATCACTGACACAGTGAAGCTTCTCTTCATTGTCATTTGCCTGTTTTTCGCCCTGCTGGAGGTGTTTGCGTTCTATGTGGCCATGCGGCTGACGCGCAGCATGACAGGCTCTGTGGAAGATCTATACGCGGCCACGCTCTCCATGGACAGCGGCAACCTGGATCATCGCATCCGTGTGCAGACTGACGATCAGCTCGCCGACCTTTGCCGCTCCTTCAACCGAATGTCCTGGTCGCTTGGACGCCTGATCGAAGAACAGAAGGAGAAGGAGCGCATGCAGAGCGAGTTGAGCATCGCGCAGGAGGTACAAGAGAATCTCTTCCCACGCTCTGATGTTCGCATTCCGTCACTGGAGATGTACGGCATCTGCCGTCCGGCGCGCACGGTCTCGGGCGACTACTACGACTTCCTGGTTTTTCACGACGACCATGAGCATCGCCGCGACGTGACCGGCGTCGGCCTGGCGTTGGGCGACATCAGCGGCAAAGGGATTTCTGCTGCGCTGCTCATGGCCACCCTGCACTCTGCCGTGCGAGCCTATCGCTTCGCAAGCGAAGAATTGCTAAGCGACTCGGCTCGCGCACTCACGCAGGCGGAGTCACTGGAATGCGGTGAGCTATTTGAGTCGCCATCACGCATCCTGTCGCTGCTCAACCGTCACCTTTACCGCTCCACTCAGCCGGAGAAGTACGCCACGCTGTTTCTGGCACATTACGATGAGCGCTCCCACCGACTGACCTACTCCAACGCCGGTCAATTGCCACCGTTCCTGCTGTGCGCTGATGGCGGCACGAAGAAGCTTACCTGCGGCGGTATGGTTGTCGGTCTTATGGATGGCGTGCTCTACGAGCAGGAGACCTTAGCCATGCACGTGGGCGATCTGCTCATCGCATACTCTGACGGCGTGACTGAGCCAGAGAATGACTTTGGAGATTTTGGCGAGGACCGACTGATTGAGGTAGCGCGGCAGTTCCGCCGCGAACCCCTTTCGGTGATCGCAGCGGAAATATTGCGCGCTCTGGATGCATGGATCGGCGGTGGTGAGCAGCCTGACGACATCACGCTCGTGCTCGCTCGCCGCGTATAGAACCTGAGGGTTTTACCGCCCGCCGCCCGCTTCAGCGGCCTTCTGTACGTGTAACTTAACGCCGCCCACGTTCGAGGTCACTTTGAGGCGCTCCAGTTTGCGACTGCCGGTCTGAAAGCTGAGCAGGTAGCTTTCGCTCAGCGCCGTGTTGAACTGCCGGAAGTAAGGAGTCAGCGATGGCGGATTAATCTGGCCACCGTTGAACAGTTCGCCACCTGTAGCCTCTGCTACCTGGCTAAGGTAGCTCTGTCCGCTAAAGCTTGGCAGGTTGGCGTTGAAGTTACGTCCGCCATAGAAGATGGAATACACCGGAACACCCGCGCGCTGCGCGTCGTCCTGTGCGGACTGCACATAAGGACTGTCCTGGTTCAGCGGGCTGACGGAACCGTTGTAATAATCGATGCCGTTGGTGATCATCAGCACCACGTGCGGCGCACCGGTACTCGTAGGCCAGTGCTTCAGTAGGTCCAGCAGGCAGAAATACGGACTACCCGACACCCCCGCGGTCGAGATCGGCAGACGTACTGCTTTCAACTCCCGCTCTGCATCGGTGCTAAAGCCCTGCGGAAACTCCGCGCGGCCGTTGCGCATGTAACCCACGCCTATCGCCACCTGCGGACTGGCGGTGGCTTGCACAAACTGCTCCACATCGCGCAGCTGTGTGCCGAAGTTGCCGCGCAGGCCGTCGTCGATGAGCACGGCTACCTCGACCGGCTGGCCGCTTCTCTGCCCTAGCGGCTGCAAGCGGGTGATGTCGGCGTTCTTGCCTTCAAACTCCACTTTCAGGTTTGCGGCCTGCAGCGGCGGCGCGGCACTATCGTGCTTGCCTTCGGCACGCAAAACTACGCGGACAGTGGCAGGCCCTTCTACCTGTGCCGGCGCGTGGATTGTGCCGGCGATTGGGAGTGCGCACAACAAAGAAAGCGCATACATGTGTGTTTTGGACATAACAATCTCCAGGCCCTGACTTACTGGCCCGTATATAAGACGCACAAGGCCCCGCAGCGCCTCGCGCCTGCATACGCCATTTCTCAACAGAACCGTAGGTTTGGGCTCCTCCGCTGTGACGGAGGAGCACCCTGAACTATTCGCTTGGGAATCGCAGCTTGAGCCCGGCGCGCACCGTGAACGGCAGTCCCGGGTAGCCGAACGCACCCGTTCGCTGCTGGCTCAAGAGGTTCTCTAACTGCGAAAACACCGCAATCGAAGGCCGCAGCTGGTACGTCAGGTTCGCGTCCAGCCGCGTGTAGCCATAGGCCAGGTTGCGGTTGGGCAGCAGCAGACTGTTGTCGAAGGCGGCGTTCGAGTAAGTGCCGAGGAACGTCGAGTCGTCCGACTTGGATGCCATGGCACCCTTCAACGCGGCATTCCACTTCGTGCTGGCGTACTGCAGCACGAAATAGCCTAGCTGCGGCGCACGCCGGAAGGGCCGCTGCCCCACTAAGGGCGAGCTGACGCCAATGGCCACGCCCGCGTACTTCGGGTTAACCGTAGGCTGGCCACCCAAGGCGTTCAGCGCGTCCGTCGAAAACGACTTGAGCACAGTCGAGTCGGTATACGTGTAGCCCGCGTGCACAAACATGCGCCGCAACACCTGATACTGCAGCTCCGCCTCCACGCCCTGCGAGCGCGTATCCAGCGAGTTCAGGTAGAAGCCGTACAGGTTCTTGGGCACCGTCTGGCTGAAGTACTGGTCGTACAGCGCCGTGGGAACGTACTCAATACCGCTGCCATACATGCTGTGAAAGTACGTCACGTGCAGCACCGCGATGTCGCTGTAAATGTTCTGATCCACGCCACCCTCATACGTGCGGCTGCGCTGCGCGCCTATGGGGCTGACACCCAGCCGTGCAATGTCCGCCGTGTCCTTTGCCCCCAGCAGCGCCGCGTACAGCGACGACAGCTGCGTCGCCAGGCTGGGCTCCTGCACGCCCTTGGCGAACTGGAAACGCACGCGCGTGCCGTGCAACCAATGCAGGCCAGGACGTACCGCGGCATAGCTCAGGCCAAGCTGCGGCTCGCCCTGCGTGCCGTACATCGAGTTGCGTTGAATGGCTCCGCCCACCGAGAAGAACACCCGGTTGCGAACGTCGCCCGTGAATTGCAGGGTGTAGTCAAAGTTGCTGCGGCCTACGGTCTGGTTGGTCGCATACAGCGGGTAACGGTAGGCACCGCGCTCGTCCTGGTAGCGAAACCCACCCAGCAACGCAAAGTGCTGTTTGAAGTGGTAGTCGCTGCGGTAGTCCAAGCCGTCGCGGTTGCTGACCAGGTCGTAGCGCGTGGGAAACGGGTCGTAGGCCACGATGGCGCGGCCCGTGGTGCTGGTGCCGTTCGCACCGCGAATGGTGACCGTGTTGCCCAGGTAGTCGCCGAAGCCGTCTGGCGTGCCGCCCGGAGCAAACTGCTGTGACTGCTCCCGCTTGCGCGCGCCAATGTAACGGAAGGCGTTGTGCCAGCCGCTGCCTGGGCGCGTGTCGTCGATCAAGCCGGAGATGTACGTGTCCTGGTCGCCTTGCTTACCGATTTGCGTAAGCCCCTGAAAGTCGTACGGCCCGGGCAGCCCCTCTGCCGACACAGCATTGCGCACCGTGCCGCGCACGCTGGTTGCGCCGGTAAAGCTGTAGCCGAGATTGCCCGCCGCCGTGGCCGAGTGAAAACGGTTGTTCGGCAGCGCATTCGAGCTGTCGAAGCGTGAGAACGCACCGTAGTAGTCCAGCTTGCTCGCCGTGCCGGACAGTGTGGCCTCGTTGCGCCGGGTATGCAGGTTGCCTGCATCGCCGGAGTAGGTGAGGATGGGCCGGATGGATGCGCCGCGCGGCGTCTCAAACCGCACCACGCCTGCACGCGCATCCGTGCCATACAGCACGCTGTCCGGCCCGCGATGCGTCTCCAGAGCGCGCACTGCCGTGGACGAGACGGTGCCAAAGTCGAAGACACCGCCCACGTCGTTGGCGGGTACCTCGTCGATGGTCACCTTGTTGGCGTCAGACGCACCGCCGCGCACAAACAGCGACGTGGCCGCGCCATCCTGACCGGTGCTGACCAGTGCAACACCCGGCTGCAGACGCAGTTCCTGCACGATGCCCACGCGCGTTTGCAGCGCTTCATTCGGCACGACCGCAACGCTGGCGCTCACCTGCTCCACGGGCGTGGGCGTGCCCGTTGCCGTGACGCTGATGGACTCACGCACTGGCGACAGCGTCATGGTTAGGTCACGCGCGACCACATCCAGTTGCCTGCCGTAGAAGGGCTCACTGACCTGCGGGCTTAGGCCATTGGCGCTGGTGATGAGCAGAAAGCGCCCGGTCTCCGTGGAGCGTATCTCGTAGCTGCCATCGCCTTCTGTCACAGTGGAAGCGACCACCTCTGTGCCCTTGATAAGCTGCACGCGAGTGTAGGCGAGGCCGCGGCCCAGTGGGTCGTGCACGGTGCCGCGCACAATGACGGCGTGCGCTGCAAGGGTTGAAGTTGCGGTAATGAGTACTGCTGCGGAGCGCGCACGGATGCGTGCGCCTCCTAGTGGGGCGGTGCGGTTCATAGGTCTCCTACGCTCCCCCTCGGGGCGTGGCTGGCTGCCGGCAGCAGAACCGGTCTCCTGACTCGCGTGCCGTGCCTGTGCTCTTCATCGAACGAGCCGCCTTCCCGCTTGCGCAGTGACGCCCTCTTCTCAGACCACCGGCCCTGCCCAGATGCGGACAGAACACGCTTACAGTTGCGGGGCAGTGGCGGAGTTTCACCGCGCTTCCCAATGCATTCCGCTGCGTCTGCGGGTTGTGTGACACAGCGGCGACAACGCGCAGGGCGAAGCTCCTCTGTAGGACGGGCAAGCTCAAGTGTACCCGCCCTGCCTGTGTCGCAGCCAAGTGTACCTGCCATGCTTGTGTAGCAGCGTCGATGCCGCCCGCCGGCGCAATCCAGGCAAACAGCAGGTCCCTCCACTACGCTGCGCTCCGGTCGGGATGACAAGGCAGAAGAGTTCTGCAAGCGGGCTGAAAGCCCGGCAGCAGCGCGTTAGGGACACGAATGCATCCGAACCAAGCGGTCAAAGGCAGTCAGCAAGCTCGCTCGCTATTGCGCGTGCGCCAGCGCCTCTGCCGCCACCTGCTGCACGATCTCTGCCGCGCGCGCGCAGTCAGCCACGCCCACATCGCGATGCGTCACCAGTCGCACACTCTTCGGCCCCACAGCACCGGCCAGCACGCCCGCTTGCTTCAACATCGTGACGAACCCTGCCGCATCCACCTCCGTGCCGAAGATGACGATGTTCGTCTCCACATCGGCTGGGTCGATGCTGAGCCCGTCGGTACCGCTCAACCGCTTAGCCAACAGCTGAGCGTTGGCATGGTCCTCATGCAGCCGCGCGGGCATCTCCTCCAATGCAATCAGCCCAGCGGCAGCCAGCACACCCGCCTGCCGCATGCCGCCGCCCAGCGCCTTGCGCAGCGACCGCGCCCGCGCAATGTCCGCCGCCGAACCCACCAGCATCGACCCCACCGGCGCGCACAGCCCCTTGCTCAGGCAAAAGTTCACCGTGTCGAAGCCGCGCGTCAACGTCGCAACGTCCGTGCCGAGTGCTGCCGCCGCGTTGAATACACGCGCACCGTCCAGATGAATCGGCAGCCCACGGTCATGCGCTCCTGCCACCAGTTCCTGCATGACGGCAAGCGGTGTCACCGTGCCGCCCGCCATGTTGTGCGTGTTCTCTATCCAGACCAGGCCGGTCTGCGCGCGGTAGTACAGCCCGGTCGTCGAGAGCGCCGGTTCGATGTCCTGCCAGCGAAGCACGCCGCGCTGACCGGGCACGGTGCGCAACTGGCAGCCGGAAAAGACCGCCGCCATGCCCATCTCCCAGTCCATCACGTGCGACCGCGCCTCGCAGACAACCTCTTTGCCCGGCTGCGTGTGCAGACGCAAGGCAATCTGGTTGCCCATGGACCCGGTCGGCACAAAGATCGCCGCTTCCTTGCCAAAGACCTCTGCCGCGCGCGCTTCCAGACGATTGACCGTTGGGTCTTCCGCATACACATCGTCGCCCACTTCGGCTGCGGCCATGGCGGCCCGCATCTCCGGCGTTGGTTTGGTTACGGTGTCGCTGCGCAGGTCGATGATGTCAGGCAAGCGTCACCTCAGACGGCTCCGGCAACCGAATCAAAGGCGAGAAGTCCACCTTCCAAACGTCCAGCTCAAAGAGGTTTCCGTGCTGGTCGAGGTCGAGAGAGATGAGGAGAGGAGTCGTATCCACATCGTGCGCCACTACCGAAATCAAAGCCCGTCCATAACAGCGGTCGCTGCTTCCCACAAAGCGAAGGCTGCCCATGTGGCCGTCCAGCATTGTTTGCACGCGCGCATCCGCCAACTGAGGCGTGATGCGCGCGCCCTCGGGAGTCATGCACAAGATTCCTGCCACGAGTCGCTGTTCTGCCTCGGACAGTGACCGTATCTCGCTCTCAAGCAGGTGTGATTCGTCCGACGTGGATGTCGTCACTGCTGTACTTGTAAGCCCGAAACTCAAGCTGCACTCCCTTCACGCGAACCAGACCGATGTACTGCCCGACCTGGAGGGTCTCCTCGAGGGGACCTAGATGGACAAGAACAGCAGCCCGGACATCGCTGCGAAATAAGCCAACCTTGTCAGTACGACGAAACGTATGCCATAGCTGATTCTTGTTTTGCCCAAAATCAATCACGCTGCGTCTGAGCCATTCTAAGCCGGAGCCGCAGCCAGCAGCTCGCCAAAGACGCTGGACGACACGATACGGCCACGCTGTGTGAGCATGACGCGGTCGTCCTCAACCCTCATCAGCCCGTCGCGCGCAAGCTCCCTTGCCTGCGCCTCAAAGGCGACTACCCATTCGCGCGTGTGGCTCTGCCGCAGCTCGCTAAGCGACAGCCCTTCCACAAGCCGCAGGCCCAAAAACACCGTCTCCTCCCACGCGGCAAGCCGGTCGATGCGGTCCACCTCACGCTCCGGCTCGCCTGCGATGTACGCGTCCAGTTCCTCGCCGTTCGCAAACCGCACCGCGTCTCCAGCGCCGTCCAGCAGCATCGAGTGCGCGTCCAGCCCAAAGCCAAGGTACGGCGCGCGCGTCCAGTATTTGCAGTTGTGCCGCGACTCACACCCGCTGCGTGCGAAGTTCGAGATCTCGTACTGCCGGAGACCCGCGCTATCCAGCGTCTCGCACGCCTGTGCGTACAGGTCTGCCACCAGGCTTTCACCCGGAGCGGCATGTGCGCCATACCGCACGCCCGGCCCAATCAGTTCGCGCCCCAGCCGCGAGTCCTCATCGACCTCCAGCATGTACACCGACATGTGCTCCACGCCGCTCTCGACTGCCTGCCGTAGCGACTCCGCCCAGCTCGCCGCGGTCTGGAGTGGCAGCCCGGCGATCAGGTCCACGTTCAGGTTCCGCACGCCAGCCGCGCGCAGCCGCCGCAGTTCTTCCAGGCACGACGCACCCGTGTGACTACGGCCCACCGCCTGCGCTTCCCTGTCCACAAAGCTCTGCACGCCCAGCGAAATGCGGTTCACACCGCACTCCACCAAAGCTCCGAGCATGTCATCCGCAATCTGTCCCGGCGCAGCCTCCACCGTGATCTCCGCATCCGGCGCAAGCTCAAAGTGCTGTCGTAGAGCCACAAAGACAGCGCGCATCTGCGAGGCAGACAGCAGCGTTGGCGTTCCACCGCCCAGAAACACCGAATCCACCACGGGCGGCACCACCAGCCCGTGCCGCCCGGCAAAGCCCCGAGCCTCGGCGATCTCTTCACAAAGCTGCAAAACATACGCGGGCATGCGCTCCGCTGGAAATGCGTCCGACGCAAAGTTGCAGAAGGTGCACTTCCCCTTGCAAAACGGCACTGAAAGGTAAAGCCCGAGCGAATCCATTCCGGTTCTATTTTCACCGACAAAGGCGCAACACTGCACCCAGCCGCGCCGCCGGCACATCTACACTGGAAGAGCGGCATGCCCCAACCCACACCAGACACCACCCAACAGAAGCAAGCGGGCACGGTCGCCGCCAACAGCGGCAAAAAGCCAGCGGCCAAGCCCAGTGGCGATGACGACGTTTTGGGCAAGGCCTATGACAGCCGCCTGATGCGTCGTCTGCTCACCTACCTGCGCCCGTACACCACGCAGGTGGCGTTCAGCCTCTTCGCCGTCATCACCAAGGCGGCGGCTGACGTCGCCGGGCCCTACCTCATCAAGGTCGCCATCGACCGCTACATGACGCACACGCCCTCATCCGGCACCTGGTGGCTCGCAAAGCACCTGAGCACAGACGCCATGACCGGCGTGACGCAGTGCGCAGGGCTGTACCTGCTGGCGCTGCTCGTCAGCTACGGCCTGGAGTTCCTGCAGACGTACCTGATGCAGTGGACCGGCCAGCAGATCATGTTCGACATGCGCTCGCAGCTGTTCCGCCACCTGCAGCGCATGCACGTCGGCTTCTACGATCGCAACCCCGTGGGCCGCCTGGTCACCCGCGTCACCAGCGACGTGGACGCCTTGAACGAAATGTTCACCAGCGGCGTCCTCGCCATCTTTGAAGACGTCTTCGTCCTCCTCTTCATCGTGGTCATTATGCTGCGCATGAGCTGGCCGCTGGCGCTGCTCACCCTATCTGTGCTGCCCGCCATCGTGTACGCCACGCGGCTTTTCCGCATCTCCGTGCGCAACAGCTACCGCCGCATCCGCACCGCCATCGCCAAGATCAACGCCTACACGCAGGAGCACGTCAGCGGCATGAGCGTGGTCCAGCTCTTCAACCGTGAGGCCCGCGCCTATCGCGACTTCCAGAGCATCAACGCCGAGCACCGTGACGCCTACGTGGACCAGGTGCAGGCGTACTCGCTCTACTACCCCGCGGTCGAACTGCTCAGCTCGGTAGCCATCGCGCTCGTCATCTGGAAAGGCGGCCTGGGCGTGCTGCGCGGCAGCACCTTCCTGAGCAGCACCGTCACCGTGGGCGTGCTGGTCGCCTTTACGCAGTACGCGCAACGCTTCTTCCGCCCCATCCAGGACCTGAGCGAAAAGTACAACATCCTGCAGGCCGCCATGGCCGCAAGCGAGCGCGTCTTCAAGCTCATCGACACAGAGCCGGAGATAGTCTCGCCGACATCCACTCCGCCAGCTAACGAAGACGTGACATCCCGCAGCCCCCAACCTTTGTCATCCCGCAGCGCAGCGGAGGGATCTGCTTTTCAGCCCGTAGCAGAACAAAATCCTGCTCAAGCCACTGCTCAAACTTTGTCATCCCGACCGGAGCAAAGCGAAGTGGAGGGACCTGCTGTTTCCCGAAGCAGCACTGCAGTTGGAGAAGAAAGCAGGTCCCTCCACTCCGCACTACGTGCTCCGGTCGGGATGACAAGTTCTGTGGAAGTTCAAACACGCGAGACGAGCAGCACCGCACCCGCCGTTGAGTTCCAGAAAGTCTGGTTCACCTACCAGCACTTCGACGAAGCTCAGCAAGCCTGGCTCCAGACCGCGACCGAAGCCGACCTCAATAGCAACACCGACATCGAATGGATCCTGCGAGGCGTCTCCTTCACCGTCGCGCGCGGCGAAACCGCAGCTATCGTGGGCCACACCGGCGCGGGTAAAACCACCATCACCGCGCTCATGATGCGCTTCTACGACGTCCAGCGCGGCAGCGTTCTGATTGACGGCACCGACGTTCGCGAACTGCCGCTCGACGGCCTGCGCAAGCGCTTCGGCGTCGTACTGCAGGACGCGTTCCTGTTCACCGGCACGGTGCGCTCGAACATCCGCCTGGGCAGCGACTGGATCACCGACGCAGAAGTCGAGCACGCCGCCGACGAGGTCAACATCGGCGACTTCATCCGTACGCTGCCCGGCGGCTTCGACGCGCCCATGCAGGAGCGCGGTGCCACCCTCTCCACCGGGCAGAAGCAGCTGGTCAGCTTCGCCCGCGCACTGGCGCACAAGCCGGAAATCCTCATCCTCGACGAGGCCACGTCCTCCGTCGACACGGACACGGAACTTCGAGTCCGCTCCGCACTGGAACGCATGATCGCGGGCCGCACCTCCGTCGTGATCGCGCACCGGCTCAGCACCATCCAGCGCGCCGACACCATCCTGGTCATGCACAAGGGCCAACTGCGCGAGCACGGTTCGCACAACGAACTACTCGCCCAGCGCGGTCTGTACTGGCGACTCTACCGCCTGCAGTACAAGGACCAGGAAGCGACCGCTGTGCCCATCCCGGCAGAGCCGCTGCGCCTGCAGCCTGGTGACTAGCTGATCAGGTCGTTGAAGAATAATGATCTCGCGATTGATGCCAGGTTATTCCTCATCGCACAGGAGGGAGAACTCGGAAACCGGTAAAGGACCCGCTGATCTCTTCTTATATTCAAGAAGCCGATCCATTATTGTCCAAGTTCTTTGTAGGGACTTCATCAGTATTGATGGTGGGATGTAGGCGCGGTGACCGTGTCGAGGCCGTTTAGATGTTTCGGTGATGTACTTCAGATACTGACCATCGGCATTTAAGGTTTCTTGAAGAACTTTCCATCCGGTCTTCTCATTCTCATCGGGTGCGAGAACATTCCGGATTGTTTCGAGAACTTTTGCGCAGTTAGAGGCCGCCTGCTCAGGTATTGAGATCGCTACTACTAAGTCGTAGAGTGCGAAAAATGTCTCCTGTTCTGTTGCTGCCATGAGGTAGAGATTTCTCATGAAAACAGGGTCGAATGCTTTGCAGCGCGATGCCAAACTCTTGTGCTCGAACATCATGTAAACATTTTCACCTTTAGGGTTTACAAAGCACTGTAAGTCGACATGTATGACTCGCCCGGTCTGAAAGCAGTAAAGGTCAACAGCGTTTCTTACGAGTCTGTATGCCTGAGCGTATATCTGGCTGGTAGGACCCGACATCTCCACGTTGGTGTGTACGGTGACCAGAACATTGTTGTTTGTGATTGCCACAGTGTAGCGCGCTATCGTGCCAGTCTCTGGATCCGTGAACGTCAATTCAGGTAACGGATAGATCGTCAACTGGATGATGTCTGGGTAGGTCTGGCCTTTGAGAATTGTAGTTTTCATAACGTTCCACTAGTTGTATTGGCACGTCTTGATCTGTAAGCCTGATGAAGCTCAGTCTGATGCGAACGCCCGACGCGCTTTGTGCCTGCTTCTCTGGTTCCCCTTACACTAGCAAAGCGTGCAACCCGACCCGCTCATCTTTCTTTCCGCCGGCGAGGCCTCCGGCGACCACTACGGCGCGGAGCTCATCGCCGCGCTGAAACCGGTGCTGCCGCACGCGCGCTACACCGGCCTGGGCGGCACCGCCATGGAGGCCGCGGGCCAGCAGCGCGTTGTTCGAGCCGAAGATGTCGCCGTGATGGGCATCACGGAAATCCTGCGGCACATTCCGCGCATTATCGGGAGCTACCGCAGGCTGGTCCGCTCCATTCACGCGCAGCGCCCGGACGTAGCCGTGCTCATCGACTTTCCCGACGTCAACTTCCGGCTGGCCAAACATCTGAAGCGGATGGGCGTGCTGGTGATCTGGTTCGTGTCGCCGCAGCTGTGGGCATGGAAGCGCCGCCGCCTGCGCTGGGTGCAGCAGCGCGTGTCGAAGATGCTGTGCATCTTCCCGTTCGAGCAGCCGTTCTACGCGGAGCGCGGCGTAACGGCGGAGTTCGTCGGCCACCCCTTAGCCGAACAGCCGCTGCCGACTAGCAGTCGTGAACAGTTTGCGTTAGCAGCGATACACATTCGCCAC
>CAXTBQ010000095.1:0-12453 GCA_964242065.1 uncultured Terriglobus sp. | reverse complement strand
GGTCATGGGCATTGTTTCCTAGCCCTGCGGCCTGAGGCTGTTATGTGGTCGCGCCTTTGGCGCTTTCGTTATGGCCATCGTTACCTAGGCGTGCGGCCTAAGGCTGGTACGTCACGCGCCGTTGCGCTCGCCTGCCCCTGACCTGGCCTGCGGTCTAGCATGGCTCACGCCGAACAGTAAGTTGATTACGCCCTACCGCACGATCCCCGAGGCACCCTCCGCTGCGCTTAGGATGACGAAGCGACGAAACTTCCGGGCTTTCGGGGGAGAAACCGCCAAGCTTCATTGCTGACTGGCGATGCCCTGGGATCCTTCCGCTCCGCTCAGGATGACAGCCGTTCCGCGTACACCTTCTGTGCGGCGACCAGAGCGGTACCGAACTCCACGCCCGGCAGCTTCAGGTCCTGCACGGCCACCTGTTCCAAGGCACCGACCAGCGCAATGGTGTCCAGGTAGTCGAAGAATCCAAGGTGCGCGACGCGGAAGATCTGCCCCTTCATCTCGCCCTGTCCGTCGGTCATGATGGCAGCAAAGCGCGATTTCAGCGCCTTGACGAACTGCGTGGAGGTAAAGCCCTCCGGTGCAAGGATGGCGGTGGCCGCGGCAGAAGGCGCGTCCGGCGCAAACAGCTTCAGGCCCATGGCCTGGCACGCGGCGCGGGTCATGGCGGCAATGGTCTCCGCATTGTCCACCAGCTTGCGGCGGCCTTCAGGCAGGTTACCGTCTGCCTGCCCGGCAATGTAGTCCAGCGCGGCGCCCAGCGCAGCGATCAGCGCGACAGCCGGTGTGTAGGCGCTTTCGCCATTCTTCGCGTTCTTGCGTTCCTTGCGCAGATCGAAGTAGTAGCGCGGATTGTAGGTGGCTTCCATGCGATCCCACGCGCGCTCGCTCACGGCCAGGTACGACAGGCCGGGCGGAATCATCACCGCTTTCTGCGAACCGCCGATCAGCACGTCGACGCCCCACTCATCCATGTCCATGTGGGTGGTTCCCAGGCCGGTAATGCCGTCGACCACCAGCAGTGCCTCGCTGCCTTCGTCCTTTAGCAGCTTGGCCACGGCTTGCACATCGTGGCGAACGCCCGTGCTAGTTTCGGTGGCCTGCAGGAACACGGCGCGCGTTTCCAGCTTCAATCCGGCCTTGATCTGATCCAGGGTGAAGGTCTGGCCGTAGGGTGCAGAGACCACGTCCACGGCGCAGCCAAAGGCCTTGCCCAGCGCCGTCCAGCGTTCACCGAATTTACCCGCGGTCAGCACCAGGATGCGGTCGCCGGGCGAGGTCAGGTTGCTGACCGAGGCTTCCATCGCGCCGGTACCGGACGAAGACAGAATGATGACGTCGTTCTTCGTGCCGACGAAGTCTTTCAACTGCGCCAGCACGCGCGTGTACAGGGCGCGAAACTCGGGCGTGCGGTGATGGATGTCCGCGGCTGCCATGGCAAACTGCGCAGCGGGAAGCAGGGGCGTCGGACCGGGCGTAAACAGGCGTGTCTTGCGGATCATGCCTCTTAGTTTACCGGTTGGACTCGTCATCCTGAGCAGAGCGAAGGATCCCAAGACACTTTGGCGCCGTACCCACGCCTGGCTCTTTTTGCTAGAAAGCCTCTGACTGCCCGAGCACACGCGCTGCGTTGGTATCCTGCGCGGCGCTCAGTATGACGGCTGGCGATAAACTGGCTGCTGACACAAGCGAGGACGGACATGGCAGCAATCGGCGAGAAGATTGGCAAAGACATCATCGAGGCAATGAAAGCGAAAGAGGCCCTGCGGCTGGAGACCCTGCGCATGGCCAAATCGGCCATGAAGAGCAAGGAGATCGACAAGCGCGAACCGCTGACCGATGCCGAAGAAACCGCCGTGCTGAACACCATGGTCAAGCAGCGCAAGGATGCCGCCGAGCAGTTCGCCAAGGGCAATCGACCGGAACTCGCCAGCAAGGAGCAGGACGAGATCAGGCTGCTGGAAACGTATCTGCCAAAAACGGCGGATGAAGGCGAGATCCGCAAGGTTATCCAGGGTGCCATTGCGCATCTTGCCGCGGAAGGCGGCAAGCCCGGCCCCAAGGATATTGGCCCCGCCATGCGCGTGGTGCAGGCCCGCATCATGGCCAGCGGTCTCCATGCAGACATGAAGACCGTCAGCTCGATCCTGAAGGAAGAGCTAGCGAAGTAACCGCTGACTGAGAGCCGTCATCGCTTCGCAAAGCGAAGGATCCCCGGGGCATTCCACCAGGCACGGCACCTTGCGGGTTCTGGCAGGGAGCGCGTCGGAGGGCAGAGCCCCTCCACCTGTCCGTCGGCGAACCCTTCCTAGAAACTCGTCTATTCTGTACGCCCAGAGCACGCTTTTCGAGCGAAAAAGCACGCTAAAGCATGGTTTCTGCTCCTTCTTTTTGCACCTAGGAAAGTGCAAACCTGCGGTAAAACCGTGCATTGCACCAAATGTGGTGCACTTTAGCGCACACGCACGTTTTGCGTTCCCGAATTGGAATGCCCAGAAGGCCTTTGAAGCCTCGAACCTGGTCACGCCGGAAGCAGCGAACGCCTGGCGTCTACTCGCGGATGACCTTCACAAACACTCCATCCGGCAGCGACTTGCCGCCGAGCAGGACGATGCTGCCATCCTTCACAAAGCCACGCAGCATCTCGCTGTCGGCGGACGCAGGCCGAGTCGGAGCAGGCAGTGGGTCCATGCGGCGCGGGGCAGGTGGCTCCGTTGACCGCGTGGGGTAAGGGGTAGCTTTCAGCGGAGTAGGCGAGGCTGCGCCGGGCTCTGGCCGGCGGTTCGTGCCGCGGTCCATGGCTTCGTTCGCCAGGCGATCGGCCGTCTTGTTCTTGTGCCGCAATGCATGCGTGATGCTGAAGGATGCGAGCTTCGCAATGCGGCGCTTGGCTTCTTCGTAAAGCGGCCTGAGATCGGGGCTGTTGATCTTGTACTTGCCCTGGATATGGTTGACCATCAGCAGCGAGTCACTGACTACTTTCAGCCGCGTGTGCCCATGGTCCAGCGCCCATTGGAGTACGCCCAGAAGCCCGCTGTACTCCGCGAAGTTATTGGTCTTGAAGCCAAGAAACTCAGAGAGTTCGGCCAGCACGGTGCCGTCTTCCGTCGTGATCACTGCACCGTAACCAGACGGACCGGGATTGCCGCGCGCTCCACCATCACAGTGCGCAAGGATGGTTCCACCTTCGCTGCGGGAGCGGGTGGAAGCGGACTGGGCGAACAGGTCTCCAGAAGGCATGCCCCTGATTATCGCCGAGCCGGCATGTGCTACAGCAGCGTGGTGCCGCTGATAAAGATCTGGTCCGGCTTGTTGCCCAGCAGACGATACAGCGCAAACTGCCGGGAGTGCTGTGCGCGCAGTTCCATCAGCAGGGAGGCGCGATTGCTGCCATCCGCATCCACCACGTCAATCAGGCGGTAGCGCGGAACGCGGTCCAGGTGTGCGGCGTCGGTGACCGAACGCATGGCGGGCTGCAGCTTGCTTTCTGCGTCAGTCTGCGCAACGACAGTCACAAAGCGTTCCGGTGAGGAGGCTGTGGCCGCTACCCGCGCCGTGTAGGTGTAGCTGACCGGGGCGCTGAAGTAGAGCTGGAAAGCGTTCAATTCCTCATCGGTCAAGGCGGGCACAGCGCTTGCTGGGGAGGAGGGACGAACTCGCGAACGCGCTGTCACGGTGGAGCGAGCGCCCGCACGTACAGCTGTGGTGCGCGAGGCGGACGTGCTGTGCGGTTTGGTTTGCGGTAGAAATGCCGGTGCGCCTACGGCCGGCGCGTCTGTGGCCAGCGAAGGATTCTGCAGCACCGCCTGTGCCATGGCCTGCAGCGTGCCCAGAGCCGTCGCACGCTCTGTGGGCGACGCGAAGTGGTAAGTGAAGTCGTGGGCCGCACGCTCCTTTGCGTCGCTCACCGCAACCACGGAGTCCAGCGGTGAGGTGACAGAGGCATTTGCTGCGGCGGTCACGATGGCTGTCGGGGAAGTCCGTCTGGTCGCCGGCGCAGCAGGCTCCGGAGTAGTCGTGGGCGAGATTCGTCCGCGACGCAGCACGGGTGCGCCCGCAGACGTGTTGCCGGCGGTGATGCTGCCACCTTCCGCGACGGTGTCGTTTGCTGTCATCGGCACGGCAGCTGAGGCATCCGCGTCAGTCGCACCCTTGGCCGTTGCGGGCGAGCGTTCCCGGCTGGCGAGATCGATGGGGTCAGGCGGCAGTGCGTTGGGATCGTTCTCATCCGTGGCGCGGTGACGGATCGTGGGACGGTCCGGGTCGTCAGCGGGTCCGCCGTTCGCCGTGATGGTAGCCGGTGGCGGCTTGGGTGCCTTCTTGTCCGGTTTGCCTTCCGCTCCGGTGTTGTGCGCCGTGGTTTCGGGCGAGCGGTGGAGCGTCGGGCGCTCGGGATCGGGCGCGCCCTTGTCGCGGCTGCGCGAATCGTCGGCCAGGGTGATGTGTTCCGGCTGGTCCTCGTCCGCTTCCTGCACGCACGGATCAGGCGCGGCGTTGCGCCCATGGCGCGCGGTTTGGGGCGGGTCGTCCGCGGCGGGCTTTGAGCCAAACTTCGGCTTGCCGTCTTCCCTCTTTTCCGCGCCTGCTTCCTGCACCACGTGCGCGTTGCCGCAGTTGGGCCGCAGCTTGGCTGCCTTTGGTTTGGGCGGAGGCGAGACGCGGCCGTAACCAAACCAACTGTCATCGAAGGGAGTGGCTGTAGCGGCGGAGCTGATGGTGAAATGGCGGGAAGCGACAATGTCGAAGTAGTCCTGCCGTACGCCCGCGTGCTGCAGCTCGTACCGCAGGCCGGAATCCAGTGCAAAGGGAATCGGCCGCGCCAGGTAAACACCGGCGTCCTCAAAATGGCCACCGATGAACAGCGAAACCGGAATGAGCCGGGCCGCCTTCGGGTGCTGCATGTCCCCTACGTATTCGTACACCGCCACGGCACGGGTGACCTGCTCCGGCGCGGCAACGCGATGCATCTGTGCCCGTGGCGTAAGAGCCGCTGAGAGCAGCAGTGCGGCTACCGTCGAGTTGCGGAAGCAGGTGGAAGAAGGTAGCAAGGTGAGCATTCGGACGCACTTCATCTCCGTGTTGGACGGTGTTTTCTTGCGGAAAGCACACCCGTGCGTATCAAGCTGCCCTACGTAACAAAAACCGGGTCATCCTCATGGATTTCGTAGGGGTGCAAAACGGTGGCGTACACGCCCAGGCGGCCTTGGTGGTGACGGTCTAGGTGTTTCATCAGTGCTGGATCGGCGTCGGCGGTCAAAGGATCTAACGTCACGATGCGGCAGCGCGGGTCACGTCCCGTAATCCGAAGCACCGCATTCGTGCCCAGGCGGATAGCCCTCCCCACCAGCTCATCCTCCGCAAATCCAGCAGGCATGCGAAGCAGGATGTTCGCGCGAAACCGTCGAGCGTCCACAGTGCGGCCCATCTCGCGTTCCAGTTGCTCAATGCTGGCGGTCCCCAGTACTGCGACAGGACGAACATCGGTCAGCGGCGTGTCAGATCGCTCCAGCGACAGGCTGTGTCCGCCAGGCAACGCTGTTTCCATATGCCGTAAGAGCAGAGGATCGTCCACGGAGAAGACCTCGCCAGAGGGCGCGGTCACGCGTACACCGTCCTTCGCTGTGCTGGCGGAATACAGCAGCATGGCTGCCCGTTCCGCACCGGTCAGCAGGGGCTTACCGCGCGGCGCACCGCTGCTTACGATGGCGTAGCGCCGGTCGCCGGCAATCCCGTCGGCATCCAGGCTCAGTTGCGGCAGATGTTCCCCGCGCATGCCTTTGACCGGGTAGCGCCACAGCTCGTCAACGAAGGCAAAAGGCATTGTCACGTCAGCATCTTGCCACATCCCCGCACGGTAAGCTGGTGGGATGCAGAGTGGCGACATTGTCGATTTCGAGTTACAGGACCAGGACGGCGCGACGGTGCGGCTGTCCCAGTTTCGCGGGAAGCCTGTGGTGCTGTTCTTCTATCCCCGTGCGGACACGCCCGGATGCACGATTGAAGCTTGCGAATTTCGCGACCTGGAAGCACAAATGAAGCACGCTGGAGCAGTGGTGCTTGGCCTCTCACGCGATGCCGTGCGAGCGCAAAAGAAGTTCGCAGAGAAGTTCTCACTTCCGTTCCCGTTGCTCGCGGATCCGGACCTCAAGGTGTGTCACCAGTTTGACGTGGTGCGTGAAGGAACCATGTACGGCAAACCCGTGACAAAAATCGAACGCTCTACGTTTGTGTTCGATCGCGAAGGCCGGCTGCAGGGGGAGTTCCGCAAGGTGAAGCCAGAAGGGCACGCGGCCGAAATGCTTACGTTGGTCCGTAAACCCGCCCAACCTGCTTGACCAAGCTAGGCTGCAGGCAGTGTGATGGGATGGTCTGCCGCGAACACCGCGTCCGTGCCGCGTGCGGGTGCATCATCCGGCAAAATCTTTTTGCCTTCCTGCCCCTCCGCTGTGATCACTTGGGACAAGATCTGCTCGCCATTGATACTGACCACCTGCAGCGAAAGTACACCGCTGCTGCCGAGCTGCCCGGCAGGGGCAGCGGCCACCACAGTCAGGCTGACTGTAGAACCCCGCGTGAGCTTGCCTAGCGGAAATGCGAGCACGCCGCGGATGGTGTCTCCGTTATGCGCATGGCCGGAGTCAACAGGCTGACTGAGCGACACCTGTATGGGCGTGCCCGGTGCAACACCAAGCGCGTTGTGCGGTGAGGAAACGCCCGGGAGCGCTGCGCTGTCCGATGTGTAAGCGTTCCGGTCGAGCTTTCCATCGCTGTTTGCATCCCCGATCACACCGACGTGGCTGTTGGCAGCCGGTGCGGCCGACGCCTGCCCGCGCGCGGAGTTACGACTGTGCCGGTTGCCTCCCGCGTTCGGAGTCTGCCTGTTGCCGCTCCGCGGTGCGGTTGAAGTAGACGAAGCTGCTCCAGCGGATGCCGCGGCAGAAGTTTGTGACGTTGGATGCGCACCCGTGTTCTGCGCGCCCACGCAAAGAGAGGCTGCAAGCGTAACCGCAACGGCGAGAAGAGGAATTCGAGCCATGGACACCTTCTTCGGACGAAAGGATGGTCCGGAAGGTTGCAGGCTGTGATGCCTTACAGCCAAGTCAAACCGCGGAGCCGCAAGGATCCCAATGGTCACCAGACGCGCTCACTGCGAAAGCGTCACCTGTGGAGCATTCTGGCACACCGCTCTTCAAGATCAGCAGTTGTGAGTGACGTCAAAGGTTCAACTTCTTGAACACGGTATCCGGGATGGCCTTGATGACAGTCATAATGGGCCACCAGATGCTCGGTACGTACAAGATGCCGCTCTTTCCGGATGCGACGCGGTCCGCGATTGTTTTCGCGACCTTTGCCGGATCAGCGAACTTCTCGCTGCCTTTCATGCCGGTAGTCATTGATGTTTTCACCGGGCCCGGCTTAATGGTCAACACGTTTACGCCTTCGCGGTCCACCCGGTTGCGCAGTCCATCGACAAATGCGGTCAGGCCGGCCTTGGAGGCACCATAGACATAGTTCGATTTGCGTCCTCGGTCACCCGCTACGGAGGACAGCACGGCCAACGTACCGTGGCCCTGCTTAACGCAGAAGTTGGCCAGCCACGTCAGCATGCTTACCGGTGCCGTCAGATTCGTGTGCAAGATAGCATCGGCATGTGCCGCGTCCTGTTCTGCCTGCGGCTGGTTGCCAAGGATTCCGACGGCGAGGTACGCAACATCGAGACCTCCCAGCGAGGTAATAGCGTGGGCGAGCAGGTCGGCGTGGTGCTCCAGTTCGTCCAGGTTCAGCACGGCAGTATCCACATACGCCGCACCGCGCACGCGAAGGTCCGCGGCGACAGCCTCCACCTTTTCTGCGGATCGGCCCACCAAAAACAGGTTTGCGCCTTCCGCGGCCCAGATGCGGCAGGTAGCCTCAGCAATGCCCGAGGTCGCGCCAAGCACAAGGTAGCGTTTGGGCGTGTGCGACACGTCGCGGGGACGCAGGGCGATATCGGGGTGAGCATTTGTCTCAGGTGTCATGGCTGTTTAAAGACTAGCGCAACCGAACTGCCCTGCCGGCCAGACGCTTGCCACGGGCCGCGGGTTGTTAGAGTAATGACAAGCCCGCGAGCCTCACGCCCATCCACGCTTGGCGCAGGCGGTCTGCATCCGCGGCAGTGCCGCAGACATCTGCACACGGGAAACATAAACCGCCTGGAGCGAAGGCACCGCCTTCGGGAAAGAAGCTGCATGAAGATCGTCCTTGCTGAAAAGGTTTCGCCTGCAACCCTTGCTGTATTCCAGCAGGAGCCTTCCTGGAGCCTGATCAGTGCGGACAAGATCACGAACCTGCAGGACGAATTGGCAGATGCGGACGCCCTGGTGGTGCGCAGCGCGGTTCAGGTAACGGCCAATCTCCTGGAGCATGCGCCCAAGCTGCGTGTGATCGGTCGCGCGGGTGTGGGGGTGGACAACATTGACGCGGACGCCGCCACCAAGCGCGGCATTGTGGTGATGAATACCCCCGGCGCCAATGCTGTGGCTGTGGCGGAACTCACGCTGGGCCTGATGATCACCATGGCTCGCCAGATACCGAAGGCTACCGATGCGCTGCACGGAGGCAAGTGGGAAAAGAAAAGTCTGCAGGGCACGGAGCTGCGCGGCAAGACACTGGGCATTGTGGGTTTGGGCCGCATCGGACTGGAAGTTGCCCGCCGGGCCCGCAGCTTCGGAATGGACCTGATCGGGTACGATCCGTTTGTGGCACCGGTTATCGCGCGTGAGAACGGCGTCACGCTGGTCAACATCGACGACATTTTTAAGCAGTCCGACTACCTCTCGCTGCACGTGGGCCTAACGCCGCAGACGGAAGGTCTCATCAACGCGCATTCAATCGCCATCATGAAAAAGGGCATCCGCATCGTGAACTGCGCGCGCGGCGAACTCATCGTAGACGACGCGCTGGTAAAGGGACTGCAGAGTGGCAGGGTGGGCGGCGCCGCCTTGGATGTGTTCCGCGAGGAGCCGTTGAAGAACTCCGCATACTTCGGACTGGAGAACGTCATCCTGACGCCCCATCTGGGCGGATCAACCGACGAGGCGCAAGAAGCGATCGGCATCCAGCTCGCGCAGCAAGTCAGCGCGTATCTGAAGCTGGGCGTGGTGCAGAACGCCGTCAACGTGCCGTCGCTGTCGCGCGAGGAGTATGTCGAAGTCGCGCCCTTCGTAGATGTGGCAGAGCGCCTTGGCACGTTTCTTGCACATGCGACGCCGGGCAATCTCGAGAACCTTGAGATCGCCTATTCCGGCCGGTTGGCCACTGGCAAGACGGACCTGATTCGCAATGCAGTGCTTGCCGGCGTGCTGAAGGATTCTGAAAACGTCAACCACATCAATGCGTTCTCCATTGCGGAAGAGCGCGGTTTGCGGGTGCAGGAAGATAAGAAGGAGTTCGCAAGCGGTGGCGCGGGATCTGTGCTGAAGCTGTCGCTGCACTCCGCGGAAGGCGATGCGTCGGGCTCTGCTACCGTGCTGCACGGTAATGCACCGCGCCTGCTGTCGCTTGACGGCATCGACATCGAAGCGCCGCTCACCGGCACGTTGCTGGCCATTCGCAATCACGACGTGCCGGGTGTCATCGGACGCATCGGCACGGTGCTGGGCGAACACGGCGTGAACATCGCAAACTTTGCTCTGGGTCGTAGCGTGCGTTCACAGCGCGTACCGCAGGGCCAGGCACTGGCCGTGGTGCAGATTGAGGCCAGCACCGGCAGGGTAAATGATGTAATCGCCGCGCTTCGCAAGGTGGACGCCATCGCCAGCGTGCGCCTAGTGGAACTGCCGTAAAGCGACTATTTGCGGCGAGATACTGGAAGAACGAGGGCCAACGGCCCACGGCATAACAGCCTAGGCCGAAGGCCTAGGGCAGCATGAACAAACACCTAAGCGCTGTAAGCGCGATCCACGTGACCTACACGAAGTGCGGGGATGCTTAGAACGGGGACTGAAGCCATGCCGATGTACGAATACCAATGCAGCCAGTGCGGTCGCCGCACGGAAAAGCGCCAGAAGTTTTCTGACGCACCGCTGACCGAGTGCCCATACTGCGGCGGTCCGCTGACCAAGGTGATCTCCGCGCCTGCGGTGCAGTTTAAGGGCGGTGGCTGGTACGCGGATGGCTATGGCTCCAAGAAGCCTCCCGCAAGCGGCTCCGCTGAGGGGAGCGGATCGTCGGCGAAAGCCGAGGGCGACACCTCCAGCGTGAAGAGCGAGGGTGGCACTGGCTCGGCGTCTGCCGACACGGGCAAGTCTTCTGCCGGTGCCTCGACGGATTCATCGTCCAGCAGTGCGGCATCCAGCGCGGGCACTGGCGGAAGCGCATCCGCAGCGAGTACATCCAGCACCGAGTGAGTTCAGTAAATGCACAAGGGCACGGCATCTGCTGTGCCCTTTGTACTGCCGGCTACTTCTTCTTCGGATTGTTCGGATTGGGCGGCACCTTCTTACCGGCGCGCCGTGCCTCAGAGAGCGCGATCGCGATGGCCTGCTTCGGATCTGTGACTTTCTTGCCGCTACGCCCGCTTTTCAGCTTGCCCTGATGCATCTCGTGTAATTCGCGGCCCACCTGCTTTGACGCTGCCGGTGAATACTTGCGCCCCGCTGATCCTTTGGAGGCCGTCTTCTTTGCGGCAGCACTCGTTCCGCCGTTCTTCTTAGGTGCCGTATTCGTAGCGGGTGCTTTCTTCGCCGCGCTCTTCTTTGCTGCAGTCTTTGCAGGTGTGGATTTCTTTGCTGGAGTTTTCTTCAGCGCCGCGGAACTGCTCTTCTTTGTCCCTGCAGAGGTGTTTCTCTTTACTGCTGATTTGCTGCCTGTCTTCTGCGTTGCCATTGTCCTTCTTCTCCCTGTCTGTACACGTTATATCGACCGGGATCACCAGCTTTGCCCTGGCGAACACGGAGCAGAGTGCTACCAGAAACGCCTCTTTCTGCGCAGCAATAGCCACAACACCACGCCACTGGCCACTAACGCACCTGCCAACGTGAGTGCTTGCGGTGAGACGATGGTGCGATGGCGCAGCGTACCCGTTTGCAGTGCGGCTTGCGAGCGCAGCATCTCTTCGCGTAGCCCGGGCACCGTGATCGCGCGCAGGTCCGTGGTGGGTAGCGAGCCGAAAATGCGCTCGGGTGCAGGAATCGCGCCGCCGGTGTCCTTCGGTACCGCCTCCATGAGGCGTTGTATCTCGCGATCCGGCTGATTGGCAAAGTACTCGGTACGGGCTGTGTTCGGAAAAAGCGTGGTGCGACCCGTCATGTGCATCTCGATCGCACCCACCACGTCCTGGCAAACGCCGAGCGTGTAGTAGCCGCCAAAAGGCAGGTGCGGGTACGCCGCGTGCAGGTATGCGTACGTGCGCAGCATCTGCCCGGTCAGTTGCGTGACCTCGACAGCGTCCGCATTGCGATACTCATGCGCGTGGCGGCCCATCACCCAGGGCGGGTTCAACTGGTCGTTGGTACGGAACTCTGCGCGTCCGTCAATGCCGAAGTAGAAGGTCACATCGGCGTTAATTTTGGGGCCGCTGACGATCCATTCGTACTCGGCGTGAGCCACCGGCACCAGCAGCGGGCGCGAACGCTGCCACCAGTGGTCGGTTGGCACCAGGTACTGGCTGTTTAGCCAGAACGGCATTTCGACATCCTTGCCGTTGTAGTGGAAGTGGCCGAAGTTCGCGAAGTAACGCGCGTCTGCCACCGTGACCTGGTGTCCGCTCGCGATCAGCGCCTGAACAAGTGCTTCCGGTGTGGCTGCAGTCTGGCCGCCCAGCGTCGCCGTAAAGGGCTGCGTTGATGCATAACCATTAAGCGAAAGCCGGTTGAGTACGGTTGCTAGCCGCGCGCTCTCGGAGTGCATGGGTGCGAGCTTCGGATCGGCGCCGTCACCGTTCACAACCGCGTTGCTTAACGGAGTGATCAGGCCTGCATCGGAGAAGCCGGAAAAGTCGGACGATTGATCGAGACCCACCGTACCGCTGCGATCCAGCGCATAGGGGCCGATGTCTGCCTGCTTCAGGTCGCCGGCTGCACTCCCGTTCGCGCGCTTGGAAAGCAGGTCCTCGCCAACAGCCACCGTGCGCGTAACGCGGCGAATGGTCCAGCCGGGAAAGCGGTTGAGTCCGTTCCAGTCCTTACCAAGCACCAGCTTGCGGAAGGTGTCAAACAACTCCGGCGTCAGGATTGCGCCGTTCTTCTGGCCCTTGTCGATGTATCCCAGCAGTTGCTCGGTGAAGCCGGGTTGCGATGACAGCTCGCGCATCATCTGCGACAACATGACCGTGTTCGGCGGCATCGCGGACTGGTCTGCATCAATGGCGCGCTGCATCGCCTTGCCCGCGGCACAGCCAGTCAACAGGAGGATAGAAGACAGCCGAATAAGAGGCCAGGCGCGCATGGACCACGTGTGATGCATCGCGCGCCC
>CAXTBQ010000094.1:0-12563 GCA_964242065.1 uncultured Terriglobus sp. | reverse complement strand
ATGGAAGGGCCATCGCTCAACGGATAAAAGGTACGCCGGGGATAACAGGCTGATCATTGCCAAGAGTTCATATCGACGCAATGGTTTGGCACCTCGATGTCGGCTCATCGCATCCTGGAGCTGTAGAAGGTTCCAAGGGTTAGGCTGTTCGCCTATTAAAGCGGTACGTGAGCTGGGTTCAGAACGTCGCGAGACAGTTCGGTCTCTATCTGCTGTGGGCGTAGGAGATTTGAAGAGGGCTGTCCTTAGTACGAGAGGACCGGGATGGACGAACCTCTTGTGTTCCAGTTGTCTTGCCAAAGGCACGGCTGGGTAGCGAAGTTCGGTAATGATAACCGCTGAATGCATATAAGCGGGAAGCATGCCCTAAGATGAGATCTCCCAACCCAAAAGGGAAATGAAGGGCCCTGGAAGACCACCAGGTTGATAGGCTGGATGTGGAAGCGCAGTAATGCGTGTAGCTTACCAGTACTAATCGCCCGTTCGGCTTGATCATAGAATTTACTCTGCGCAGAGCAGCCGCTCTGTTCCTGAGGGATTCAACACAAGCCAAGTAGTTACCCGCTGCATACTTGCAGCGGAGACGAAAGAATCAGTATGCGTCTACTCGATCTATTCAGTCGTGAAACCTCGCAGGCGCGAGCAGTTTCGACAATTTGCTGGTGATAATACCGCGAGGGTCACACCCGTTCCCATCCCGAACACGGAAGTTAAGTCTCGCTGGGCCGATGGTACTGCACGGGCAGCTGTGTGGGAGATTAGGTGATCGCCAGCATAAACACAGAGCCCACTCTTCGGAGTGGGCTTTTCTGTTTGCTTACACGACAGAGCGCAGGAAGGTCGTACATCCGTCCTGACTGCAGAACATCTCAAGAGCAGGAATTTATCATGACGACTGCAACTCCTGTGACAAGTCACGAGAAAACTGATAGCAGCGCGGCGGCTCCGCTGGCTTTTCTGTATGAACATCCACAGTGGTTCGAGCCCATCTTCAAGGAACTGAGCCGGAGGGGTGTGTCGTTTCAGAAATTCTACATACCGGACTTCTTCTACGACGTTGGCGCTCCGCATCCTGACTACAAGGTGCTGTTCAACCGGATGAGTCCGTCAGCGAACAGCCGAGGCGTGGGTTCCGGCCTTTTTCACACGCTGGCCTTCCTTGAACATCTGGAGCTGCTTGGTGTACGGGTCATCAATGGTGCCCAAGCGTTTCGGTATGAGGTATCGAAAGCTGCTCAACACTCGTTGCTGCGATCGCTCGGCATCCGGTACATTCCCTCCCGGGTGATCCACCGTGCTGAGCAGGCAGTTCCGGCGGCAGCTGGTTTGCGCTACCCCATCATCGTCAAGGCAAATATCGGTGGAAGCGGAAAGGGCATCGTGCGCTTCAACTCGGAGCAGGAGCTGCGGCAGGCCGTGAATGAGGGCGGGATTGACCTTGGCTACGACAGCATCGCCTTGGTGCAGGAGTTTGTGCCCGCGCGCGGCGGCCACATTACCCGAGTGGAAACCCTGGCGGGCAAGTACCTCTACGGAATCAACGTGTACACGAGCGGAGACACATTCGATCTGTGCCCGGCTGATATCTGCCAGACATCCCGGGGTGAAGCGCTGGACAACTCAGCGACCAATCAGCCAGTCGGAGGTGCCTGCGTGCTTGAGGCGGCAAAGTCTGGACTGAAGGTGGAGGGCTGCACACCGCCTGCTGAGGTCATCGCGAACATCGAGCGGATTGTGCAGGCAGCCAGGATCGACGTCGGCGGGATTGAGTACATCGTCGATGACCGCGACGGCGAGATCTACTACTACGACATCAACGCGCTCTCGAACTTTGTCGCGGACGCGCCGCGGGTTATTGGCTTCAATCCGGTAGAGAACCTGGCCGACTTTTTGGAGACTGAGGTGCGTCTTGCCATCTGAAGCGGCTATGCGTTTCGGCTACTGGATGCCAGTGTTCGGCGGCTGGCTACGCAACGTCGAAGACGAAGGCATGGAGGCGAGCTGGGCGTACACCAAAAAGCTGGCGCAACGCAGCGAACAGATAGGCTTCGATCTCTCGTTGATCGCGGAACTGAACCTCAACGACATCAAGGGCGTGGACGCGCCCAGCTTGGATGCGTGGTCCACAGCATCCGCCGTTGCCGCTATAACAGAACGGCTTGAGCTGATGGTGGCGGTCCGCCCGACCTTTCATTCGCCAGCTCTGTTTGCCAAGCAGGCGGCGAACGTGGATCGGATTAGCAACGGCCGGCTGGCGCTGAACGTGGTCTCCTCCTGGTGGGAGCAGGAGGCGCGCATGTACGGCGTCAATTTTGAACGGCATGATGATCGTTACGGCCGCACCGCAGAGTGGTTGGAGGTTGTTGATCGCCTGTGGCACGAATCGCGCGTCACGCACTCGGGGCGCTACTACCAGACAGAAGACACCGTGCTCGAGCCGAAGCCTGTCCGCTCGCCGCGGCCTCCCATTTACGCCGGGGGCGAGTCAGAGGCGGCAAAGGACCTGATCGCAGCGAAGTGTGACGCCTACGTAATGCACGGTGACTCTCCGAATCATGTTGCAGCCAAAATCGCCGACATGCGGCAGCGGCGTGAGCGCCTGGGGCTTGGTCCGATGCAGTTCGGCGTGGCTGGCTACGCCATCGTTAGAGATACGGATGCCGAGGTCGATCAGGAGCTAAGCCGCATCACCGACGTGCAGAGCAGTGCAAAGGGTTTTGCGAACTACCAGCAATGGCTGCAGGGCACGCAGCTTGAGCAAAGCATGTCTCTAAAAGAGTACTCGGTGTCCAACCGCGGCTTGCGTTCCGGCCTGGTGGGCACACCATCACAGGTGCAGGATCAGGTGGGTCGCTTCCGGCAGGCGGGTGTCGATCTGCTGCTGCTGCAGTTCAGTCCGCAGATGGAAGAGATGGAGCGGTTCAGCGAGCTGGTGATCGCCGCAGGCAATGCTGCATGACGCCGAGCAGGTATGATGAACGCGCGGGAAGATGCCGCAGGTGTGAGGGCATATGCGCAAGATCTTGATTGCGGCGACCTTGTTGGCTGGCACTGCGTGTGCCGCCTGGGCGGTGAAGCCGTCGGCGTTTGGAAATCAGTCGAAGCCGTTGAAGGCGACTGTTCGCATCCTGGCCGTGAGCAGTTCGTCCCGGCAGAACTTTGCCGGCAACCAGGAAGTTTACCTGGCTGATGTGCAGGTGAAGGACGGGGAACACCGCTTCGCGCGGTTGATTGACCAGTATCCCGGTTTCGGTCTACCTATTCGGCGCTCGTTGATACGCGACCGCACCGTCTTCTCCATGATGGTGACGCGGGAACCGGAGTGTGACGTTACGGGCTCTCAGGTGTACCTCGCCCGGAACGAAAACACCGTGTTCGACGGCAGTGTGCGTGACTCGCTGGCGGCAAATGCGACGCAGCCGGTGCCCTGTTTCAAAGCGCTGCACCAGACCATCACCGTTCCCAAGCAGTAACCTACTTCCTCCGAAACAGCTTGAGATTGATGGCTGCTCCCATGGCCGCGTAGCCCTCGTCTGAGGGGTGCAGATGATCTCCGTGGTCGTACTTTGGCAGCAGCCGGTCAGGGTGCTGCGGGTCACGTGTGACTTTGTCAAAATCGATGAATCCGTCGAACAACGGGCTGGTGCGGATGAACGTATTGACGTCCTGCCGTATCTGCTCGCCGTCCTGACTGAAGTACTTGGCGCCCCCGTACGGCAGGATGGTAGCGGGGATGAACTTGAGTCCGCGAGCGTGGGCCCGGTTCGCCAGTGCGGTGTAGGCATCGATCAACTGCTGCCCGGTAATGGTGTCTGCGGGTGCTCGATGCATGTTGCCGATGTCGTTGATGCCTTCCAGCAGGAGAACGTAGCGGGCTCCCGGCTGGTCCAGCACCTCGCGATCGAAGCGATCGATGGCACTGGGACCGGCGCCCTCGTGCAGGATGCGGTTGCCGCCGATGCCCTCATTCACCACGGAAAGCGCCGCCGTCTTCTTGTTGGCAGCCAGCAAAGGAGCCAGTACGTCCGGCCAGCGCCGGTTTGTCTCAGAGGTGGAACCTGCGCCATCCGTAATGGAATCGCCTAGCGCGATAACCGCTGCTGACTTCTTTGTGCGGTCCACTTCCACGTTCTTGAGGAAGTACCAGGAGGTGGTTTGCACGACGCCGGCATCCTGCTGCTTGTCGGTGCCGCTGTTGGTGTTTGGGTTGGTGATCGTTTGCACGACTGCCTTATCACTGAGCGGAGCCGCAGCCGCGGCCTTCACATCCGGAGCCGCCAAACCGGGCGCAAGCGCAGTGGGCGGCAGAAACTGTTCTGCCGCAGCCATGTCCCCGGGAACAATGAACGTGGTGGCGTAGGCGGCTGCGTGGTACGTGATCGCGGGCAGGTCCTGCGCCGGCAGTACCGCTGAGATCACGACGTCGGAAAAGATCGGTACCGTCTCCGTGACTGCGTCCGTGCTGACGAACTGGCCGGGTGCGATGGTGACACCAGCCTGTCCGCGAAAGGTGAGCGCGTGGTCCGTGTTGGTGAGGATTTTGCTGCCGGTGGACAGAAATGCCACATGTACCGCGTCGATGTGCAGAGGAGTGGTGCCGAACTCGTTCGTGAAGGTCACCCGCATCCGCTTGCCACCCTGGCTAATGTGCACAATCTGCCGCACGGTGACGGCTTGTTTGCCGATGGGCAGCGTCTTGGCTGCATCCGCAGTCGCGGGCAGCGTCATCACGGCAGTGCCCCAGGTGGGCAGCCAGTCTTTGTCGGCGGCGGGTGTCTGAGCGCCAGCATGGTGGAAGAGGGTGGCAGCCGCGAGCAGGAGAGGAGCAAAGCGCATGGCACATTTTAGGCTGCCAACTAGTACAGGAGGCAATACGCGCTCATTAGTCGTTTGAAATCGCTTCCGCTACGGTCATGGAACCAAACGCCTCCGGTTCGCGTAATGGTTTGCATGGGTACGCTAACCATTCCGATCACGCTGCTGCCACAGCCCCAGACTGCCTGGCCTGTCTTCCGGCAGACACACAAGCCGGGCGCGGAACTGAACCAGGGAGAATTGCCGGTGCAGCGCGACAGACGCGGTACACTGCTTCCACCCTTTCGAGAGGTGTCCTTGCAGAAAGCCGGCAATGAGATGCCCGGACAGGACCCGTGGCAAGCTGATGGATCGGCGGCACCCGAGGTAAGTGCGGCAAAGGCAGCCGAGATCCAGGCGCTGCACCAGTTGGTCTTTGCCTGCATGCGCGGCGAGTCGGCGGCCTGGCAGCAACTGGTTGCGTCACAACACCGCCGCGTGTATGGCATCTGCTACCGCTTCACGGGTTCGCCGACGGACGCAGAAGACCTAACCCAGGACGTATTCCTAAAGGTCTACCGCAACCTGCAAGGATTCGACTCGGAGAAGGGCACGTTCACCACATGGCTGACCACGCTGACGCGGAACCTGCTGGTGGATCACTTCCGCCGCACGCGGCAGGACCGCTCGACAGATTCGCTAGATGAATCGGCGCGAGAGGATGGCGACGGTCCCACCCTGGCTGACAGGCTTGCCGACACACGGCCCGGGCAGATGCAGCGCGTGGCGCAAATGGAGTTGCGCGCCCGAATCCAGCATGCGCTCAAGCAGCTATCGCCGGAACTGCGCGAGGCCGTCATCCTGCGGGACCTGCAGGACATGGATTACAAGGAGATCGCAGCGGTGCTGCACGTGCCCGAAGGCACAGTGAAGAGTCGCATCAGCCGGGGGCGGGGCGAACTGGCGCGGATGCTCGGACGCTTGGAAGGGCGGGTGATGTAGGTGACCGATGAATCGAACAACACGGAAAGCACACAGAAAGGCAAGCGCATGAGCCGGCTGACCTGCACCCAGTGCGAAGGCATGCTGCTCGACGCGGCAGACGGCCTGCTGCTGCCAGACGAGCAGACGCACTTCGATCTGCACCTGGCCGAGTGCCCGAATTGCACACGACTCCTGGCCGATGTGCGACGCGGCGGCGCGTGGATGGAGATGCTCAAGGAAGCGCCTCCTCTGCCGCCGCCCGACCTCGTGGATCGCATCCTGGCTAAGACCTCGGGTGACCCGGCCGTGGCCTTCGTGGTGGCGGCACAGGCGGCACACGCTGCCTCCCTGTTCGGCGACAGCGGCGCAAAGGTTCTGCCGTTCCGTGTACCGCCGCACCTGGCGCAGCCGCGCACTCGCTTTGCCCGCATGGCTCACACGGTCATGCAACCTCGCTTCGCCATGACAGCGGCAATGGCGTTCTTCTCCATTGCGCTGACCATGAACATGGCGGGTGTCCGGCTAAGTTCGCTGCGCGCGAGTGATCTGCGACCCACCAACATGAAGCGAAGCTTCTGGGTGGTGAATAACCGCGTGGTCCGCTACTACGACAACCTGCGCGTGGTGTACGAGTTGGAATCTCGCGTCCATGAGATGCAGCGCGAGAACGACTCCGACAGCGCACCCCGCCGAGGTATAGCGGCACCCACCAAGGAACCCGACGCCCCCCGCTCCGCGCCGTCTGGACCGCCAAGAAGCAGCGCTCCCCGCAAGCAAGCTGCACCGGCACAAAGCGAACGGCACATTTACCGGCCGGGACAGGCTGACACCACCCAGCTAGCTGCAATCGAACTTCGCAGTAGAGGAGAGCAGGCATGAGCATCCAGGACCCAATCAACGATCCACGGCAGCAATCGTATGGTGCCCCGTCTGCGTCCTCTGGTTATCGGCCAGTCTCTAACCCTGTAGGCAGTGTGCCGCCAGATCCAAGGCCGTTCCCCGGCTACCCGCCTGTCCCACCGCCCGGCGCACCCAACCCCGGCCTTGCGGCGCTACTCGGGTTCATCCCTGGTGTTGGCGCAATGTACAACGGGCAGTTTCCCAAAGGTATTGCACACATCGCGATCTTCTCGGTGTTCTGCTCGCTTTCCAAGAACGTCAACGGCATCTTCGGCCTGTTCATTGCCGGCTGGGTTCTGTACATGGCGTTTGAGGCGTACCAGACAGCAATCGCGCGGCGCGATGGCCTGCCGCTACCGGATCCGTTTGGTCTGAACCATATCGGCGAGCGGTTCGGCTTCCGCGGCAATCCGGATTTCAGTTCCTTCTGGGCACACGGCTCGGGTGCCGGGCCGGTTCCTCCTGTACCGCCTGCCAGTAAACCGGGCTTTGGTCCGCCTCCTGTTCCGGGTGCGCCCACAAGTTACGCGGAACCTGCTGCACAGGCGTCGTACCAGGTGGATCCAGCAGGCAACGTGTACAGCTCAGCAGCGCCGGGGTATGCGCCTCCTGTGCCGCCGCCTCCACCGGGGTATTCGGCGTACGGTGTGCCGCCGCCGCCCGCTGGCTATCCTGGCCCTGTGTATGGCGCGCCCGGTTACGCGGTGCCGCCTGTGCCGCCTGTGCCATCCATCCCGCCGGTACCTGCGGGCGGGCTGCCCTCCGGTGCTCTATGGCTCATCGGACTTGGCGTCTTTGCCTTGCTGGGATCCATGCGGAGCTTCTCCTTCCTTGAGGGGGAAGCGACGGGCGGCATCTTCCTCATCGGTCTCGCGCTGTTCCTCTTCTGGCGGCGATACAGCGTGAACAAGGCGCTGTATGCGCCCGGCTCGCCTTTGGGGCGCTGGACCTTGCTCAACGCGACAAAGGGGTTGGCAATCCTCTTCGTGGTGGGTCTGCTCACGCTCCTGCAGGGACTCCACGTTGTGAACTGGGAGAACTCCTGGCCGTTCCTCCTTATCGCGATCGGCGTTTTCAGCCTATTTCAGAAGTTCGCTCAAAACGGCGCCACCACAATGCCCGGACCCATGGGGTATCCCGCTGCGCCGGTCACCGCTCCGGTAGAAACGCCCGTGGAGACGTCCTCTCCCACGTCGATTGTTCCCAGGTTTACCCGCTCAGGAAACGATTCTGAGAACACGGAAGGACGATAGCATGGCCTCCACACCTCCGAACTATCCCCCGCAGCCCGGTGGAAGCGACGCGCCGTTGGATCCCACCAACGTCAATGACCCTCGTTACGACCCAAGCCGCGACCCACGGTACGATCCGCGCTGGCAACGTTCGCAGCAGAAGTTCTACCGCGAGCAGCAGCAGGCTCAAATGCAGCAGGACAAGGCCATGCGCAAGGCGCAGGCGGCTGCATGGCGAGACCAGGCGCGTGCTCAGCGTCAGCAGTGGAAAATGTACTGGCGAGGACAGCGTCGCACGTCGCTGATCGGACCAATCTTGCTGATTGCCGTCGGCATCGTGTTCTTCCTGATCCACACCGGCCGTATCTCACCCTTTGCGTTTTTCGGCTGGTATAGCCATTGGTGGCCGTTGCTGCTGATTGCCGTGGGTGCGCTTCGCCTGGGAGAGTGGGCGATTGATCGCGCGCGCCAGCCTGCCGATGCCCCCATGATGCGGTACAGCGTGGGTGGCGGCGTGGTCTTCCTGGTTGTGCTGCTCGCTTGCCTGGGCTTGATTCTGCGCGGGGGCGGCCAGTGGCGAGCGGATAGCCGCGGCATCGGCTTCGTCATGCCGGACTGGATGCATGGTGGCATGAACCAGTTCTTTGGCGACAAGCACGAGGAGGACGCGGCACCTATCTTGCGTGATATCGCGCCCGGAGGCACACTGTCGATCGACAATCCGCATGGAGACGTCACCGTGGCGGGTACCAGCGACGACGGCAAGGTCCACCTTGCCGTCCACAAGGAAGTGTTTGCCAACGCCGATAGTCTCGCGGTCTCGCGGCTTTCGGCGCTGACGCCAACGCTGGAAGGCTCCAACGACAGCCTTACGCTGCGTGTTCCTTCCGTGGAAGCCGGCGGTGCCGACCTCACCCTGCTGGTGCCGGCTGCAACCCACCTGGTGATCAACAGCAACCGTGGCGATGTCCATGTGAGCAACCTGAAGCTGCCTCTCTCTGTCACGGCGAACAATGGTGACGTGGAGATTGCCGGCATCAGCAACGCGGTGCAGGTCCACGTCAACAACCGGCGGCGAGATCTGAATGTTCGCAGCGTGTCTGGAGACGTGTCTATCGACGGGAATGGCGATGAGGTGACGTTGTCAGACATCACGGGGGCGGCAACCATACGCGGTGACTTCTACGGCGGTGGGCACCTGCAGCGCGTAAGCGGCGCAGTGGAGTACCACAGCAGCCGTTCCGACGTGAGCCTGGCACACCTGACCGGAGAGTTGCAGTTAGACGGCCACGACCTGACAGCCAGCGAGGTGGTTGGCCCCATCCTGGTCAATACGCGAAGCCGGAACATCAATCTCGACAAGGTATCGGGAGACGTGAAGGTGGTAAATAGCCATGGCGATGTCAGCGTCCAAATGGCACCTCCGAACGGTTCTGTCACGGTCGACAATCAGAACGGCAATGTGAACGTAACCCTGCCGGAGAAAGCCCGCTTCACCGTGAACGCGGAAACCAGCGATGGTGACACCCACAGCGACTTCGACCGGAGCGACACGCACGGCAGTCGCGGTGTGCTGAGCGGACCGGTAAATGGCGGTGGCAATCCTGTGCGGCTCAACACGTCGCATGGCGACATCAACATCAGCCGCAACAGCATGGGCCCGTTGCCCCCTGCTCCACCGTCGCCGCCACGTATATCAACCTTTGGCTCAATAGGGCCAAGCACCGCGGACATGCGCCAGCTCCAGCAGATGCAGCGGGATGCCATGACCACAGCAGCCGCAGCTCTACGCGAGAGTGCCAAGCAGGCCAGCCAGGATGGCAAGGCAGACGCCGAGGATGCGAGTGATCGGGCGAAGCAGGCGATGCAAGAGGCGCGGGAAGCGATGAAGGCTGCGCAGGCAAAGCAAAAGGAAGCAGCAAGGCTTGCACGCGAGGCAAGTCGCGCTGACAAGTAGCGCGTCTTCTTCGAAGCAGTAAAAGGCCGTCCATAAGGGCGGCCTTTTACTTGCGTTCACAGCACTACTTCAGCTCGTAACCTGCAAAGAAGTATCCGATCTCAAAAGCAGCCGTGTCTTCCGCGTCCGAACCGTGAATGGCATTCTCTTCGATGGAGGCGGCGAACAGCTTGCGAATGGTGCCCTCTTCCGCGTTCGCCGGGTTAGTGGCACCCATCAGCTTGCGCAGATCAGCAATCGCATTGTCCTTCTCCAGCACCATAGGAAAGATGGGGCCGGAAGACATGAACTTCGTCAGGTCCGCGAAGAACGGCCGCGCGGAATGCACATGGTAGAAGCCCTGTGCCTGCACGTCCGTAAGCGACATCTTCTTAATGGCAACTATCTTGAAACCGGCCTTCTCAATCTCCGCGAGAATGGCACCTGTGTTGCCTTTGCGAACGGCATCCGGCTTGACGATGGAAAAAGTACGCTGGGACATGGTGCTCCTAAAGTAGTTAAACCCTTGTCTCTCTATTGTATGTGAGCTCAGGCGCAACTTCCTACGCAGCGGCAGCTTCGGGAACGAAGAGTGAAAAAGTCGTACCTCGCCATCCGTCATCTGTTCGCGACCGTACATTCAGCCGGCCGCCGTGCCGCTTCGCGATGGAGTGAGAGATCCACAGGCCGAGGCCAGAACCCCTGGAACCCTTGGTCGTGTAGAACGGTTCAAAAATTTGCGACTTGATGCTGCGGCTCATGCCGTGCCCTGTATCTGAAACGCTGATGCGGAACCCCACGATGCCGGATTGTGGATCCTTGGCTGGCGCGGTGCGGATGGTGATTACGCCGCCTTTCTCTCGCATCGCATCGACCGCGTTTCCAACAAGATTGTTCAAAATCTGTCGCAGATCGCCCTCTGGGCAGCGAAACGTCCGGCCACGCCTGTGCTGCTGCACAATGCGAATGCCCGAATTGTGCAGCCTGCCTTGGTGCAGCGCGATCACCGACCCAATCAGCGCTGATGGAAGGCAATCGGTTACTGTGGCGCTGCCACGTTGAAAACGGAGCGTCTGCGAAGCAATTTCAGACACACGGCGGAGTTCTAACTCTGCCTGTTGAAGGTATTGGTCAGACTCCGAAGAGAGCGAACTGTCCCCGCGAACCAGGTACAGCAAATTCGTTACAGCTTCCAGGGGATTGTTGATTTCGTGCGAAATGGAAGCAGCAAGCCGCCCCACCGCGGCCAGCTTTTCTGACTGCACCAGGTGTGCCTCCGCGGCCCTGCGCTGCTCTCTCAACTGGTCAGCGGCCGCCCGTTCCACGCTAAGCGTAGCTTCCCGGTGCAACACCACTTGCTCGTGTTCGATCTTTGCCGCAGCATCACGTTGTCGCAACACTTCGCGTTGCTCGTCCTCGGTCTGCTTCAGGCGGCGTTCCACAGCCAATCGCGGCATAAGGTCATTCAGTGTAATGACAGTTCCCACGAGGACGCCGTTTTCCACCATCGGGATGGAAGAACACGCGACTCGCACGGGATCGCCGGACTTGGTCCAGAGCGTTTCCTCCACGTTGTAAACCGGTCGTCCGGTCTGGCGTGCCAGGTACAGTGGGCACTCTCCGGCGGGATAGAAGGAGCCGTCAGGACGGCGTGAGTGCACAAGACTATGCATGTCATGACCAAGGCATTCCTCTTCGGAATACCCTAGAAAATCCAGAGCTGCGGGGTTGATTGTGGTACAGCGTCCAGCCTGGTCGACCGCGTAGAGGCCAACTGCCACGTGGTTCAACACTGCAAGCGTGGGCATGCGTTGCTCGCCTGGGCTGATCGTCGAGGAATCCATCCGGCACGGGCCCTGTTGTCCCTATACCTATGGATGCGACTTTTCTTCGAAGGAGTAACGTAACCGTTCGTCAGCTTACGCCTTGCAGGTGCCGCTTTGATCGCACTTTGTATCTTTACCCTATGCTCAAAATGGTGTAGGGCCCTTCAGCGACCAAGCACACGCGCCATCGTTTCACCGATCTCTGCTGGTGATTTCACTACGTGAATGCCTGCCGCGGCCATAGCTGCCATCTTGCTCTCAGCGGTGCCCTCGCCGCCGCTGATGATGGCCCCAGCTTGGCCCATGCGGCGACCCGGCGGTGCGGTCTGGCCAGCGATGAAGCCGACCACCGGCTTGGTCACGTGCGCCTTGATGTATTCCGCGGCGGCTTCCTCGTTGGTGCCGCCGATCTCGCCGATCATCACGATCGCCTCGGTGCCGGGATCCTCGTTCAGCATGCGGATTGCATCGATGTGCTTAGTGCCGATAATCGGGTCGCCACCGATGCCTATGGCGGTGGACTGCCCGATACCGCGCTGCGTCACCTGGTGCACGGCCTCATACGTCAAGGTGCCGGACCGCGACACGATGCCGACCGAGCCTTCCTTGTGGATACGGCCCGGCATGATGCCGATCTTCGCCTTGCCCGGTGAGATCACACCGGGGCAGTTGGGCCCGATGAGCACGGACTTCGAATCCCTCACCACGGTCCACGCCTTGACCATGTCCAGCACGGGGATGCCCTCGGTGATGCAAACCACCAGCGGCAACTCTGCGGCAACGGCTTCCATGATGCCGTCGGCCGCAAACGGTGGAGGGACGAAGATCATGGTCGCGTTGGCACCGGTCTCCCGCACAGCTTCTTCTACTGTATTGAACACGTGCCAACCC
>CAXTBQ010000093.1:2277-12569 GCA_964242065.1 uncultured Terriglobus sp. | reverse complement strand
TCGGGTCCACGCCCCCGACGGCTGGTACGGCCTGGACCCGGCGTTCTCCTACGACGGCCTGCAGATGCAGTTGTCCTACGCGCAGGGTTCGGTCGAACACCGGGAAACGCCGCAGATCGAGGCCAAAAATCAGTTCGCCCTGGAAATGGACCACATGGCGACCTGCGTCCTGCAGAACCAGCAGCCGCACACCCCAGGCGAGGAGGGCCTGCGTGATCAGCAACTAATCGAAGCCATCTACAAGTCCGCCGCCACCGGGCGCATCGTCAAAGTGCAGCCACTCAACGGCCCCACCCGCGGCCCCGCACTGGCACCGATGAAGAGCTGATTCTGGGTGTCAAAGCAAAAGAGGGGCCCCGCAGGCGGTCCCGATCTGTTGTGAGTGGAGTGGCGGTTAGAAGTTAAGCGTCAGCCGGAACTCAGTTTGGCGGGGAGCACCCTGCGAGAAGGTGCCGACGCCCCGATAGGTACGGCGCGCAGCCTGCACGCCGAAGTTATCAATGCCGGTGAGTTGGCCCGCAGTAGAGGTGTTGTACGTGCCACCCGCCGTGGTGGTGTTGTACAGCGTGCTGTCGGTGCCGGAGAAGTTGCTGAAATTGCCCACGTTGTAGAAGGCGATGTTCGGCTCCAGGCTCATGCCCTCATGCAAGCGGTACATGCGGATGGGATAGGAGAAGTTCACGTCCAGCGAACGGAACATCGGATTGTTGTTGGCCACTGTCTGCGGCAGCAGCGCGATGGGCTGAATGACGCCCTTCAACGCGGTGAGCTGCGACAGCGAGATCAGGCCGGAGTTGATGACAGCCTGGCCCGCCGGCGTCGGCTTCCCGGCGTAGCTCCCGTTGAAGGTGGTGATGTAATTCCCCAACGTGTTGTTCTTGATGTCGTGCATGTAAGCACCCGGGTTGGTGCCCGGAGCAAGGTCGCCGGTGGTACCGTCACCCGTAATGTCCGTGGTGAAGATGTTGCCGGTGGCAAGGTTTGAATTGAGCACCAGATTAGATGGCTGCGCCGAGAAGAAGTGGCCGATGATGCCGACCTGCGGACCGTACTTCAGATTGAGCGCTCCACCAAACGACAGCTCGTGCTTGCGATCGAGGCCGTTGCGACCGATGTACTGGGTCGGGTTGTCGTAATCATACGGACCCGAAGTAAAGAACTGGTCACTCGAGTTCAGGTTGCTCACAACACGCGAAAGGTTATACGAGACCTGGAAGTTACCGTGCTCAACACCTGGAACAGGATGTGAGGTCGATTGACGGTAAACGATCTGCAGTGCATCGTAGCCGGAGCGGCCCGTGGGGCGAATCATGGTACCGATGCCCAGGTCAGGATTCAGCCCTGGGAAAGCCGCAGGCGTTGTGCGGCTGTTCACTTTGTAGTTGTTGTTCCCGGTATAAGCGTCGCCATCCAGGCCCTGCGCAGACAAAGTTGCAATCGACGCGCCCTTGCTGATCAGGCATTGCACGACAGCTTGCGAAGTAGCCGCGGTCGCTGTGCCGCATCCGTACGCAGCAGTAGCCGACAGCCTGTTGATCGCCGCAAGACCGTAGGTCGCGTTGAATGTCCGGGCAGCCCCCGTGTGGTTCAAGTCAAGAGTCTGACCGATACGCAGCGTGGTGTTGTGAATGTAATCGGCGCTCAAGATTGCGCCTTTGAACACCTCGCGCTGAATGCCGAAATTCCATTGCTCAGACAGTGGCTGGCGATAGGGCTGCGCATAGATGCCGCCCGCATTGAGCGTAAGACCCAGGTAGCCGCCATTGGTGACCAGCGCGTTGGCGGTGGTGACCTGCTGGTACTGCGTTTCCAATGCGCGGAACTGCGCTGCAGACTGAGCCACCGTGCGGCCAAGGCAATTTGTTGCAAACAGCGTCCCGTCGGGCGTGGTGGTCTTCACGGTGCCGTCAGGATAGTTGATGGACGACGCCGTGCAGGGATTCTTTGAGACGTACGACTGGGTGACCTTGGTGATGCTGGACTCAGCATTCGAACCGTTGTTGAACACGATGCTCTCGTAGAAAAGGCCGAACCCGGCGCGAAGCACCGTCTTGTGATTACCAGGACTGTAATTGATACCGACTTGCGGGCCAAGGTTGTTGTAAGGCTGGTTGATGTACAGCTGTGTGTAATCCGGATTCCACAACGAGGCCAAAGTTTTGGTGCCGGGCAAGCCATTGCAGACATACGCCAACGTAGCGCTCAGGTCGGCGCAGGTCGGATTCACGACGGAGTTGTTTTCGCGATTCGTATCCACGCTGTATCGCAGACCGGCCGTCAGGGTGAAGCTGGGCGTCACCTTCCACGCGTCTGCCACGTAGCCTGCGAAGCGCCATGAGGCAATTCCTCCACCGGGCAGGCCGAAGTTCGCCACGGTGTTGCTGTAGCCTTGGCCGTTCCCGACAGTGACGGAGCTTGTGTTATAGCCATTGATGGGATCGCTGGGGCAGGCGGCCGCGCCGACGACACCGTTGCAACCCAGACCGAGCGGGTTGGTGCCGGTGACCGTTCCCGCAAGCAGGTTCGACGCCGTGACGTTGATGCGCGGCCCGATGCCGTAGAACGCAGCGTATGCGCCGGACTGGATGCGGTTCATCGATCCGCCGAAGCGAATATTGTGCGCACCTACCGTGTAGCCGCCGTCGTATCGCAGCTGCTTGTCTGACTGGTAAGTGGCCTGCGGCGCGTTGGCGTTGGGCCCAAAGTAAATCTGACCCGCATAGCGGTAAGCCACCGGGCCGCCCGCGATGGCGAGCAGCGGATTGTAGCCGCCCTGCGAACTCGCGTCCGTAATGAAGTTGTGGAACTTCTCGTAGGAACCGCGGAACGAGTGAGTCATGCGGCCGTGCGCGAAGTCAGCACCGAATGCGCCGCCAAAGGTGTTATCGCGGTTCGCATAGGCGGAGTAGAAGCTGGTACCACCGGCCGTCAGCGTGGAATCCACGTTGTAGTTACCACGTGCGAAGTAGTGGCCGCCCAGCGGACCGTTTTGATAGTCCAGGCGGGCGGTGGAGTAGGTTTGCTTGTACGGCGTGCTGATGGTCGGGAAAGCCGTAGCGACCGCACCGGTGGAAAAAGCGGAGCCTAGACCAGACGGCGAGCCGCTCTTCTGCTGGATGCGCTCGGCGTTACCGAAGCCGAAGAGCTTGTCCTTGAAAATAGGGAAACCAACACTGCCGCCATATTGATTCCGCTGGAACGGCGGTGCCACGTGCGCGCCAAGTGCATTGGGGTTCGCGTCCAACGCTCGCTGATCCTGGAAGATGTAGAACCCTTCGCCATGGATCGAATTGCTGCCAGACCGCGTGGACACGTTCACAGCGCCCTGGGATGTGACTTCACCGGCCACGTCCTGGGTGGAGCGATTCAACTGGAACTCGTTAATGGCGCCTTGAGACACGTTGAAGATGGTGGTACCGACAAATTCGTCCGTAATGTCCTGGCCATCGAGCAGAATACGGGTGGTGCGGCCAGAGGTACCGTTGACGGCAATGCCTGTGTAGCCGGACTTGGTGGGATCGAAGGTATTGCCGTTCTGCAACTGCACGCCCGGCTCAATCTGCGCCAGGTCAAGGAAGTTGCGGCCGTTCACCGGCAGCGAACTGATCTGCTCGCGTGTGATCACGTCGCTAACGCCCGCCTGCTCCGTGTTCACCTGGATATCTCCGGCCGTCACCTCGACGGTCTGGCTTTCCTGGCCCACGGTCAGTTTGTAGCTGCCGGGTGTGGCGGTGCCGGTGAGGATGCGCGTGGTGACTTCGAGCTTTGAGAAGCCGGACGCTGACACTGTGACCTTGTACTCACCCGGGTTGAGCGGCCCGATGCTGTAGAAGCCTGCTTTGTCCGTGGTGAAGGTTTTGCTGGACCCTTCCGCGATGCTCTCGATCACAACAGTGGCGTTGGCAACGGCTGCACCGGACGGGTCCGTGATGGTGCCCTGGATGGCGCCGCCGTTGACGGAAACGGCCTGACCGTAAGCTGCCGAAACACAGACGAGTGCCAGCGGTGCGGCGAACAGAAACTTCTTCATGCAAATGCCTCCTGAGCTATGCGGCGCGGAGATGTGCGCTCGCGATACGTGCTGCTTTCCGGCACGTACATGCGCGCTGGAATCATTCATTTGTGGTGCTTAGGAACAACTCTACTGGAATTGACCGGAGAGTCAAGGCGCTGTAACCCGTACTTAACGTCACTTTGGTGACACCGTAAGGCTGCCCTTCGCAAGCGGGTACGGCTGCTCAGCCGCGGCGGAATTCTCCCACCGCTTTCAGCACCGCCCGGAACGCCGTCCACTCTCCCCGGCGCGCGCGGTTTCCCAGCTTTAACAGCAGGAACAGCGGTACAGAAAGCCAGGGAGCCGGCGAATGCCGCTGCAGAAAGCGCATACCAGATACAGCGATGGTCTTTTCCATGAAGGGATCGCGGGGACCATCCGTGCTGGCGCTTTCCTTGTGCAGCACGGCTGTATCGGCAGCAATGCTCAGCTTCCACCGCGTCGCGGCCATGCGCAGGCAGAAATCCGAATCGTCGTAATACATGAAGTAGCCGTCGTGCAGAAGGCCGATCTCGCGCAGAACCGCAGTGCGGATCAGCACGCTGGCAAATGTGGCGTAAGACTCGCGGGAGAGCGGCGACGGCTTGAGGTAATGCGTCGCTGTGCCGGACCAGCGGCTAATCCGTCCGCCTCCCCAGGCCTGCACCTTCGCCGGGTCGTCGTGGTACAGCAGCACCGTCCCAACGATCCCGGTGTCTGAGGCTCCCGTGGCAGTGCGCACCAGCTTTTCCAGCGTGTCTGCGGGGCATTCCGTGTCGTTGTTCAGCAGCCAGACGAACTCCGCGCCAAGCTCCGAAGCCTTCTGAATGCCCAGGTTTGCGCCGCGCGCGTAGCCCAGATTTACTGTGCTTTCGATCATCTGAAACGTGGTTACAGAACCGCTGTGAGCCTCCATCCAGCCGCGAAGCTCGCCGACTGAACCATCTGACGAGCCGTTGTCGACGACCAGCACGGATAGCGGCTGATAGGTCTGGCAGGCTAGGGTGCCAAGGCAGGCTAGGGTGTCTCGCCACCCGTTCCAGTTCACCACCACGCACGCCACCATGCCTTCATGGTAGAACGAATGCCCGCGGCAGCGAACAAGCAGCGAAGATGCCGGTACACTGAAGGGGCGCAAATGGATCCTTTCGCAGCCAGTTCGTCGCAGGTGCAGCCGGACCGCTTCGGCTTTCTCCACGTGGACCTGAACAGCTTCTTTGCGTCCGTGGAGCAACAGCTTCATCCGGAATACCGAGGCAAGCCGCTTGCCGTGGTGCCCAGCTTCGCCGACACCACGGTGGCCATTGCCGCCAGCTACGAGGCCAAGGCGCTCGGCATCAAGACCGGCACCCGCGTCGCGGACATGAAGCGCATCTGCCCCGACATCATCATGGTGCACGGCAGCCACACCACCTATGCGGAGTACTCCCATAAGATTGCCGCCGCGGTAGAGCTTGCCTGCCCCGTGGCGCATACGCCGTCCATCGACGAGATGGTGTGCCAGCTGATCGGCCGCGAGCAGGAGCCGCCGCGTGCCCGGCAGATTGCCCTGGCCATCAAGGCTAGCATCCGCGACAACGTAGGCGAGACGCTGCGCTGCTCCATTGGCATGGCGCCCAACCGCTACCTGGCGAAGATCGCCAGCGACATGCAGAAGCCGGACGGCCTCATCGGCCTGCTGCCCTCGCAACTGCCACGAGCGCTGCTTGGCCTGGAGCTGCGCGACTTGCCCGGCGTGGGCGCGCGTACGGAGGCCATGCTCATTGGAAAGGGCATCACCACCATGCCGCAGCTGCTGGCGCTGGATCGCGAGGGCATGCACCGGCTGTGGAACTCCGTTTGGGGCGACCGGCTGTACCACTGGCTGCACGGGCACAGCACCGGCGATGACGGCGCGCCGCTGCCCAACGAAATGCAGAAATCGCTCGGCCACTCGCACGTGCTGGGACCCGAGCACCGCAGCCGGGAGGGCGCGTGGGCTGTAGCGCACAAGCTGCTGCACAAGGCCGCCATGCGCCTGCGGATGGAGAAACTCTGCGCCGGGTCCATGAGCCTGACCGTGCGCTACCAGCTCAATCGACAGCAGGTAAAGGCCGCCAACCTGCCTGAAGCTGAGCACGGCCGCACCGGCACCGCGGGCAAGACGAAGCCGCGCAGAATAAGGCAGCACACCAGCGGCATCCGGCACGATGGCTGGGGCATGGAAGCCCGCTTCCCCGCCTGCCAGGACACGCTTTCACTCCTGGAGACGCTCGGTAAAATCTGGGCGCAACAGCCCACCGGGCCAGACTTCCAGCGGCCGTTCTTCGTCGGCATCTCCATGGGCCGGCTCATCCACGAGAGCGAGCAGCAACCCACCCTGTTCGCCGACCCCGACAACCGCAACGAACTGAGCCGCACCCTGGACAAGCTCAACCTGAAGTACGGCCACACCACCCTGCACTTTGCCGGCATGCTCCCGGCGCGCGACAGCGCCCCCACGCGCATCGCCTTCACCCAAATCCCGGTGCAGTACGGCGTGGATTACATGTGAGCGAAATGGCCAGGGAGGGCGTTCCATTTCGGAACGTACTTTCTGGATTGCCGCTAGGATGATCAAGTGCACCATTTGTGGTGCACTTGTATTCAGGCGGGCTGCTCGCCGGAACATCGCAATCGCCGAAGAAGCCAACAATTCGGCACTTTTCAAAGAGCGTGCAAAAACATGCGTTTAGGCGACAAAAACCCGCGAAAAACACGCTCTGGCGAGCACAAACAGAAGGTTCGCTACACGCAGGCCTTAGGACCTTCCGATAGCGAAGGGACGCGCTTACCCAATCGGCCTACGGCGCGGACATCACGGTGTCGAAGCCGCCCACATCCCTCAGGTCTTCGTGGCTGGGGATGCCGGTGTAGCGGAGCGACGCGTCCTCATACCGCCGAAAGGCGAACACGGCGGCGTTCATGTGCTCTGTGTTAAAGACCTTCAGATTGCGCAGGAGGTCGAAATCCTGCACGGAGAGGCCGGTCACTGTCTCGAACAGGTCAGGCTCGATGCGCGTGATGACATCCTGCAGCGTGTTCTCACGGAAGTCCGTCAGGTACATGAAGGCCGGGATGCGCGTGGCGAACTTGATGAGCTTCTCCTGGATCTGCTTGCGCTTCGACTTGTACTCCTTCTCCTCCGTGGTCAGCTGCTTCTTTTCGCCGGCGGTCAGCTTGCGTTCCTTGGCCGCGTTCTTCAGGTCCTTGACGGCTTCGCTCTTGTTGATCACGGCTTCGATGCGTGCAAAAACCTGCACGTAGGCGACAAAAGCCCGCGACAAAAACGCTCTGGCGGGCACAAAAGCAAGTCCGCTACGCAAAGGTCTTAGAACCGCAAGCAGATGGTGCTGACGCCTTGCACGTTTTGGCAGGGCAGAGGCGCTTTCCGATGATCGGTCCTGGCCATGCCCACACTTGACTGGCTCACACGCGACGCGGACGTGGTGGCCGCCCAGGTCCCTGTCACTTCCACGCGTCTATCACACACCTTCTCTGTGGAAAACGCAGGACAGACTGGAATCTGTCATTCTAAGCGCATGGCCACTGCACCGACCCTCGCACCTGCCCGGCCAGAGACCCGCCGTCGACCCAACTTCAAGCTCGCGCAGGACGCCGCTCTTGGCTTGCTGTCTCAGTTCGATGTGCAAGACCCTCCCGTCAATCCTGTTCTTATTGCCAGGCGGACCGGAGTCGAAGTCGTGTTTGCTTCGTTTGAAGCGGAAGCTGAGGACGTTTCCGGTTTCTATGACTACGAAGAGCGAAAGATTTTTGTGAATCGTGACGAGCCTGCGCTAAGGCAGACTTTTACCGTCGCGCATGAACTTGGCCATCAGATTTTGCATTCGGACTGGGTCGCAACGGATGCGTACCGCGTCTACCGACGTGGTAACCAAGTTCAAGATGAGCACGAGACAGAAGCGAACTTCTTTGCTGCAAACCTGCTGATGCCGCGTTTTTTGATGAACCGGTTCTACGACCTTCCTGTACCTGATTTGTCGCAGATGTTTGCCGTGTCGGTACCTGCAGTGAAGGCACGCTTGCAAACCCTGTATGGCATCTGAGCGGCAGCGAGCAAAGGGCCTGGTGCACAGCACCGGGACGGAAGACCCTGAGCTGGATGAGACCCTCGCGCTTGCCGTTCAGCGGAATTTGGAAATCACGCGAGAGAACAACCGGCACAAAGAGGCCATCCTAAGCCAGGAGCTGGCTTCTAAAGAGGTGCTCCAAAGTCAGGAGCTAGGTTCGGTCGGACGACGGCTCGGTGGTCCAACTCAAGCTCCGGTAAGTGCGGCTGTAATCGTTGCGGTCTTCTCTATGCTTGCAACAGTTTTGTGTGTCGTGCTCTCGATTTACTTCCCAACGGCAAGTGGCTTACTGGATAGAGCTGTTGCTGGCTTCTTCACGCTTGGATCGACTTCTGTCGGGTTCCTGGTCGGACGAGTCAAAACCAGATAGCGGTTCAGGCTTGCAACGTGTCGGCTCTATCTTGTTTTCGCTACTGCGTGGCGGCGCGTTCGTGGTTCAGGTTAAGCAGCTTTTCGAGCAGTTGCTGGTCGGTGAGGTCAGGGGGCCAGCCGTAGGCAGCGAAGACGGCTTCGTCCAGCGTGCGGTGCGCGTCCTGCAGCCACTGTGGGGGCTTGTTATACAGGTTGGTCAGGGTGCGCTTCTTCAGGTCTTCTTCCGGGATGTCCGGCGGGTTCAGCCAGCGGTCGCGCAGCTCCACCAGCGTTTTGGCGGCGGCGGCAATGGCCTGCACGCGCGGGTCGTCCTGCGGCTCGTGGCCGGGCGGCCATGGAAACGGGAAGGTGTCGAAGGTGGTGTTGGGTGTATAGCGAAAGCCACTTTCCACTTCTCTGACTTGCGTTCCCTGCGAACGAGCCCACACCTCATGAGTGCGTGATGACAGGGTGCCAAAGAAATAATCATCTTCGCGGGGGAACACTATAAGAGCAGAATCCGGCACGGTGCCTGCGTCAACCCAAGCAAACACTCTGTGCTTAGAGTGACGAGGCGTCGCGATATACCTGTTCTTGCCTTTAAGTCTCCGCCTAAAACCTGGCCGACTCTCTGCGTGTAACCACCAATTATCCCGATGATTTGTCCGTCGCAATACGGAGCGTTTTGGAAGAACTTTCTCCTTTAGGTACTCAAAGGGCAGCTCATAGAAGGAAGCTTCCGCTTTGGACATGCTGGTTCCGAAGTCAATTATGTACAGAGCCCGGTTACGTTGAGTCAGATCGTATGCGTTCATCCAAGGAAGGACGACATCACTGTTAGGCCGCCTATTTGGATTAAGCGGCGCTCGCAGGAGCCTACTTGCGTCGTCAGGTGGAAGGTTAAATGCGCCTCCCTTCTGTGTACCAACGAAGGCAAGCTGTGCATTTTCAACAAGTCGTGCGGCAAGCGTCAGATTAGATCCGCTTTGAAGGTTGGCGTAGATCCTCTCAACGGGTGCATTGTCCAAGATGATGGTTGATTCGGACCCGCCATCAAATGCTACTAATGAAACATGGACCATCGCTCCGTCTAGCAGCCAATCGTGGTCTGAAATCGCATAAAAGATGCTTCCGTCCCGGACAATTGAGTCCAACACGAAGCGATTTGCAAGTCCTCGGATTCCTTGAGTAGCAATGAGACCCGCCCGACTCACAACCCCTGCGACAAGTTGCTTACGCGCCTTTTCAAACCAGTATGTAACGAGGTCTCCTCCACCCGAGACTCGCCCGCTGTAGAGCTCACGCAAATCATCGACATACCTCGGGTGCTCAGCTGTGTCGAGCTCACGGCGCATCTTCTTATCGCCGAGAAAGGGCGGGTTGCCGACGATGTAATCCGCTTTCGGCCACTCGGGTTCGTAGGGTTTTCCTTCCGCGTCGTAGCGGAGGATAGCGTCGCCGCGTTCGATGTTGTTCAGGCGTTGCAGGATCGGTTCTTTGCGGAAGTCCTCTCCATTTTCACGTTTCCATTGCAGAAAGCCTATCCAGACCACAACGCTGGCCAGCTCCCATGCGTACAGGTCTGTCTCGATGCCAAAGAGTTGCTGTGGAGACACGATCTTTGGCAGCACCAAGGATACGTGCTGCTCCTGCGCAAAGAGCTTGGCTTCTTTCCACAGGTCCAGCATCTCCCTAAGCGCGACGTAGAGAAAGTTGCCAGAGCCGCAAGCAGGATCAAGCACACGAACGGATGTGAGTTCGTCAATCCAGGCTCCAAGAAGCGTTTCCACCTTGCGATT
>CAXTBQ010000093.1:0-2177 GCA_964242065.1 uncultured Terriglobus sp. | reverse complement strand
TCACGCAGCTTTTTCATGAAACGCTTCGGGTAGATTTTGCCGTCCTGCACCAGCTTGCGGAACAGGTGATCTGGAAGCAGCTCAATGCTGTCAGCAAACAGGCAAAAGACGAGCCGCATGAGGAAGTGCGCGATCTGGTCGCGGGTGAGCGGAACCGCACGCTCAAGCTCAAGGCGCTGTGATAGCCGAAGGAACTCGCGTGCAGCCTGTTCCGTGACACGGGCGTCGGTGTTGCCCGGGCGCAGGATGCTGTTGTCGGTGAAGAGCGCACGCAGCACCTCAAGCGGAGGCAGCGGGCAATCCAGCGTGGGCTTGCCAGCCAGCAGCTCTTTCAGGTTGAAGCGGAAGATGCGCTCGCGGCTGTTTTCAAAGTTGGTGTGGATCTCAAAGACCTCCATGTCGCACACCACGAGCATGGGCGGATTGTGGAGGTCGATGCGATAGTCGTTCAGCTGCTTGAAGGCAGCTTTCAGGTCGCCCTTTGCGCCCTTGTACTCCCAGCCGAAGTGATCCAGCTTCCAGACATCGGCGCTCCCCTTGCCGCCGTACACCTTGCTGACCGGCTTCTCAAAGCAGTAGCGATGTTCATCACCGTACTCGGACGGCGTGGGCACATCGAGCATATGGCAAAGGTCGATGAAGTGGTTCTGCGAGTTGGAACGCTCCGCCTTACCATTCCAACGCCAGCGTTCGACAAATTCAGCAACGGACAGGGGCATGGACAGGACGATGATACTGCCTGAGGGTTGCTGCCCGATGCTTCAGCCTGCCCGTTCGGCCACTACTGGTCGGTTGTTGGCACGGGCAGGTGGCTGGCCGTGTGCATGTCGCCGAGTTGCTGCTGCAGCTGGTAGATCACGTGGGCGAACGTGCTGGAGAGCTGCGCGGTAGAGGTGGAGTCGCCGGTCTCGGTCACGTAGCTGGCAGAGGTGCGAGCGGCACCGCGTGGAGTCCAGTCGTCCGAAGCGCTGGAGCGGGTCTCATCCTGCACGCAGGGTCGACCCTCTAGGCAGTAGATCCACATGCGTGTGTCGCCTTGCCAGCCGGTGCCGAACGCGGTTTTGTTGCAATCGACGTCCAGGATCTGCAGGGTGGTGCGGGAGTTTTCGGTGTCGTTGAGGATGAGCTTGCCCGCAAGCGGATCGGACGCCACGGCATCGATCGCATGAGCTGTGTCTAAACGCGCATGCGTCTCCAGGTAGAGAAGGCCGGATGCCATCTCTGGTCCGTCGGCAATGCACCCTTGCGCAACAGCCGGAAGCGTGGCGAGGGCAGCCAACAGGATAAGTAGGAGCGCAAGAGGGAGCGCACGCCGAAAAGGATTCATAAGGGGGAACCTGCACGGACCTGACATGAGATACGACCACAGACCGGAAGACAAGCTGCCGGCGAAAGTTGTTTGGGGGAGTACTGCTATTGTGACACGGCAACTACCGGGTGGTCAGGTCATTCTGGACGGACGACCCACCGCGCGCTGCGCCGGCCCGCCCAGTTCACCTGCGTTGGGCCAATGTGCAGCACCTCCTGGTTAAGGAGGCGGCGTGCGTCATCAGGGAACGACAGGCCGAACAACAGATCGTAGCCTTCTGCCGTGCCGGTGGCTTCGAACTGCCGCAAGCCGAGAGCGTGCGCGGGTTGCCAGAGCTGCAGGTACCCGGCCAGGCCCACCGGGTTCGTGGCGGTGACCGTGCCCCACAGCTTACCGCCGATCACTGGAACCCGATCGAGCCGGAAGGTGGAAAGCGGACGTTTGGCGACGCGAAACTCCTGAAAGTGGAACGGCTGTTCGCACATGCGACGCGGCGCGCTGTACAGGCAGCGCGGGTCCAGAGAAGGCAGGTACGAGGCGATCTCTTTGGTCAGCAGAACGTCAGCGTCTAGCGTCATCAGCCAGGCAGCCGGATCGTAGGCCGCGGCGTGCGTCACCCACTGGTTGAGCGCCGCCCCCTTGTTGAGCGTGCCACCCGTGTGCCACGCGTCTGAGATCAGCAGCGGCACCTCCATCTGCTTGCACAGTTCAATGGTCGCCCGGTCCCACGGACTGGTGAGCACAGTGACGGAGGGTAGCAGCAAAAGATTGTGCGGCAGTGTGAGCGACAGAAAATCGTCATAGTGCACGCACGGGATGACGGTTTGCAGTGGGTGACGCATGGGTTGGCTTACCGGCTCAGAAACAG